>JBAUDW010000001.1:0-2689 GCA_049678285.1 Phycisphaerae bacterium
AATGCCTTGCTCCGGTTCAAGCGGCCAGCCGGAAGTGCGCCACGGACTCGGCAGGCCGACGGAGTTTGCGATTCAGATGACGCGAGAGGTTATGCGACAAGACCTTAGCCCAGCGGCGCGCCTCGTAGTGTCGGCGGCTGCGGCAGAGCGTCCGTCCGGCATGGAACTGCTGGTCAAACAGGCCGATCCGCCGCTCGACCTTCCCGCGCCACTGCTTGAGCAGCGCCCTCTCCTCGGCGGTATTCTGCACCTTCCAGTTGGAGCGTGTGGCCGCCGTCACGGTGGTGCCTTTGCGGGCCAGCGCCTCCCGCTTGGCCGCCTTGGGCCAATAGGCGTTGTCGCCCACGAGATGCCCGTGGAAGGTTGTCTTCAAGAGACCGTAGAGGCCCTGCACATCGTGGCGGTTGCCCGACACCTGCAGGACGAAGGCAATCCGGCCGCCCGGCGTGAACACCAAGTGCTCGCGGACCCCGTGGAACCAGCGTTTCAGCGACGCGCAGTAGCCGCGTTGGGCGAGGCCGCCGAGGCGTTCTTTCCGGCCGGCCCGGACCGGGCGGCAGACATCGACAGGATGTGAGTCGATGATGAAAAGGGGGGTGATTCCTCCCCGTCGAGGGCACAGAACGCCTGGGAGAGACCCTGCAAGAGGGGCGTCAAGAGCGCCCGGCGGTCGGCCCAGTTGGGCCGCGTGAGCCGCCGCGGAAACAGTTTTCGCAGGACCGCGTTCGACTCGAACCACTGGTAAAACGCATGGTCCGACTCGAATCCCAAAAGTTCTTGGAGGACCGCCAGGCAGAGGACCTCGCGGTCGTCCACGTCCGGCGCCGGGCCGGGACGAGGGACCAACTTCCCGTCCCGCGTGACGACGCCGGCTTCCGCCAGGGCGTCGTCCAAGGCGGCGTACACCGTGATGACCAAATCCTCCAAGTCCAGCGTTTCGCGGATCGTCGGCATGGCTCTCTCCCTCCCCAGGGATCCCATGCCGGAGATATCGGCCGCGCTTCGACGGAACTTGAGATGCATCAATCACTTACGTTCCCTCGAACCGGAGCAAGGCATTATCTTCTTTGTCGGGAACGTCATGATCGATACACTGCTGGCGAACCTGGAGCAGGCGCGGTCGAGCCCCATCCTGGAGGATCTGCGTCTCGAGCCTCGCGGCTACGCGGCCCTGACCCTTCACCGGCCGAGCAACGTGGACGATCGCGATGCGTTCGAGCGTCTCTTCGGGGCGATCCGGAAGATCGCCGAGGAGTTGCCGGTCATTTTCCCGATTCATCCTCGCACGCGCAAGAACATGGTGCGGTTCGGGATGATGGAAGGGGAAGGGGCCGAGGCGGTCGGCGGGGTGCGGCTGGTGGAGCCGCTCGGGTATCTCGACTTCCTGAAATTGATGGCCGAGGCGCGCCTCGTCCTGACCGATTCGGGCGGCATCCAGGAGGAGACGACCATCCTGAAGGTGCCGTGCCTGACCTTGCGCGAGACGACAGAACGTCCCATCACCGTCGAAGTGGGCAGCAACCTGGTGGTCGGGACGGAGCCGGAGAGGATCCTCTCCGGCTATCGGGCAATTATGAGAGGCGACGGCCGCCCGCCCGCCACCCCGCCGCTCTGGGACGGTCATGCTGCCGAGCGCATAGTCAAGATCATGGCGGAGCGGTTGTGACAGATGTACACCGGCCCACTTGCCACCAAGGGGGACGCTCTATCATGGGACGCGAAGGGCTCACAAGATGGCTTGCGGTCGCCATGCTGCTGGCCGGCGTGACAACGGCGGCGGCCGAGAAACCTCCCGACAAACCGCGGACCGGCCTTGGCGAAGATGCCCGACTGGCGACCGAGGCCAAGGCCCTGGCCGAGGCGTCTCAGAAACGGTACGGTGCCGGCTATGTTACGCAGATCGACAATCAGCGGCACATCGTCTACATCTCGACGCTCGACACCTACACGAGGGGCCGCGTGACCGCCATGCTGGGCGCCTACGTGGACCAGCAGCGCCGGTTCCTGTTTCGCCAGCCGTTGCCGTGGAACGTCACGGTCATCCTACCGACCCTGTCGGACTACCGGCGGCCGCTGGCCACGGCGTCGTTTGCGGGCCACTACGATTCGGCAACGCGGACGCTCGAAAGCCTCAGCCTCAGCGACGTCCTGGTGCACGAGTTCACCCACGCGCTGCACCACGGCGATCAGGTGGCGGCCAACCAGCGGCATCCCGTGTGGATTCTCGAGGGGCTCGCGTGTCTCTTCCAGCGGTCGACGGTGCGCGAAGGCCGGCTCGAAGTGCTTCCGGCCCGCGACCTGGCCGGCCTCCAGGATGCCGTGCGAGACCGCAAGAACCTTGCGCTTGCCGCGCTGGTAACCACCGAGCCGGAAGCGTTTCTGAAAGACGCCGGCCTCTGCTACGCTGAGGCGCACTATGTCATGTTCTACCTGCACCAGTTGGGGAAACTGAAGGACTTCTACGAGACCTACAAGGAGGGATACGCCAAGGACCCGACCGGCGCGGCCGCGCTGGTCCAAACGCTCGGCAAGCCGCTGGACGAGATCGAGGCCGATTGGCGGGAATGGGTCCTCAGGCAGCAGGCGCCGTGGGCACCGGCCCGGCCGACGAAGCCGCTGCTGGGCGTCAGGATGGAAGCCGTGGCGGAAGGCGTCCGGGTCACAGGATTCGTTCGCGGCAGTGCGGCGG
>JBAUDW010000002.1:0-3354 GCA_049678285.1 Phycisphaerae bacterium
GGGGGCGGGTGCCGGGGCGGGGGCCCCCGGAGGGGCAGGCTCGGCGGCGCAGCCGACGGCGGGCAACATCGCCAGGGCAAGGATGAAGCCGATTACGGTCCGGACGGGTCGGGTTTTCATTGTGCAGCCTCCTTGCAGTAGCATTGCGGGCGTCGGACGCGAGGTGCGTCCCCGGGGTCCGGCACTGTCCCGCCGTGCGGGGCCCCGCTGGCCCTTTCCATTATTATAGCGGCCCCGTCAGATGCGCCCAAACGGGATTTGCGGGGCGCCGCGGCCGCGCGGGCGGCGCCGCCATTCTCCGGCGAGCGCCAAGAAATCGTTGCCGAACGGCGGCGAAGCGGATAGCATGTCGCCCCGGTGCATCCAGGCAAGGGAGGACTTTCCATGGCCAGGCAAGCGGCGGCGAAGAAGATTGCGGTGAAGCGGTCGGACAAGTTTGCGTTCGGCGTCTGGTGCGTGATGAACGCGGGGCGCGACCCCTTCGGGCCGCCCACCAGGCCGGAGATGACCGGCCTGGAGGCCGTCAAGGGTCTGGGCGAGCGCCAGGTGTACGGCTTCGAGTACCACGACGAAGACCTCTGGCCGATCGGCGCGAGCGCAGCCAAGAAGCGCACCGTCGTCCAGAAGGCGAAGAAAATCATGCGCGCGACGGGCATCCGGTGCACCGCCGCCACGACCAACCTCTTCAGCCACCCGGTGTTCAAGGACGGCGCTTTCACGAGCCACGACCCGCGCGTCCGCGCCTATGCTGTGCAGAAAGCGATGGCGAACATCGACACGGCCGCGGAACTCGGGGCCGGCGTCTACATCTTCTGGGGCGGCCGCGAAGGCACCGACGTCGACATCGCGAAGGACCCCGTCGAGGCCCTCAAGCGGTTCCGCGAATGCATGAACTTCCTCTTGGAATACGTCCTCGAGCAGGGATACCGGATGGTCTTCTCCATCGAGCCCAAGCCGAACGAGCCCCGGAGCGACACGTACCTGGCGACGGCGGGGCACGCGCTGGCGTTCATCGCGACGCTGGAGCATCCGGAGATGGTGGGCGTGAACCCCGAGACGGCCCACATCAAGATGGCGGGCCTGAATCCGCTGCACGAGTTCGCCCAGTGCCTCGAGGCGGGGAAACTCGTGGACATCCACCTGAACGCCCAGAAGCCGCTCCGCTACGACCAGGACATGAGTTTCGGCGCCGACAATCCGAAGGAGGCGCTCCTGGTCGTCAAGTTGCTCTCCGATTACGGGTACGCCGGCTGCAAGACCTTCGACGCGCATCCGTACCGGACGGAGGCGGAGCCGTGGGACTTCGTCGAGCGGTGCATGCGGGCGTACAAGGCCCTCGAGATCAAAGTGGATGAGGTGAACGCGGACGGGCGGCTATGCGCGATGCTCGAGGAACTGCACGAGGCCCCCGGCGCGGAATGGTGCGAGGTGCTGTCGGCGTACACGGCGAAGTCGGCCTCGCGGATTCGGAAGGCGAAGTTCGCGCCCGACGCCCTCGCAAAACGCCCGCTCCTCTACGAGCGGATCGACCAGCGCCTGACGGAAATTCTCCTCGGCGTGGCGTAAACGGCACCCCGGCGCAAACGGCGCCCGGCGTGTATTCACGCCCCCGGCCACGGCGCCCGGCGTGTATTCACGCCGGGCTAAATAAGGCGTGCCGCGCGCTCGGCCGACGCGATCGCCGCCGCCGCAAGCGCAATCGCCGCCGTCTCCACGCGAAGGACCGACCGGCCGAGCCGCACCGCAACCGCCCCCGCCGCGCGCACGATCGCGCGCTCCGCGTCCCCGAGGCCGCCTTCAGGGCCCACGACGATAAGAATGTCCTCTCCCTCGCCGCGGCGTGCGAGCGCTTCCAGCACGGGCATGGCCTCTTCGGCCGTGTCGCCGACGAGGACAAGCGCCCCCGCCGCCCGCGCGAGGACTTCACCGAGCGGTGACGCATCCTCGATGGCCGGGAGCCAGTTGACCTGGGCCTGCTTGGCCGCCGCCGCGCAGTGGTTTGTCCATCGCTCGCGTTTGGCGGCGGAGAGAGGTTCTTTTCCCGCGACGCTCCGCTCGAAAATCGTGGGGCGAAGCGACGCCACGCCGAGTTCCGTCGCCTTCTCGATAAGCCAGTCGGCCCGGCTGCCTTTCGGGACGGCAAAGGCGAGATGGACGCGCGGCCCGGGGGGTTGGGGCTCGGTCCAGGTGCGATCGACCTGGACAGTCACCTTGCGTCGCGCGGCGTCGGCGATGCGTCCTTCGGCCCGTTGGCCGCGGCCGTCGAAAAGTTCCACCGCCGCGCCCGCCCGCAGGCGAAGAACGTGCAGCGCGTGATGGGCTTCGGCGGCGGGCAACTCGGTGCGGGCGGGCGCGGCGGCGGGAAGGTCCGGCACGAAGAAGCGAGGGCGTTTGTCGGTCTCGGTCATGGCGCCACCTTGTGTTCGGGCGGATTATACTGCCTCGGGGGCGGGCGTGCCCATAGAATGTCGGCATCGCGGGGGCGCGGGGCATTGACAGGGGCAGCCGAGGTGATAAAATCGGGAGTTCCGAGGTCCCCATAGCTCAATTGGATAGAGCGTTGGCCTCCGGAGCCAAAGGTTGCAGGTTCGACTCCTGCTGGGGACGCCAGACGATGACGGGCCGGGCGCGCGGGTGCGTCCGGCCCTTTGCTTTTCAGCCTGCGGCGGGCAAACAGGGCTGTTTCGTTTTGAAACCGCTTCTAGGTTAATGGGATGCGGCGTCGGAGTTTCGCGAGCGCATCGCAGGCGGCACAGTAGACAGCCATCGCGAAGAGGCCGAGATACGCGGTGCCCACGATGAGGATGCCCACAAAGCCCCCCGACAGGCCCGTCCGCTGGCGGAACTCCTTGACCGTCGCATACAGGACCGGGACGACCAGCATCGTGAGGACCTCGATTGCCATGCCGCCGAACGACGGAATGGCCATGGGAACCATGACGTCGGCGCCGCGGCCGGTGGAGGTGAGAACCGGGAGAAGCGCCAGGACGGTGGTGGCGGTAGTCATGAGGCAGGCGCGAACGCGGCGCGTGCCTGCCGCGACGACGGCCTCGCGAATCTCCGGCACGGTCTGGGGATCGCGCCGACGGAAACTCTGTTCCAGGTAGGTGCCCATGACGACGCCGTCATCCGTCGCAATGCCGAAGAGCGCCAGGAAGCCGACCCAGACGGCGACGCTCAGGTTGATGGTGTGCACCTGGAAAAGGTCGCGCATCGAGACGCCGAAGACCGAGAAGTCGAGGAACCACGGCCGGCCGTAAAGCCACAGCAGCATGAACCCGCCCGCCCAGGCGACGAAGATTCCCGTGAACACCAGGAGCGTGACCGGCACGGCGCGGAACTGGAAGTACAGGA
>JBAUDW010000003.1:0-4479 GCA_049678285.1 Phycisphaerae bacterium
GGCACGTGCCACGGCGCGCGAACATAACCGGGTGCTTCCGCACCCGGCTCCAAGCGGATTGTCCTTGGCGGTCCGTGGGCTTATAATCAAGTCGTGAGCGAGAACCTGCCGTCCAACTTCCTGTAAGGAGGCCTGACATGGACGCGCGATGCCCGAACGCCTGCTGGTGGTTGATCCTGCCCGTCGTGTCGGCCTGTTTCGTGGTGGCTGTCGCGGTTGCCTGGTCGGCCGAAAGGAGCGCCGCCGAATCGCCGAAGGAGAAAGTCCACGCCTGCGCCGGGGCGGGGCGATGGTTTCCCGCCGACGCGGACCGGCTGAAGCAAATGGTGGACGGTTTTCTTTCCGAAGGTAGTGCCGAGATCCCCCGCCGCCCGGTCGCCCTCATCGCCCCCCACGCCGGGTACGAATACTCCGGCGCCGTGGCGGGCAAGGGGTACGCGACGCTCAAAGGCCGCTCGTACAAGCGCGTTATTCTCCTCGGCCCGAGCCATCAGGCCGCCGTCCGGGGGGCGAGCGTCCTTCGCGCCGATGCCTACGAGACGCCGCTCGGACGGATCCCCGTTGACGCCGAGGCGCGCGACGCGCTCCTCAAGTGCTCCGTCGTTCGGGAGCAGCCGGCCGCTCACGCCGGCGAATGGTCCGTCGAAAATCAACTGCCGATGCTCCAGCGCGCCCTCAAGGATTTCGCGATGGTCGAAGTGATCGTCGGCGTCATGACGCCCACCGAGCGAGCCGCGCTGGCGGAAACTTTGCGCGGCCTCGCCGACGCCGAGACGCTCCTCGTGGTCAGCACGGACTTCTGCCATTACGGTCCGCGCTTCGGCTACGTGCCGTTCAAGGACCTCGTGGCCAAACGCCTCGCCGATCTGAACGACAAGGCCGTGGCCAGGATTCTGGCCCTCGACCCGAAGGCCTGGGATGGGTTCCTGCAGGAGACGGGCGATACGGTCTGCGGCGAGGCGGCCGTCGGACTTCTCCTCGAAGCGCTCAAGGCCCGGGGCGACGTGAAAGGCCAGCGCGTCGCCTTCGACACGAGCGGCCGGCTCACCGGCGACTGGGAAAACTCCGTGACCTATGCCTCGATCGTCTTCTGGCGGACGGGCGAGGCCGCGTATCTTAAAGGCTCCGAGAAACAGACCCTCCTTCGCCTCGCCCGCGACGTCCTCAAGGAGTTTCTGAACACCGGCAAGGCGTCTCTCGACGAATCGAAGTATGACCTGGCCGGGGTGCTGAAACGGCCGGGGGCGGCTTTCGTCACCCTAAAAAACCACGGGCGCCTCAGGGGCTGCATCGGCACGTTCCTGCCGCGGGCGCCCCTGTACCAGACCGTCGCTGAGATGACTCGAGCGGCCGCGCAGGATTTCCGGTTCCGCGGCGATCCGGTGACGCCGGCGGAATTGGGCGACATCGACATCGAGATTTCCGTCCTGACGCCTCTGGAGAAGGTCCGCGATCCGCTCCAGGAGATTGAACTCGGTCGCCACGGCATCTACATCGAAGGGGAGGGTAGGAGCGGCTGTTTCCTCCCGCAGGTGGCCACCGAAACCGGATGGTCGAAGGAAGAGTTCCTGTCCCATTGCGCGGCCGGGAAGGCCGGCCTCGCCCCGGACGCCTGGAAGAAACCCGGCGTCACGGTCTATCGGTTCGAGGCCCACGTCTTCGGGGAGAAGGAGGAGGCGAAACCGTGATGAATCGGCGCGAGTTTCTGACGCGGGCGGGGGCGGCGACGGCTGCCGTCGCCGCTTTGCCCTACGCGGCCTCGGCCTTCGGGCCGACCAAGCCGGACGGCTCCAAGTCGCGCGTCGTCGTCGTGCGCGACGACGCCCTTGCCCAGGACTCGCCGGACCCCAAGCGCGTCCGCGAACTCCTGGACGAAGCGGGGCGGGCGCTCGCGGGCGACGCGCGGTCGGCCGACGCCTGGGCACGATGGTTCAAGCCCGACGACCGCGTCAGCATCAAGGTCAACTGCCTCGGCTTCTCCACGAGCCCGGTCGTGGCGGTCGCGCTGGCCGAGGCGATCGGCTCTGCCGGCGTCGCGCCCGAACGCATCATCCTCTGGGACCGCTCCGACCGCGAACTCAAGGCCTCCGGCCACACGCTCCGGACGAGCGGCAAGGGCGTGCGGTGCTTCGGCACGGACGCCTTGGCGTCGCGCGGCGGCGAAGGGTATGCGAGCCAAATCGCCACCAGCGGCGCCATCGGCAGCCTCTACTCCCGCATCGTCACGGAGGAGACCACCGCCCTCGCCAGCGCCGCCATCCTGAAGGACCATAACCTCGCCGGCCTGACCGGCTGCCTGAAGAACTTCTACGGCGCCATCCACAACCCGAACAAGTACCACGAGAACGGATGCGACCCGTTCATCGCGGACGTCTGCGCCCATCCGCACATCCGCGGCCGGCTGCGGATCGCCCTGTGTGACGCGACGCGCCCGCAGTACGACGGCGGCCCGCCGTCGCGGCCGGACCGGCAGTGGGCTTACGGCGGCATTCTCCTCGCCACGGACCCGGTCGCACTCGACCGCGTGGCCTTGATGATCCTCGAGCGGAAGCGTGCGGCGGCGAAGATGAAGACGCTGGCGGAAGAGAAGCGGCCCGTCCGGTATCTCGCGAGCGCCGAGGCGCGCGGCCTCGGGGCGGCCGACCTGGAGCGGATAGAGGTCATCGGAATCGGCAAGCCATGGCTCGACGTGGGATAGAAAGAGGCGACGCGGAAACGCGGCGCGAGTTCCTCCAAGCGATCGGCGCGGGGGCCTGTGCCGTCTGCGCGGCCGGGGTCGTCGGCGGGTCCGCCTCCGCCCAGGCGGACGACTGGCGGGCCCAGACGGCCGTCCACGACGCCGTGTGGTTCGACCGCCTGCCCGACAAGGCCGTACGCTGCACCCTCTGCCCGCGCGAGTGCGTCGTCGCCGACGTCGAACGCGGGTACTGCGGCGTGCGGGAGAACCGCGGCGGCGACTATAAGACCCTCGTCTACGGAAACCTCTGCAGCATCAACGTCGACCCGATCGAAAAGAAGCCCCTGTTCCACTACCTGCCGGGGACGCAGGCCCTGAGCGTCGCGACGACCGGATGCAACATGGAATGCAAGTTCTGCCAGAACTGGGAGATCAGCCAGTTCCGCCCCGAGCAGGTCCGCAGCCTCCTCGTGCCGCCGGAGAAGCTCGTCCAGACGGCCGCCGCGAGGGGCATCCCCACCATCGCCTACACGTATTCCGAGCCGGTCGTCTTCTACGAGTACATGCACGACACGGCCGCGGCGGGACGCGCGGGGGGCGTCGGCAGCGTCATGATCTCGAACGGCTACATCCGGGAGGCGGCGCTTCGGCAACTGTGCAAGCACCTGACGGCCGTCAAGATCGACCTGAAGGCCTTCACCGAAAAGTTTTACGAAGACCAGTGCGCGGCCCAGTTGGCGCCGGTCCTGAAGGCGCTCGAGGTCCTGGCCGACGTGGGGATTCACACCGAGGTCGTGGTCCTCTTGGTTCCGACGCTGAACGATTCAGAGGCCGAGGTCCGCGAGATGGCCAAGTGGCTCGCGAAGGCGCTCGGCCCGGACGTTCCCGTTCACTTCTCCCGGTTCCATCCGACGTACCGCATGAAGAACCTGCCGCCGACGCCCGTCGAGACCATCGCCCGCGCCCGCAAAGTCGCCATGGACGCCGGCCTGCGGTACGTCTATGTCGGCAACGTCCCGTTCCACGAGGGGGAGAGCACGTACTGCGCGTCGTGCGGCAAGGCGGCCATCCGCCGCGTCGGCTACCGCGTGGACCCCTCGGGCATGAAAGACGGGGCGTGTGCCGCCTGTGGGGCGAAGATTCCCGGCGTCTGGAGCCAACAACAAGCGCTCGCGTTCAAGCCGAAGGAAAAACCCCAGCCGTCGCCGGCCGCACCGTAGCCCCCGCCGACACCAGCAACGCGCTAAGAGCCTTCATCGTCACCACGACGAGCAGCGTTCCGCTGATGCCGAGGACCGGCACGAGGGCGACGCCCGTCACGAGCGCCCCGGCGCAGGCGCCGATGTGGTCGGCGGCGTCGATGACGCTGGCCGCGCGCGCGATGCCCGGATCGTCTCCGAGCCGAACGCAGGCCGCGAGCGGAAAGACGAGCCCGCCCAGGACTCCCGCGGCGGCGACCAGTCCGAACGTCGCCAGTTGGACGGGCCAGTCGGCCGACGACGCGCGCAGCGCCGCCAGGATGAGCACCAGACCCGCCGCGAACACCGTCACCGCCAGGTCCAGAGCGGCCAACGACCGCAGGCCCGGCCGCCGGGCCGCGTCCTCTGTCGCTCGCCCGAGGCGGCGGTTCATCAGAAAACTCCCCGCCACCAGCCCGAACATGAACACGCCCACCACCAGGCCCACCATGCTGTACACGTACCCGTAGAGGGTCTGGAAGGTGTAGAGGAGGACGATCTCGACGGCCATGCCCGCGAAGCCCGTCGTGCCGACCGACCAGAGCAGGGCGGTGCGGCCCAGGC
>JBAUDW010000004.1:0-4930 GCA_049678285.1 Phycisphaerae bacterium
GGGCGCTGGGCGTCGGCCTGGGGGCCAGTTTCGGCCTCGGCGCGAGTTTCGGCCTGGGCGCCAGTTTCGGTCTCGGGGCCTTGCGCACCCGGGGGACGCGTCCGGCCGTCTCTGGGGCGGTTTCGACCGTCTCCGCCTCCGGCGTTTCGGCCGCGGCCGGTGTCTCGGGCGGCGCCGCTTCGGCGACGGCGGGCGCTTCGGCGGGGGCGGCCGGCTCGGGTTTCGGCCCTTCTTCTTCCTGGACGGGCGCCGGCGGGCGGCGCGGCGGCGTCAGTTTGATGCCTTCGGCCTGGGGTTTGCGGGCGTGGCGCGTCGGCAGCGAGATCCGAAGGCTGCGGGCCCGCGCCAGTTGTTCGTCGGGCGTGAGGGTCGGCGGTTCGGGCTTGGCGGGTTCCGGCGCCATGGCCCGGACTTCCGTTTCGGAAGCCTCGGCCTGGCGGGGCGCCAGGCGCGCGCGGATGCTGTCCGCCTCGTCGTCTTCGATCGTGCTGGAGTGGGACTTGACGTCGAGTCCGGCTTCCCGGCAGACGGCGAGGATCTCTTTAGTGGGCATGTCGAACTCGTGGGCGAGTTCGTAGATGCGTACCGGCAAGATTCGGCTCCCGTTCCCCTGGCTTTTCTAGACGTCGGCCCCCTTCTGGTCGTCAGGCGTCGTCTGGACGGCCTGCTCACCGGTCGCGTCGGTCTCGGCCTGAGGGGTTTCCGTGGCCGTCGGGGCGTCCGGTGGGGTTTCGGCGTCGGCAATCGTCTCGGCCGAGTCGGCAACCTCGGCGGGGGTTTCTTCGGGTTCCTCGGCGGCGGTTTCGGCCTGAGGGGTTTCCGTGGCCGTCGGAGCGTCCGGTGCAGTTTCGGCGTCGGCAATCGTCTCGGCCGAGTCGGCAACCTCGGCGGCGGTTTCGGCCTGAGGGGTTTCCGTGGCCGTCGGGGCGTCCGGTGGGGTTTCGGCGTCGGCAATCGTCTCGGCCGAGTCGGCAACCTCGGCGGCGGTTTCGGCCGCGAGTTTCGCCTCTGCGGCGGCGGTTTCGGCCGCGCGTTTGGCATCCTCGGCGGCGCGGATTTCGAGCACCGTGACCAGGGCGGCGGCCTGGACGGTGATCCGCTGGGCCTCGTCGGGCTCGACGCGCAGCAGGCGGGAGAGGGTTTCGGCGCCCCCTTCCGCGATGTCGGCCAGGCTGATGTACCCCGCCGCCACCAGTTCGTTCGCCAGTTCCGTCCCGAGGGCTTCGAGGCTCGAGAATTGTTCGTAGGCCTTGGCGCGCTGCTGCTCGTACTCCGCCGGCGTCATGATGTCGATGTTCCAGCCGGTGACGCGGGCGGCGAGGCGGACGTTCTGCCCCTTTTTGCCGATCGCCAGGCTCAACTGGTCGTCTGCCACGAGCACCGTCGCCCGGTTGATGTCGCGGTTCAGCAGGACCTCTTTGACCTGGGCCGGTTTGAGGGACTCGGCGATGAAAATCTGGGGCGACTCGTTGTAGCGGGCGATGTCGACCTTCTCGTTGGCGACCTCGGCGACGATGTTCTTGATGCGGCTGCCCCGGATGCCGACGCAGGCGCCGACGGGGTCGACGCGGGAATCGATGCTGGAGACGGCGACCTTCGTCCGCCGGCCGGGCTCGCGGGCGATCACCTCGATGATGATGACCTGCTCGGCCACCTCGGGCACCTCCAACTCGAACAGCCGCGCAATCAGGTCCGGGTGCGTCCGCGACAGGACGATCTTGATGCTGGCGCCGGCCTCCCGGACATCGATAATCAGCGCGCGCAGCCGGTCGCCGACGTGCAGCGTTTCGCCGGGAATCTGTTCGCTTTTCGGCAGAAATCCTTCGCCCCGCCCCAGGGCCACCACCGCGTTGCCGTGCTCCACGCGCGTGACCTGTCCGGAGACGATGGCGCCGACCTGGTCGGCGTAGTTTTCCATGAGGCTGGCGCGTTCGGCCTCGCGGATTTTCTGGATGATGACCTGCTTGGCGGTCTGAGCGGCGATGCGCCCGAAACCGGACGGGTCGATCCGCTGGCCGCCCATGATCACTTCCATCTGGCCGCTGGCGCGGTCGATCGTGATGGAGACGTCCTCCGCGGCGCCGAAATGCTTCTTCGCCGCCGACACCAGCGCCGATTCGATGCCCTGGAAGATGATTTCGCCGTCGATGCTCTTGTCCCGGCGAATCGTCTCAACCAGTCGTAAAAGTTCTCCGTTCATCCGTGTCGGCACTCCCCGATTCGCTTCCCGCGGCCCGAGCGTGTTGCCCGCCCTGTAGTGAAAGATTCCCTCTACTACAGGGCCCGTCGGTTCGGCGGTCCCCGGTCCGGCAAACAAAAAAGTGGGACCGGCTGTGGACCCCACTTCCGCCGCCCCCGGCCCGGGTCCGTCCCGATCTGCCGGGGTGCGAGCCGCACCGCGCGCCTTTACGCCTGTGCTACATGCTCAGGCTCCCCAGTGTTGGTGCAACCCGTCCGGTCGTCCTGAGGGCGGCTTCCGTATTTCGCGTGGTGCGCTTCCATCCGTCAGTCGCCGACCTCGTTTCCGTGGGAATCCGTTTTCTGGCCGCGGCCGGCCCGGCGGGTCCCTCCACCTCCGCCGCCCGCTGCGCGGTCAAACTCCCCTCAATTTACCGTTCCACGGCCCCTGCGTCAACAACTTTCTCGCAGGCGGCGCTCGCCCCACGACATGTGCCGGCCTAAGATACCCCCTCGCGAGGGGGTTTTTCGGGCCTCAGGCCTACGGCGTTTCGTCCTCGATGCGTTCCAGGCGGATGGTTTCGCCGTCGCGGACCTGGCGGAAGACCTTGACGTCGCCCTCGACTCGCCCGATGGGATTGACGGGACTGGCGGCTCGGGGCTCGTCGCCTTTCGAGGCGGGCGTCTTGCCGAAGAAGATGCAGAACGAGCTGCCCGTCGGCCAGTAGGCCAGTTCCCCGATTTCCATCCGGTCGCGGGCCTCGACACCCAGGTCCACCTGGACGGGAATGCTGAAGTAGATCTCCTGGCCCCACATGTTGACCGCGCTCTCGATGGGCAGGGCGTCCCAGATGCGCTCCGCCGTGGGCGTGTCGGCGAGCGTCGCCAGCATCTCGATCTTGTCGGTCGCGATCCGAATCTCGTGCATTCTCACCTCCCGCTGGTACGAACACCGCGCCGCCGCGCAGCACCACACGCTCCGCCGGAGCGACGCGGACCGGACGAGCCTTCGTCTTTCAGGCCGATCCGGTCCATGCGCCGCCGGGCTTCGTCCCGGCGTAGCGTCCCGCCGGGATGGTGAAGCCGGGCCGGCCTTCACAGGCTGACCGCGAGCCGCTTCCGGCTACTGCTGGCGCTGTTTCTTCCTGATCACAAAAAACACCACGATCAGGACGATCAGAATGGGAATCAGAACATACCACCACACGGGCATTCCCAGACCTCCTTAACACCCCCCCCGTGTTTTTCGCCAACCGATTCAGCATGAGAGTAGTCCCCGCGCGCAACGGCTGTCAAGCACTAATTCCGATGGAAGCGGCGCTGTTACCCGGGCAAGCCCCCGGTCGCTCCCTCCAGGATCTCCAGCGCCCGCTCCGGGTCCGAGACCCGCAACACCAGCGCCCCGCCGCGGCCCGCGAGGTCGGCTGTCCCGTAGGCATAGTGGATGTTGATCCCCGCCTCCGCGAGGTGCGCCGACACCCGCTGCAAGGCGCCCGCCTCGTTCTCCAGGTTCAGCACCAGGACTTCCTGCGTCAGATGGGGCACTTTGGCGGCATCGAGGATCTTCTTGGCGTCGTCCGGCTGGTCGACGATGAGGCGGATGAACCCTTCGTCGGTGCAATCGTCGATCGCCAGGCCGCCGATGTTCACCTTCGCGCGGGCCAGCACGCCGCACAACCGGCACAGGGTGCCGACCTCGTTGCGTAGGGCCACCGAGATTTGCACGCGTTTCGGCATGAAGCCTCCTTTCCGGGGGCATGCTACGGTTTCGGGGCCGGGGCTGCCAGCGATTCTTCCAGTTGGCCGATGCGGCGCTCGACGCTTTGTCGCTCGTTGTCGGCGAGTCGGCGCTGCGGCGGCGCAAGGGCGTCGAGTTGGAGGGCGCGGCGATACTCGGCCAACGCGGCCGCGTCATCCCCGAGCCGGTCCGTCACGTCTGCCAGGCGCAGGCGCGTCGGCGGGTCCGTCGGGGCGAGTTCGGCCGCTCGCGCCAGGTACCCCCTGGCGGCCTGGAGCGCCCCCGCATCTTCGAACGCTCCGGCGACCGCGAGCCGGCAGGCGGCCAAACGGACGTACGCCTCCTGAAGCCTTGGGTGCCGCGCGACCGCTTCGCTGTACGCCCGGATGGCGCGGTCGGTCGCCATCGCCTGTTCGGGGCCTTGGGTTTCGGCAGCGCGGGCCTGCCACTGGCTGCCGCGCACGTACGCCGGCTCCCAGGCAAGCGGGTTCGCTTGTCCGGCTTCGCGAAGCGCGTTGTCCCTGTTGAAATCGTCTTCGGCCTGGGTGGCGTCCACAAAGAGCGACCGCTCGCGCGCGACCGGCAGAAGCAGCCACCTGGCGTAGGCAAAGGCGCCCGCCATCACCGCCAGCATCAGGACGAACGCCAGCCCCAGGCGGATGCGGAAGGAGCGGCGCGGCCCGGCGATGGGGAGGCCGGCGGCAACGACGACGAGCAGGGGCCAGGAGGCCGGAGCCGACAGCAGCGCCGGTTCCACCTGCGCCAGGATCAGCCACGCCGCTGCGCCCGCGACGCAGGCGGCTCGAAGCAGCCGAAGCGGCCGGCCGGAAACCTTCAGCCGCGACGGGTTCTCGCCGGCGGTGAGGCCGGCCACAAGCGCCATCACGCCCAAGGTGACGGCCCCGGCTCGCCATCCGATCGGAAAGAGCACGATGACGGCCGGCGCCGCGAGCAGAACCGTCGGCCCCAGGAGCCGCAGCAGCGGCCGGTCCTCGCCGGCCGGCGTTGCGGCGC
>JBAUDW010000005.1:0-7392 GCA_049678285.1 Phycisphaerae bacterium
ACGCAGGACGATTCGGGGAAGCGTCGCGGCCATCGCGGCCGGCGGCGTTCGAGGCGAGGCGGGAGGCGGCGAAATCAAAATCCCGACGGGTCGCCGCCGACGGGGTCCCAGGACGGTTCGTCCGGCCAGAGCGCGAACCAGGGCGCCGAGCCGCCCCAGGCCCACCAGGGGGACTGAATGGCGCGACGGATTCTTCTGACGGCGGCGCTGCCCTATGCCAACGGGCCCATCCACATCGGCCACCTCGTCGAATACCTTCAGGCGGACATCTGGTCGCGGTACCACAAGTCGTGCGGCCGCGATTGCCGCTACATGTGCGCGACCGACACGCACGGCACGCCGATCATGCTTAAGGCACAGGCGCTGGGCATCACGCCCGAGCAACTCATCGAGCGGTTTCACGGCGAGCAGGCCCGCGACTTTGCGGCGTTCGACGTCGATTTCGATAACTTCTACACGACCCACTCGCCGGAGAACCGTCGGCTCGCGGAGATGTTCTTCGAACGGTTGCGGGCCAAGGGGCACATCGAGACGCGCCAGGTCGAGCAGGCGTATTGCGAATCGTGCGGCATCTTCCTGCCGGACCGCTACATCCGGGGCAAGTGCCCGCGCTGCGGCGCGCTCGACCAGTACGGCGACAGTTGCGAGGTCTGCGGGGCCGCCTACAACCCCACGGAACTCGGGGACGCGCGGTGCGCGGTCTGCGGCCGGGCGGCGTCCCGGCGAAAGTCGGAGCACTACTTCTTCCTCGTCACCGCGTACGAGCAGATGCTGCGCGAATGGATCAGCGAGAAGCACCTCCATCCGCACGTCGTCGCGAAACTTCAGGAGTGGTTCAACGAGGGCCTGCGCGACTGGGATTTCACACGCGACGCGCCCTACTGGGGATTCGAGATCCCAGGCGAGAAAGACAAATATTTCTACGTGTGGTGGGACGCGCCGATCGGCTACATCGCCTCGACCGAGAACTGGTGCCGCCGCGAGGGACGCGACCTCGACGCCTACTGGGTGGCCGAGGACGCCGAACTGTATCACTTCATCGGCAAGGACATTCTTTATTTCCACGCGCTCTACTGGCCGGCCATGCTCGCCGGCGCGGGGTTCCGGACGCCCGTCCGAATCTGGGTCCACGGGTTCCTGACGGTGGACGGGACCAAGATGTCCAAGAGCCGCGGAACCTTCGTCAACGCGGCGACGTACCTTCGGCACCTGGACCCGCAGTACCTGCGGTACTATTATGCGTGCAAACTGGGCGCCGGGGTGGACGACATCGACCTTTCGACGCAGGATTTCGTGGCCCGCGTGAACGCGGACCTGGTGGGCAACTTTGCGAACCTTCCGAGCCGGTCGGCCGGACTCCTGGCGCGGAGGCTGGAGAATCGTCTCGGCCGGCTCGATGCCGAGGGGCGCGAACTCGTCGGCGCCGTCGGCGCCGCCGCGGACGACGTCGGCCGCGCCTACGAGGCGTGCGAATACGCGACGGCCGTCCGCCTCATCGCTGCCCAGGCCGACGCCCTCAATCGGTACATGGAACGCACGAAACCGTGGGAGACCGTCCGCTCGGAGCCGGAGCAGGCGCGGACGGCGTTGACGGCGGTGTTGAACGGGGTGCGGCTGCTGGCGGCGTATCTGGGGCCCGTCCTGCCGCGGTTTGCCGGAAACGTGGGCCGGCTCCTGGGCGTCGAGACGCCGGACTTCACGCGTCTGGCGGAGCGCGTCGAGGACCGCGCGATCGGCCCGTTCGAGCGGATTGCCGAACGCGTCGATCCCGAGGCCGTCGCCGCCATGATCGAGGACACCAAGGCCGAATCCCGGCGCGCCGGGACCGGTCCTGAAAGGGCATCGAGCGCAGAATGAATAAGCGCAAGAGCGCCGGGGAACTCCTGAACGCGCTGCTGGAGCGCGACCGCCGCTACAGCCGGGACGCGTACGTCTTCGTGTCCGAGGCGCTGGGGTACACGGTGCAGCGGTCGGGGCGGACGGGGCACATCTCGGGCCGCGAGTTGTGCGCGGGGTTCCGGGACCACGCGCTCGAGCAGTTCGGCCGGTTGGCGCGACTGGTGCTGGAATCCTGGGGCGTGCGTTCGTCGGAGGACATCGGTAACATTGTCTTCAACATGGTCCGGGTCGGCCTGCTGCGCAAGACCGACGAGGATCGGCGTGAAGATTTCGTCGGCGTTCTGAATTTTGAGGAGGCGTTCGACCGCGGCTTTCAGATGCACATCGAGTCGGGCGGTGAGGAGGGCGAGGGCCCCGAAGGCTGAGGCGATCGCGCGGGGCCCGTCGGGGCGACCGGTTCCGGCGCGCCACGTCGAGTCGCCTGCGGCGGCGCGCCGGGATTCGGGAGTGGCGGGAGTCGGCGGATGGCGAGTCCCGAGACGGGCCATGGCGGCCGGGGCCGCGTAGGATTCATTCTGGCGGCGGGCTCGAACGGCGCGCCGCGCAAGCGCGGCGGCTAAACGCGGCGCGGGGGGGTCTGGTTCGCCGCCCCGCTTGCGGGGCGATGAGTTGGCGGCGCGCGGGCTCGAGGAGTGGGGTGCGACGGACGTGAACCTCGACGAGATCACGCGGGAGAGGCTGGCGGAGGCGGTGCGGCTTTACCTGGAAGAGGCGTATGGCACTTCGCCGGTGCCTCCGGAGGTCCGCAAGCGCCTCGCGTGGGGCGACGGCGAGTCGTTGGCCGACCTCGCCGCCGGTCCCGGCCCCAACGGGGCAGGCGCGCCGGGATTCGAGCGGACGCCGACCGACGCGCCGCCGCGAGAGTGCCAGCACCTCCGGCTTCGCCTGGGCAACCGGGCCTATCCGCACATGAAGTTGGCGGTGGACCGCATCCCGGAGACGGACGATTGGGTGTTGTCGGTCGATTGCCACGATCGCCACATCCTCGCTTCCGTGCCGCCGGATCAGCGCGGGGCTCTTGAGGCCCTCTTTCGGGAGAATGCCGCCCTGAAGACGCGCATCGAGCGGCGATGGACCCAGGCGGGCCAGCCGACGTTCGAGAACTATATCCGCGGCCGCCTGAGCGGTCGGCAGGGCTGAGGCCTCGTGGCGGCCGGGGCCGGGGCTTAGGATCCGAGAGCGGCGACACATGCGGAGCCTCACGCTAACGCAGAAACTGGTGCTCTTTGTCGTGGGCGTCGGCCTGATCGAGGGCGCCCTGATGGGGGCGCTCCTGCACGTCGGCGCGGAGGGGCAGATCCGGTACCCGTTTGTGTTCATGGCGGCGGGGTTCGGGGCCCTCCTGACGATGCTGGTGGGGCTGTTCATTGTGCGTCAGGTGGCGCGTCCGTTGGCGAAGTTGTCGGAAGCCGCCCGCCAGATCGGCCGGGGCCGGTTGGACGTCGAAGTGGACGTCCGGGGGGAGGACGAGATCGGGCAACTGGCCTCGGCGTTCCGCGAGATGCAGGACCGCCTGCGCCGGATTTACGAGCAACTGGAGTCGCGGGTCGAGGAGCGTACGGCGGCGTTGCAGGAGGCGACGGATTCGCTGAACGCGGTCCTCAATTCCTCCACCGAGTATGCGATCATCGCCACCGACGCCCGCTGGCAGGTGGTCATGTTCAACGAAGGCGCGCGGCGCACCTTCGGTTACGAGCCGCAGGACATCCTCGGCCAGCCGTTGGCGCGGCTGGTGGTGCCGGAAGAAGTGGAAACGGCCGTCGGGCCCCAGATGGAGCGGGCGCTGCGGATCCACGGCCGGCACGAGGGGGAAGGCAGCCGCCTGCGGCGCGACGGCCAGCGGTTCCCCGTCCGGACCGTGACGACGATCCGCTACGATCCCGGCGCGTCGGGACCGGTCGGCTACACCATCATTTGCCGCGATATCACCCAGCGCAAGGTCCTGGAGCAGCGCCTCCGCCAGTACACGGACAACCTCGAGCAGATGGTGGCGGAGAAGACGGCGGAACTGAGGGAATTGAACGCGGAACTGGTGCGGGCGAACCAACTGAAGAGCCAGTTCCTCGCCAACATGAGCCACGAACTCCGTACCCCCCTGAGCGCCATCATCGGATTTGCCGAGGCGATTCGCGACGGCGTCGCGGGCGAGCCTTCAGGGGAGCAGCGCGAGTTCGCCGAGGACATCGCCCAGGCGGGCCGCCAGGTGCTCGAATTGATCAACAACATCCTCGACCTGTCGCGGTTCGAGGCCGGCGCCATGGAACTGAATCTGGCGCCGTGCGACGTGGGCGGCCTGGTGGACGAGGTGCTGCGGATCCTCCGCGGCCTGGCCCGGCGAAAGGACATCGAACTGAAAGCGGACGTCGACCCCAGGCCGCTGGAACTGACGGCCGACCCGATCAAGTTGAAGCAGGTGCTGTACAATCTGCTCGCGAACAGCATCAAGTTCACGGATGCGGGCGGGCGGGTCGAGGTCCAGGCGCGCCAGGACCGGGAGTTTGTCCGGATCCGCGTGTCGGACACCGGCATCGGGATCGCGCCGGAAGACCTCGTCACGGTGTTCGAGGAGTTTCGTCAGGTGGATCCGTCGCTGAGGCGGGAGCACGAGGGGAGCGGACTGGGCCTGGCGCTGGTGAAGCGGCTGGTGGAATTGCACGGCGGCGAGATCGCGGTCGAAAGCCAACCCGGCAAGGGAACGACGTTCACCGTGACGCTCCTGCGCGACCTGGTCGCGGATGCTGCGCAATAGGGGCGGCCCGCCGCGGCGGGGCGGGCCCGGGAGGGACGTATGGCAGACCAAGCCGAAGCGGTGGGCGGAAAAATCCTGATCGTGGACGACTACCCGGCGAACGTGAAACTCCTGGAGCGGAACCTCCGTTCGGCGGGCTACACCACCGTCGCCGCCTACGACGGAGCCGAAGCACTCGAAAAAGTCCAGGCCGAACACCCCGACCTCATTCTCCTGGACATCATGCTGCCGAAGATCGACGGCTACGAGGTGTGCCATCGGCTTCGCGCCGACGAGACGACGGCCGTCATCCCCATCATCATGATTACGGCGCTGAAGGAGATGGCGGACCGGATCCGGGGCCTGGAGGCGGGGGCCGACGATTTCATCTCCAAGCCGTTCGACCGGGGCGAACTGCTGGCCCGCGTCAAGAGCCTCCTTCAGATCAAGTATTACCGCTCCATGCTGGCCGAACGCGAAAAGTTCCACGCGGTCATCCAGGACCTGTCGCACGGCATCATCATCACGGACGCGGACGGACGGATTCAGACGATCAGCCGCCGCGCCGCCGAACTCCTGGACCACGCCGGCGAGGATTTGACCGGCAGGACACTCGAGGACGCGCTCTCGGCCTTCGCGGTCGAACCCTCCCTGGAAGCGCTCCAGGCGTCGCAGGCCCGGGCCGTCACCGTGGACCTCGAGCAGCGGGACGTGCGCTCGCCCCGCTACCTCGCCGGCCGATACACGCGCATCCTGGGCCCGGGCGGCGAACTGTACAATGCGTCCCTCGTGTTCCGCGACGTGACGGACATGCGGCAGAAGGAGAAACTGAAACGGGACTTCCTGAGCCTCGTCAGCCACAAACTCAAAACCCCTCTGACGATCATCAGCGGGTACCTGAATCTCATCGACCGGGGCAAGTACGGCGAAGTCTCGCCGCAGGTGGCCGAGGCGATCCGCGTCACCCTGGTCAAGGTCCGCGAACTGTCGGACCTGATTGAGAAGGTGCTGACGTACGCGGGCCTGACGGCCACGGAACTGGAGCGCGCCGGACAACTCGTGGTGCTGGAGGAATTGCTCGGGCGCAGTCGGGATCGGGTGGAACATCGCTATCCGAACTACTCGATCGATTGGCGCATCGCGCTTGCCCCCCAGTTGCCTCGAGCCCGCGCCCCGGAGGAACTCCTTTCGGTGGTCCTCGACAACCTGCTGGACAACGCGGTCAAGTTTGCGCGCGGTCCTCAGGCGCGCGTGGAAGTGACGGCCGAGGAGATCGGCGACCGGCGCCTGATGATTCGCGTCCGCGACAACGGGCCGGGCATTCCGCTCGAGAACCGCGAGCAGATCTTCACCGAGTTTACGCAGGTCGAGGAGCACTTCACCGGAAGCGTCGCGGGGATGGGCCTGGGCCTATCGACGGCCAAGCGGTTGGTCAAATCGTGGGGCGGCGAGATCGGGTTTGAATCCAAGCCCGGTGAGGGCTCGACGTTCTTCTTCACGGTCCCGTCGGAGCACACGCCCGCCGGCGATTTTCCGAAGGACGGCCGCTAAGTAAGTCCAATAAAGTCTCTCCGAATCCCCGACGGCGGAATGAGGAAATCCGAAGTCCGAATGGCGAAAGAATGACGAAACGGCAATGACGAAGCGGAAGGCCGAACCTGTCCCCGGGGCTGTGCGCCGCCGGCGGTGCTTTCGTCATTCGGGTTTGCCTTTTGATTCGTCATTCGGATTTCGGGTTTCGTCATTCTCTCGGCAGGGCTTTCTCGAAGACGACGGCGCCGACCGATTCGCTCCGCCGATCGAAGGCGCCGGCTCCCATCCAGGCCGAGACGGTTTCCGATTGGGCGCCCAGGTGTTCGGCGAGAAAGGCGTCGCCGCCCTCCGCCGCCGGACGCCACGCCATTTCCAGCCGATGCTCGTTCAGGTGGATCGTCGCGCGCAGCGGAGGGCAGCCCTCGTGCCGGTTGGTCCAGTCGGCGGCGGACTCGACGACGCGCGCGAGGCCCGCGCGAAGGGCCTCGACGGACTCTGGTACGAGACCGGTGCGGGCATAAAGGGCGGAGACCAACGCGTTAACCGCCTTCATGGCGCTCGGGGCCTCGGCCGGTTCGAGCGTCATTTCGATCGCCCCCGTGGCGGCGGCCGCTTGGCGGCGGCGATCGAGGCAGGCCTGGAGCCGCGTCACCAGCCCGTCGGGGCTGAACGGTTTCGTCAGGTAATCGTCCGCCCCGGTTTCGTATCCGAGGAGACGATCCTCGGGACGGTCGAGCGCCGTCAGGATCAGGACGGGAATCGGGTTGGTCCGGCGGGCGCCCTTGAGTCGTCGGCACAGTTCGTAGCCGCTCAGACCGGGGAGCATCAGGTCCAGGATGACGGCGTCGGGCGTCCGCTTGGCCAGCAGGTCGAGGGCCTGTTCGCCCGTTCCGGCGCGGATCGGCTCGAAGCCGTAGGCCGAGAGCACCTCGGCCAGCAGTTTGTTCATGTCCGGCTCGTCTTCGATGATGAGGACGGAATTTCGCGGCTCGTCGGCCATCAGTCGGCACCCGCCCCCTGTTTCGGAGTCGCCAGCATACGCGCGGGGCGCGGCCGAGGCAAGGTCTTTCAGTCAGCCGCGGGGCTGGGGCGGAGGCCGGACGAAACAGACCTTGTGTGCCGTCCCCCGCCGCGGTATATAGAACATTTTGCATCGTCAACCACAACCGACTATCAGAGCCTTACTTGTAGCGCGGGGGTTTACCCCCCGCGCAAAACGCCCTATATTCCAA
>JBAUDW010000006.1:0-7265 GCA_049678285.1 Phycisphaerae bacterium
ACCGAGAAGTCGAGGAACCACGGCCGGCCGTAAAGCCACAGCAGCATGAACCCGCCCGCCCAGGCGACGAAGATTCCCGTGAACACCAGGAGCGTGACCGGCACGGCGCGGAACTGGAAGTACAGGATGAGGAAGATGGCGAAGAGGGCCAGCGGGAGGATCAGGGCGAGGGTCTTCTGGCTGCGGACCTGGCTCTCATACGTGCCGGCGAAAGTGTAACTCGTGCCGTGCGGCAGCACCAGTTCGCCGCTCGCGATCTTCGCCTTCAGGTACGCCTTACACGCCTCGACGACGTCCACTTCGGCGTACTGGGGCATCTTGTCGAAGAGGACGTAACTGGTGAGGAATGTGTCCTCGCTCTTGATCTCCTGGGGTCCGCGGACGTAGCGGATCTGGGCCACCTGCGTCAGGGGAATCTGGGCGCCGTCGGCCGCGGGGACGAGGATGCGGCCCAGGGTCTCGATCTGGTCCCTCAGTTCCCGCAGGTAGCGGACGCGGACGGGGTAGCGCTCGCGCCCTTCGACGGTCGTGGTCAGGCGCACGCCTCCGATCGCCACCTCGACGACGTCCTGGAACGCGCGCATCGGCACGCCGTAGCGCGCCAGCGCCGTGCGGTCCGGCACGATCTCCAGGTAGGGCTTGCCGACGATGCGGTCGGCGAAGACCGTGTCCGGCTCGACGCTGGGGACCTCCTTGAGGAACCGCTCGATCTCCAGACCGACCCGCTCGATAGTAGCCAGAACCTCCGCGAGGTCCTTGCCGGTGGCTTTGACCTTGACGCCCATGGGGGCCCGCATGCCGCTCTGGAGCATCACGATGCGAGCCATGATGGGCTGGAGTTTGGGCGCGGAGGTTGTGCCGGGAAGGCGTGCCGCGCGGATGATTTGGTCCCAGATGTCGTCGGGACTTCGGATTTCGTCGCGCCACTGGCGGAAGGGCCGGCCGGCGGGGTCGGCGATGAGTTCGCCCGAAGCGTCGCGCGCAAACTCTCCGCTCGACGCGTCGTACCGGAAGTTGACGCGCCGTCCGGCGGCGTCGGTGACGTACTCGCTCTTATAGTTGATGACGGTCTCGATCATCGAGATCGGCGCCGGGTCGAGCGAGGACTCGACGCGCCCGATCTTGCCGACCGCGAGGTCCACTTCCGGGATGGCGGCCAGGGCCGTGTCCTGCTTGGCCAGGATGTCGGCCGCCTCGCCGATCGAGGCGTGGGCCATGGTCGTCGGCATGAAGAGGAAGGAGCCCTCGTCCAGGGGCGGCATGAACTCCTTGCCCAGGCCGGGAAAGGTGTCGCTGGCGCCGACCCAGAAGGCCGTCGAGCGCACCGTCTCGGCATCGAGGCCGAAGCGGCCGGCGGCCTTCGGCGCGAAAGCGAACGTCCCCTCGAAGCCGCGCCACCCCAGCACGCCGAGCACCAGGATCGCCCCAATGGCCGTCAGGAACGGGACCTTGTGCGCCAAGCACCACCGCAGGATCCACGGGTAGCCCTTTTGGAAGAGGAAGAAGGGCCCGAGCACCAGCCCGATCAGGCCGCCGACGAAGAGGAAGTTGCGCGTGAAGCCCTGCTCCGGTCCCAGAGGCTCCCAGTACGCGCTCATGAGGTAGACAACCAGGGCGGCGATGACCATGTTGGCCGACCACGGACCCCAGCGGGCCACGCGCGGCGGGACCCACGCTTTGGCGAAGAGGTAAAGGCCCGGCAGGGCGACGACGACTCCCGCCCACCACCGGACGAGCACGCCCACCAGGATCGCCGCCACCACGAGCGCCCCCCCGATGCCGCGCTGCAGCCGCTTCCTCGAAATCCGCAGCGGAAAGAGCGCGTGCGCCAGCGGCGGAAGAACCGTCAACGCAATGATGATCGAGGCAATCAGGGCGAACGTCTTCGTGAACGCCAGGGGCTTGAACAACTTGCCCTCCGCCCCCGTCATGAAGAAGACCGGCAGGAAGGAGACGATGGTGGTGGCGACGGCCGTCAGGACCGCGCTGCCGACCTCGCTGGCGGCGCGGTGCACGACCTGGAGGCGGTCGGCCTCGGGCGGCGCTTCGTCCAGGTGACGAAGGATGTTCTCGCAGATGACGATGCCCATGTCCACGATGGTGCCAATCGCGATGGCGATGCCTGAAAGCGCGACGATGTTGGCGTCCACGCCGGCGAGGCGCATCGCGACGAAACACAAAAGCACCGCCAGCGGAAGCATGCCGCCGATCAGCACGCTGCTCCTTAAGTGCATCACCATCAGGACGACGACGATCAGCGTAATCAGAATTTCCTGGGCGAGGGCGTCGTTCAGCGTGCCGAGCGTCTCGTAGATGAGCCCCGTCCGGTCGTAGAAGGGCACGATCGTCACTTTGCTGACGGTGGCCCAGGAGGGCCAGTGGCGGCGCGGCATGTCACCGAGGGCATCGACCCACGCTTGGTGGTTTAAGTGGGCGCCGACGTGGGCCTGGAAGCCGTGGCGTTCGGCAAAGGCGCGGACCTCGTCCGGCGTGACCGTGGAGAAATCGATGAGGACTTTGGCGCGAAGTCCGGGGGCGATTTCGGCGATCTTCTTCTTGACGTTCTTGATGATCGCCAGCGGGTTGGCCCCGTAGCGGGCGACGACCACACCGCCGACCGCCTCGGCTCCGCCAGAGTCGAGCGCCCCGCGTCTGAGGGCCGGCCCGAACGTCACGGTTGCCACGTGCTTCACGAGCACCGGCACGTTCTCGCGGACCTTGATGACGCTGTTCTCGATGTCCTCGACGCTTTTGATGAAGCCGGTGCTGCGGATGAAATACTCGACGCGATTGACTTCGATCGTCCGGGCGCCCACGTCAATGTTGGACGCCTGGACCGCGCGGAAGACCTCGGCCAGCGTCACGCCGTACGCCCGCATCGCGTCCGGATCCACGTCCACCTGGTACTCGCGCACGAAGCCGCCGACCGAGGCGACCTCGGCGACGCCGTCGGCCGAAAGGAGCGCATACCGCACGTACCAGTCCTGGATGGTGCGAAGTTCCTCGAGGTCCCACCCGCCTGCGGGGCGACCGTCAGGGTCGCGCCCTTCGAGCGTGTACCAGAAGATCTGGCCCAGGGCGGTCGCGTCCGGTCCCAGTGCGGGCTGGACCCCCGGCGGCAGCATCCCGGCCGGGAGGCTGTTGAGTTTCTCAAGCACCCGGCTCCGCGACCAGTAGAACTCAACGTCCTCCTTGAAGATGATGTAAATGGAGGAGAATCCGAAGAAGGAATACGAACGAATGGTCTTGACGCCCGGGATGCCCAGGAGCGAGACAGTCAGAGGGTAGGTAATCTGGTCCTCGACGTCCTGGGGCGATCGGCCCATCCATTCGGTGAAGACGATCTGCTGGTTTTCGCCGATGTCGGGAATCGCGTCCGTCGGAACCGGGCTTCGCGGCAGGTCCCCGAGGTCCCAGTCGAACGGCGCCATCATCACGCCCGCCGTCGCGACAAACCCCACCCCCAGGAGCACGACGAGTTTGTTCCTCAGGAAGAAGCCGAGCATTCGGCCGACGAGCGACCGCTGCTCGGGCGTCAGTTCGGCCTGCTCCGAGTCCCGACCAGGTCGGGATTGAGGGGTCGGCGGCTCGGGCGGGGTGCTAGTCATGGGCGTGGCCTCCGTCCGGTGCGGCGGCACCGTGCTCGTGGACGGGTGCCGGTCGGCCGCCTTCCGGGTTCATCATGCTGGGCTTGGCCTGGATCTGGAGGGCACTGTCGATCTTGAAGTTGCCCCGGACGACGACGCGTTCGCCCTCCGCCAGGCCCTCGCGCACGATGTACCAGTCGCCGGCCCGCGACCCGAGGACGATTTCGCGGCCCTCGAAGGTCGGTTTGTCCTGGCCGGGCACCTCGACATAGACGACGGCCCGCGTGCCGGTGACGAGCGGCGCCGTGGCCGGAATGACGAGGGGCTTGTCGGCCTCGGCGGGCGCAGCCGAGACGTAGCCGAGCGATTCGGTCGTGACGAGCGGCATGCCGCAGATGTCGCACGAGCCGGGAGCGTCCTTGACGACGTCCGGGTGCATCGGGCAGATCCATTTGCCGGCCAGGTCCGGCGCCATGACGCGTCCGCCCGTGGCGACGTCGGACCGGACCAGCGCGTTGACGAACATGCCCGGTTTCAGTTTTCCGTCCGGGTTGGCCGCGTTCACGCGCAGTTTGACGGTGCGCGTCGCCTCATCCAGGATCGGATCGATGAAGGCGATCGTGCCGGTGAACGTCTCGCCGGGGTAGGCGACGCTGGTGAACGCGACCTTCTGGCCGTACCGCAGCCACGTGAGGTCCGATTCGTAGGCGTCGAGCTTGACCCAGACCTCCGAGAGGTCGGCGATAGTGTAGATGCGTGTCCCGGTGTCGACGTACATGCCTTCGAGGACGTTTTTCTCGACGACGATGCCGCCGGCCGGCGCGTAAATGGTGACGTGGTCGGCGGCCTTGCCGGTGCGTTCGACCTCGGCCACCTGTTCGGGGGTGAGGCCCAGGAGTCTCAGTTTCTCGCGGGCCGCGTCGACCGTGGCGGCGGTGGTCTCGCGCAGGATGTCGACCCCGCTCCGCTCGAGGCTCTTGACGGCCCGGAGGGCCTGGAGCAACTCTTCCTGGGCGCTCAAGAGTTCCGGGCTGTACAGGTACACCAAGTGGTCGCCCTTCTTGACCGGAACGCCGGTGTAATCCACGAAGAGGCGGTCGAGGCGCCCCGGCACCCACGCGGTGATGTACGCCAGGCGCGTCTCGTCGTACTCCACTTTGCCGACGAGGCGGACCTCCGCCGTGACGAACCGCCGCTCGACCGGCGAGGTCTCCAGATCCATCAATGCCTTCGCAGCCTCGGAAACGGTCAGAAGCGGCGCCGCCTCGGTCTTGTGCGGCTCGACGGGTACGAGTTTCATCCCGCAGATGGGGCACAAGCCCGGCTTGGACCGGCGAATCTGCGGATGCATCGAGCAGGTCCAGACGGTCGGCTCGGGGGTGGCATGCTCCGTGGCGGCGGAGTCAGTCGTGGCGGGCGCGCTCGGCGCCGGCGCGCAGCCCCAGCGCACAAGGTATCCGCCTCCGAAGGCGAGGGCGACGGCCGCCGCCACCGCGACCCACTTGAGCACCGTTGAAGCGACCCTTGCGGGATTCTCGCTCATAGCCTGTCCCTCCGCGGCAAGCGCGCGCCGGCGGGCATTCACGCCGGCCTGCCGGGCGCGCCCGTTTACTCGTGGGCGTGTTCGCCCGACGCCGGCATGGGCATCTCGCCCTTGGCCGGTTCCGCTGCGCCCTTGAGTTTCTCGTCAACCTTCGCGATGTACTTTTCGGGATCCTTCTCGAACGCCTTCAGGCACGACGTGCAGCAGAAGTAAATCCGCCGGCCCTCGTAATCGGCATGGATGTTCGGGTTGATGGGCTCGCCCATGACGGGGCAGATTTTCTGGGCGATTTCTTCCCGCGCGGCCGAGGGGGCCGGTTCTTCAGGTTTCTTGCATCCGGCGGCAAAGAGAGCGACGGCGCCCACCAGGGCCGCCGACAGGACGACGAGTCTGAGGCTCTTCATGGTCGTTCTCCTTTCTCGGGTTCGTTTTTTCCTGCTTCGGGTGGCGCCGGTTCCGCGCCCGCGCGAGGGAAGGATTTTCCGACGAGCATCTC
This sequence comes from Phycisphaerae bacterium, assembly GCA_049678285.1. Taxonomy (GTDB): domain Bacteria; phylum Planctomycetota; class Phycisphaerae; order FEN-1346; family FEN-1346; genus JAPLMM01. Next base: position 5,627 of record JBAUDW010000006.1, read on the forward strand.
GAGTTCCGCCCGGCGCTGGGCGTGGTCCGCCAGGGCCCGCTCCCCGGCCAGTTGGAACTCCAGGAAAATTCGCTGGGCGTCGATGAGGTCGGTGAAGGCGGCCTGGCCGACGCGGAACGACGCCTCCGTCGCCTTCAGCGCTTCGCGCGCCTTCGGCAGCAGGGTGTCGCGGTAGAGGTTGATCTTGCGTTCGGCGTCGCGGAAGCGGTAGAGGGTCATCTTGACCTCGGCGCCGAGCGTATTCTCGCGGTCGGTCCGGGTCTGGAGGGCGGCCTGGTGGCGGTCCTGGGCCTCGCGGACGGCGGCGGCATACTTTTCGCGCCAGATCGGCAGCGTGATCCCCGTCATCGCCGTGACGCCGTCGTCGCCGCCTTCCCCCGACATCCGGGCGTGCATGTATCCGACGCCGACCATGAAGTCCGGCAGGTAGTTCTTCCGGGCGAGGGCGACGGCCTCCTGCTCCCGGGCGACTTCGTGGTCCAGCGCCTTCAGTTCCGGGCTCGCTTGGCCGAGCCACGCCAGAACCTCCGCGTCGCTCGCCTCGACCGGCTCCAGAGGGGCGGATGTCGGCCAGGCCAGCGGCGCCTCGGCCGGACGATTTAGCGCCGCGTTCACGCGCGCCGCCGCCGCTCCGCGAAGGTCCTCGAGGGTGCGCAACTGGTCGTCGAGTTTCCCGAGTTCCACCTGCGCCCGGATGACGTCGGGATGGCCGGCGGCGCCCACCTTGTACCGCGTCCGCGCCACTTCCTCCAGATACTTCACGAGGTCGCGGTTTTCGCGGACGACGGCGATGGCGCGGCCGAGGTAATAGTATTCGCAATAGGCATCCTTGACGCGGAAGAAGAGGCTGAGTTTCGCCGCCTCGTATTGCTGGCGGGCCGCTTCGGCTTCTTCCCGGGCGACCGCCGCCCGCAGCGACAGTTTCTCCGGCCAGGGGAACATCTGGTTCAGCGTCACCATGTGCTGCCGGCGGTCCGGCATCGTCTCCAGTTCGTAGTTGAGGCTGGGGTCCGGCAGGCTGCGGGCCTGCGGGACGCGCTCCGCCGCCGCCTTCCACCGATTCAAGGCCGCTTCCAGGCCCGGGTTGTTCTGCTGGGCGTAGTCGAGGCAGTCCTGGAGCGTGGCATTCTCAGGCAGCGCGGGAGGCGCGCCGGCCTGCGGCGCCTCCGCCGGCCGGCGCGCGTACTGGCGCTCCACGTCGGCAATCGCCTCGCGCGCCTCGCGTTCGGCGGGGCCGGCGCACCCGGCCGCGAGTACCAGAAGTGATCCGACGATGAGTACGGGCCGCTTGGCGACGTTTCGCCCCATGCCCATTCCCCCTTTTGTTCCGGTTGCGGCGACTCGACTTCATTATGCCCCGGCGCGTGCCGCTCTGCAATGGCCTGCCGACACGCCACGGAAAGCCCGGCGCAGCAACGTCTCCGACCACCGCCGTCCGGGTCCGCGCGCGGCACGGGCTAGATGAGGAGATGGGCTGTCGCGAGATAGATCGCTTCGCCGCCGAAGGACATTACGAGGAAGCGGGCCGTGCTGCGGAAGCCGGTTTCGTCGAGCGCGTCGGCCGAAGGGTCGGCCTCGGCGGGGGCAGCATGAGAAAGATATGTAGATTCCGAACGCCTGTTCGGGTCTTCCGATTGGC
>JBAUDW010000007.1:0-38811 GCA_049678285.1 Phycisphaerae bacterium
CAACCGCGTCCTCGGCACAAACTTTGAGCCCGTCCACGACGCGCCCAGGCCGGGCGACGTGAAACATTCCCTCGCCGACATCTCCGCGGCGCGGGCGCTCCTCGGATACGAACCCGAGGTCGCGTTCGAAGAGGGTCTGCGCCAGACCATCGACTGGTACCGCTGGGCCCTGGAAACGGGCTACGGCGGATGGTCGGCGCGGTGACCGGAAACACACCGGCGGCTGCGGCGCCTTTCCGCGCACCGCAGCCGCCGGATTTGCACTCTTGTATCTTGTGTTCGGGCCAACCGGTTGAGGCCGGCTCAGAAATCCACCTGGGCCCGCACCATGAAGATGTCAGCGTCGGCTCTGGCGCCGCGGCCGGGGCCGACGTCCACCCGCGAGCGGATGTAGTTCCACATCAGCCGCACGTTGCTGTGCAGATACCAGTTGATGCCGAGCGTGTAGTCCCACAGTTTGCCGCCCGCGATGCGATCGTCGTCCAGGTCGAGGTAGGAAAACCGTCCGGCGACTTCCCAGGCGCCGGGGCCGCCCAGGGTGTAAGGCTTGAGCGGTTTGACGCGGTCGAACGTGCCCGTGCTCATCTTGTACGGCCGGACCTCGCCCGTCAGAAAATAGCCAGCCTGAATGTAGTACCCGTGGTACGTCGGGTCGGGCTGGTTGCCCGCACGAGCCACGTTGTTGTCGGCGGCCATGTTGGCGGCGATGTACTCGGCCTCGGCGTGGAAGGGCCCGAGGACCAGGGCGCTTTCGGTCCCGTAGAGGCAGATGTCGCGGGTGAAGTAGTTGCCCGTGTCGACGAAGTTGGGAGCCAGGTGCGCCTCCGGCCGCGCGCGGTACCGCACGTTGCCGTCCGTGTGCCGCACGCTGAATGAGGTTCCGAGATGGAAAAGCCGCTTGCCGTTGTCCTCATACACGGGCAGGCCGGTCACGCGGGTCGTAAAGGCATATTGGCCGTCCACGAGCGCCTGGCCGCCGTCGTCTTGATTGGTGTCGCGGAAGACGCCTGCGGCCCAGGTGACACGCTGGTCCAGGGCGGTGTTGTAAATCATGGCGCCGCCGTTCCACGAGGGAACGAGTACGTTGGGCAGACCCCGTTCCATAAAGGTTATGTAGTTGTTGCTGGTGAGATCGTCGAGGCTGAACGGCTCCTTGAAGTGGCCGAGGCGAAGGGTCCCGACAACCGGGAGTTCCTTGAGTTCAAGGTACAAGTCCCGGACGACGGCAGCACCGCTGGCCCAGTCGTACTCCCACTTGAAGCCCACGTCCTTCCAGAGGTCGCCCGACACGTAGAGGCGAGCGCGCCGCGTCTCAAAGCCATCGGCCAGTTCGCCGATGCGTGCCTCGGCGTCCCCGTCACCGATCCAGTCGAAGTCGTACTGCAACCGCCCGCCGAACTTCAGTTTGACGGTCCCGTCGCGCGAGTCCATGCGGATGCCGTCTTTCCAGTAGAGCCTCAGGTCGTTCGGCTCCGGGTCCATCCCCATTTCCTTGAGGACGTCGGCGACCGCCTTGTTCCGCTCCATTCGAGATTGGATGTCGGCGATCTGCGTTTGCAGCCCCGCCACCGTCTGCTGAAGCGTCTTGACCTGCGCTTCGAGGTCGGCAGCAACGGGCTCCTCGGCCAGTGCTCGGCCGGCCGGCGCGAAGAAAACGGCAAACACGACAACAGCGACAAATCCCGGGGTCCTGTTCACGGTCGCTCTCCTTTGGCCAGACACCACGTTCTCGCTCCCACCACGGTCCCGCAAGGTACACGGCCGGCCGGCGACCCGCGCTGGCGGCCACACGGTTCTCTCCACGTCCTGGTTGTTCTCGGAGTTTTTCAGGCTCCCGGCCGCACTTTGAAGATTCCGTAACCCCCTTGAGGACAGCAAGGACGGCCTCCCCGAACGCCTAGGATTCAGCGAAAACCTTGATTTCCCGCGGCGTCACGAAGACACGGCTCCCCTGTCCGACAGCGAGCGCGCGGAACCGTTCCTGCGGCAACTCGGCATAGATCTGATCTCCGCAGTCCGCGATAAGTTCCAGGCGGACGTTCGGACCCGCCGAGTAAACGCGGACGATCGTGGCCGCAAAACTCGCATGCCCGTTCCTCTGCGTGCCGACATCCAGGTCATGAGGCCGGACGAAGACCATGACAGCTTCGGCACTGGTCGGCGCGTGCGCGGGCGCGTCGTACGCCATCTCAGCGAAGCAGATCTTGCCCTCCTCCACCCGGCCGCGGAAAAGGTTCACGTGACCCAGGAAGTTCATCACGAAAGCCGTCTTCGGACTGTGGAACACCTCGTCCGGCAAAACGTCCGGAACCGGCCCGCCCCGAGGCTCACTGTCAAGTCGCGGAGGTCAAAATACGCCAAATCGTAGCCGATCAGAATAGGAGGGGGCCGAAACAGGAGCGTCGGTAACCTCTTCTGTGTCAAGACCTTAGGCGATCTGGCCTGCCGGGCGACGCCTCTTCCAACATTCCCAGACAACCCTCTTGCTTGACTTCGCACGAATACCGGTCATACTCTCTTGCTTGGGGAGGGCGAAGAAAGGTGCGGGGCACTTCCGACTTCCGCCGGGCCACACGTCGGGCCACACGTCTGGACAGGCGCGGCCACTGCGCTGCCCTGGGCTCTCTCGCTTTGGCTCTCTGGCTCGTGCAGGCTTCCTGGTGCCCGTCCCTTGCCCGCGCCGACATGATCGGCATCAACTTTTATAAGACCGGGGCAGGCCAGCAGATGCTTGATCCCTCCGAAGAGGCTGGCGTCGAGCCACAAGTGCATTGGAACAACGTTTACTGGAACGGCAAATCGCAACTTCACAACGACAGCGGCCTGGTTACCGCCGTCTCGGTGGCCACCACTACCTCCAAAGACCGCGACGCTACCTGGGTTCCCGTAGGGCCCTCCTCCAGCGGAGACTTCCGTCTCATGCGACAATATATCCACTCCGAAGGTTCCGGTATGACGGTAATCGTCTCGGGCCTGGAACCGCCGTTCACAACCCACGGCTACGACGTCATTGTCTACTTCGACGGAGAAAACGGGAGCGCCGACTGGGTCACGCAGTACACCATCGGCGTGGACGGAACCACTATTGCCACGGTATATGGCAGGGATGCAAAGGATACTGTTCAATGGGATGGCACCTTCGTCCAATCTTTCGGCGCGACCGCCGCCGCCGCCACGGCCGGCAACTACGTCCGATTCACGGGACTGACGGCGAGCAGTTTCACGCTGACCGCGACGCCCATCAGCGGAGACGGCCCCATCAACGCCATCCAGATCGTCAGCGTGCCCGAGCCCACGTCGCTCGCGCTCCTGGTTCTCGGCGCGGCTGCGGGGCTGGCGGCTCGCACGAGGCGCTCAAGGTTCGGACGGTGACCGCACCTGCGGCTGTACAGGCGCCTGGGCCAATCGGTGAAGACTTGCGCGGCGAAGGCATCACCCGAGAACGCGTCAAGAATCCCGCCCGAAAATCTCGATAACCCTGCTGCGGTCCTCTTATCCCGCGAACGAAAGGCAGGAATCCCTACCCAAGGGGTGGAACGGCGTTCACAAACCTACTAGAATTGGAACCGGGGCCGACAGGAAGGCCGGTTGGCGGAGTGCGACCTTGGCGGATGCTGTGGAGAGGTTTGAGGGCGCGTTCGCCCGGTGGCTGGGCGTGCGGTCGGCCTGCGCCTTCTGGAAGGGCCGCGTCGCCCTCTACGCCATTCTTCGTGCCCTCGGCATCGGCGAAGGCGACGAGGTCATCCTGCCCGGCTACACCTGCGTCATGGACGTCAATCCCATCAAGTACTTGGGCGCCCGAGCCGTGTTCGTGGACATCGAGCCGGCGACCTACAACCTCGACGTCCGCCTGCTCGAAGAAAAAATCACGCCGCGGACCAAAGTCGTCATCGCCCAGCACACCTACGGCTACCCGTGCGAGATGGACGCGATGCTCCAGGTTGCCGGGCGCCACGGCATCCCGGTCGTCGAGGACTGCTGCCTCGCCCTGGGCTCGACCTACAAAGGCAAGCGGTGCGGGACATTCGGGCTGGCGTCTTACTGGTCGTTCCAGTGGAACAAGCTGTTCACGACGGGCATCGGCGGGATGGTGACGACGAGCGACCGCGAATTGGCTGAGAAGATCGCGCGGGTGCGTGACGCGGAGGCGTGCGGACCGGGCACGAAAGAGGCGCTTCTGCTTTCGGCGGAGCGTGTGGTGCGGCGGGCGCTGCTGTTCCCGTGGACGTTCGCCCTCCTGGAATCCACGTTCCGGTGGTTGGTAGACCGTGGCCTTGTCGTCGGAAGCAGCGCGACGGCCGAGTACAAGCAACAGATTGGGCAGGACTTTTTCAAGACGATGGGGGCCGGGCAAGGCCGCGCGGGGCTGGCGGCGATGCGGCGGCTGGACGCGAACATCGCCCACCGGCGTCACCTGACGAAGGTCTACGACGCGCTGCTGGACGCGTGCGCCTGGCCGCGGCCAGCGATCCCCAACCACATGGACCCGGTGCTGGTGCGGTATCCGGTGCGCGTGGCAGACAAGGCGGCGGCGGTGGCGCTGGCGCGGCATCGGCGGCTGGAACTGGGCACGTGGTTCGACTGTCCGCTGCACCAGATTCTGGCGTCGCTCGAGGAATACGATTACCATCCGGGCATGTGCCCGAACGCGGAGAAGGCGGCTCGGGAAGTGGTCAATTTGCCGCTGCATCCGCGCGCCAAGGAGCGGCACGCGCGCGAGAGCGTGGAACTGATAGCCGAGATCGGACCTGCCGCATGAGCCACCCCCCCCTGCCCCAGGGTGTGCCGCGCGCCCCGCACGCCATCAGCGTGGACGTCGAGGATTGGTTTCAGTCGACGATCGACGCCGAGGCGCCGCTGTCGGACCGGTTCGAGCGGAGCACGATGAAGGTGCTGGAGGCGTTTGCCGAGCGAGGCGTGCGGGGCACGTTCTTCGTCCTGGGACTGGCGGCGGAAAAGGCCCCCCACGTCATCAAAGCCATCGCGGAGGCGGGACACGAGATTCAAAGCCACGGGTACGGACACGCGTCAAACTTCGAACTTGAGCGCGATGCGCTGCGCGAGGATCTCCGGCGTGCCAAGAAACTGCTGGAAGACCTGGTGGGGCGCGAGGTGTACGGATACCGGGCGCCGTGCTTTACGATTGACGAACGAAACCTCTGGGCGCTGGACGTCCTGGTGGAAACGGGACACCGGTACGATTCGTCCATCTTCCCGGTCAAGACGGATCGGTACGGCATCGACGGCTACCCGCCTGAGGCGCGCGTCGTGACGACGCCGGGGGGGGCGCCGCTGGTCGAGGCGCCGGTCGCCTGCTTCGATTGGCTGGGCAAGCGCCGGCCGGTGGGCGGCGGCGGATACTTTCGCCTGTGGCCGTACTGGGTCATCCGCAAGGCATGGCGACAACTCCAGGCCGTCGGCCGGCCGGGCATCGTGTACTTCCACCCTTACGAGTACGACCCGGTGGAGATGGGGGTTTACCGGGTCCACGTTCCGCTGAGGCAGCGGCTACATCAGGGGATCGGCCGCAAGGGCTTCCCCTGCAAGATCGACCGGCTGCTTCGCGATTTCCGGTTCGGGCCGATGGCCGAGGTTCTTGCCCCGCTCCTGGAGAGACTCTCGTGAGGCTGGCCATTCTGACCGCGTACGAACCGTTGTATCTGCCGGCGTTCTTCGACCGGTTCCTGGCGCGGCGGGCGAAAGACGTCGTGGGCATCGCCGTCTGCTCGCCCGTCTACAAGAACCAGAGCGCGTTCTCGATGCTCCGCCGGTACGTGAAAGCCTTCGGACTCGGGAATGCGGCGCGCCTGGCTTGGCGGGTGCTTGGGGCCAAGATTAAGGATAGCCTGCGGATCGGGTACCGGAAGCGCCGGTTTTGTTCCGTGGAATCGGCCGCAGGGTACTACGGGGTCCCCGTGTGGCGGCTGCAGGACGTCAATGCGCCGGACTTCCTGAGTTTTCTTCGCTCCAAGGGGGTGGACCTTATCCTCTCGGTCTCCTGCCCGCAGATCTTCAAGGAACCGCTGATCGCGCTTCCGCCGAAAGGCTGCCTGAACCTCCACGGCGCGGACCTGCCGAAGTATCGAGGCATCGCGCCGAGTTTCTGGATGCTGGCCAGGGGGGAACAGGAGGCGGGCGTCACCCTGTTCTACGTGGGCGCGGGCATCGACACGGGAGACGTGGCGGGGAAGCGGATCTTCCCCATCCGCCCCGACGACACGCTCGATGGATTTATTCGGCGAGCAAAGCGCGAGGCGTGCGACCTGGCGCTGGAGACGCTGGACAGAATCGAGGCCAGCACCGTCGAGCGTACGCCGCTCGAGGGCAAAGGCAGTTACTTCGGCTTCCCGACGCGGGAAGCATACCGCGAGTTCCGCCGCCGAGGTCGGCGCCTCTGGTAGGCCCGGCGTGCGGGAGGACTCGGCCATCGGCGCGGACTACTCGCGGCGGTCCTTGATCGCGTCGGCGCGGCCCCTGTCGCGCCGTAGGCCGAACTTCAGCGGCGCTGTCAGAACGCCCCAGAGCGATCCGAGGCCGTAGGCCACGTGGAGTTGGGCGAACGCCGCCACCACCAGGATCGCCGAGACCGGCCGGCCGCGCGCAGCCCGGCGGGCCATGAGGGTCGCCGCGGCCAGGTACAGCGCCAGCTCGGCGGCCAAGGCGATCCAGAAAGGCCACCAGAACGACCCGGCCACGGCCAAGGCCGCCGCGCTTAGGACGAAGCCCAGCGGCACGAAGTGCCGCGCCCGAAGCCCACCCCCCGTCAGGTAAACCGTGTAGGGGTTCCAGAGGCCGTTGTGGAACGCTTGCTGGCGCAGTCCCGCGAAACTCGACCGGTTGTAGTAGACGAGGCGGATGTCGGGCGAGACGATCACGCGGCCGCCGCCTCTCCGGATGCGGCTGTAGAGTTCGATGTCCTGGTTGCGGACGAGCCGCTCGTCGTATCTTCCGAAGCGGTCGAAGGCGTCGCGTCGGAAGCAGCCGAAGGGGATGGCGTCGGCCTCCTGCTCCCGACCACCTGTCCGGAAAGGAGCGTTGCCGACGCCAAAGGGGCTGGAGCTGGCGGCGGCGATCGCCCGCCCCGCCGGGGTGTCGCTGCCGGGCCGGGTCTCCATGCATCCGCCGACGACGTCGGCCCCGGTCCGCTGGAGCACGGCTAGGCACTGGTCGACGTAGTCGGGGGCGTACTCGGCGTGGCTGTCGAGGCGCATGACGACGTCGCCGGTCGCCTCGGTGATCCCCCTGTTCATGGCGTGCGGCACGATCCGCTCGGGGTTGTCGAGAAGCCTGAGGCGCGCGTCGCCAGCGGCCAGGCGCCGGACGATGTCGCGCGTGCCGTCCTCGCTCATCCCGTCGACGACGAGGACCTCCATCCGGTCGCGGGGATAGTCATTGGCCAGGATGCTCCGCAGGCACCGCTCAATGAAGTCCGCTTCGTTCCGGATCGGAACGATGACGCTTACGCGCGGAAGGTTCGTCGGATCGGTCATCGGGTCGCCTCAGGTTCACGGCGTCCGGTGGCGGCTTCGACAACGCCGGCCATCGCCGCCGCCACGCTTGAGGGGACGTTGCGTACCGTCCAGACCTTAAGTGAACGCCTCAACTGCGACACAGCGCTGCTGGGATACCGGCATCAACCGTATGCGTCAATCAGCATCATCGGCTTCCGAGGTTGACGCACATTAGGGATATCATCAGCGCCCCGACGAGTGGTGCCGTAACGGTAACACCGCCTTAGAGCCTATCCGAACAACCGTGTCTACTGCGGCCGACTGCGAAGGCCGATGCCTGCGTTGTCGGCCCCAAACGTCCTCAACGTGGCGTCAAGCCACGCCTCCGGGCGTTTGGGGCCTGCCGCCTTGGCCTCGGCCTTCTCGCTCGGCCTCGTCACGACCCGGTTATTCGGATAGGCTCTTAAGTGCCATGTCTGCCGCAGCGAGGACGCGAACGACACGCCTCGGTGAGGACCGCCTCAAGGTCCTTGGCCAAATGCCGACGGTCGAACTCCCGCGCCGCCAGTGCCTGTCCGCGACGTCCCATCTCGCGCGCCTCATTCGGACTCGACGCAAGTTGGCGGATGGCATCGGCCAGGGCTTTCGCGTCATCGGCGGACACTACCAGACCGCAGCCGTCACGACGGCAGTACCACGCGACCTCACCCTCGAAGTTCACGATGACCGGCAGCGAGGCCGCAAGGTAGTCCTGAAACTTGTTCGGACAGACCGTGGAGAAGACGGGGACATTCTCCAGCGTCATCAGACCCGCGTCGCAGGTCCTGAGGACACTGGCCAGTCTCTCCTTCGCCATCCCGTCCAGGAGCAGGACGTTGTCGAGCCCCTCGCGCTCGGCCTGCGCCACGAGCGAAGCCTTCATCGCGCCGTCGCCCACAAGTACGATGTGGATGTGCGGATCGTCCTTCAGCAGCGCCGCTGCCTTCAGCACCCGGCCTAGCGCGTTGACCCGCCCGTGTGCCCCGGCATAAATGGCCACGAACTTGCCCTCCAGGCCGTGCTCGCGGCGCCAGGCCAGGTCCGGTTCAGCCCCGGCGATCAGGTCATAATCGGTACCCAGCATGATGACTCGCACCTTCGGCGCATCGGCCCCGATGCGGGCCTTCAGACGATCGCCCATCCGATGGCTGACCGCGACGATGCGGAACGCCGTCCGGTAAAACATCCGCTCGGCCCCCTCGGCCAATCGGATGAACAGCGGATTCGTGAGTACGCCCACATCGACGGCCGTCTCGGGCCATATGTCGCGGACCTCGAACACAAACGGCACACGACGGAACACGCGGTCAACCATCCCGGAAAATCCCGTTGTCAGGGGCGTGCTTGTGGCAAACACGACGTCGGCATCGCGGACTCGCAACACCTCACGCGTGCTGACCGCCATAAAGAAGAGGAACGACGCAATGCGGCGCCAGAACGTCTGCTTGTTGTCGTGGCGCACGTTGACGATGCACACGTCAATTCCGTCAACCATCGTCCGGGTGACCAGGCTGTCAAGCGGCCTATCGGCCAGGTCGCTCGGCCCATACACGCCCGTCACGACAGTGACGCGGTGACCACAGTTGACGAGGTGGCGCGCAAAATCGTAACTGCGTGTGCCTGTTCGGCCGCGCACCGTTGAGAAGTGCTGGTGCACGTACACGATGTTCATGCAAGCCCCTTTGCCCTTCGCATCGGCCGCCCGGCAACCGCTGCTCATCTCACGGCACCGTCTCGAGGACCTTCTCGAACGCGGCGAGCAGTTTCCGGTTCTCCGTCAGCAAGTCACCCTTCTGGAGAACGGTCTGACGGTTTATCGGCGATGCCGCGGCCCGCCGTTCAGGCATTGCCAGCGCCTCGGCCAGGCGCTCGGCCAGGGCCGAATCGTCTCCGACCGGAAACAGCAGGCCGCTGCGCCCATCCTCGATCCACGGGCGGTTGGCCGGGATGTCGCTGACGACTGGGAAAAGGCCGCTGCTCATCGCCTCCAGAAGCGACAGGCTCGTCCCATCAGACCGCGAACACGAGACGTACACGTCTGCGGCTGCAAGGATCGACCGCAGTTCCAAGTGGCCGTAGCGGTCGATGAACGCGACGCGGTCGTCCACCCCGTGCTGCCGGACAAGGTTCTGAGTCTGTTCCATCTCGGCCCCTTTGACAAAGGTCAACTGCACGTCGAAACCGCGGTCACGCAGCCGCGCTACCGCCCGCACAAGCGTCCCCTGATCGTACACCGGCAGGTGGGCTCGCGTGCAAAGAATGCGGCGGGCGTTCGGCCTGTCGGCCGGATCGACCAGCGACAACATCTCGGTATCCACGCCCACCGGCGAAACGACGAGTTTGTCGGCGTTAGCGCCGAACCTGGTCCGCAACATCTCGGCCAGCGGTTCGGACACCGCATGGATGAGCGTGGCCCGAGCGAACTCCCACCGGAACACCTGCCGCCAGAAGAAGCTCCCGACCCGCGTGTTAACATCGCTGCCCTGGGCGCTCACCACCACGCGCGGGTGGCCGCTCAGGCACGCCACCACACCGGCCGAACTCAGGTAGAGGGCGAAGAGAATGTCGGGCCGGATCTCGCGCACCGCCCGCCGCACCGGACCGATGGTCCTCAGGTACGCCAGCCGCGACGCCGTCTCCCAAGGCCGGAAATCGGCTGGGCCGACCAGGCGGACAAGTACGGGGGACCCGGTCGCCTCGCAGGGGCTGAGCGAGAGTAGATGCACCTCGTGGCCGAGCGTTTGGAATGCCCTGGCGTGCAGCGCGCCGAACGGGCTGATGCCGTGGGTTAGTACGGCGATGCGCACGGACGTCTCCACCCCTGCCGAGGACCGTCTACGGCGTTTTCCGCATGGCCTGCCACATGGACTGGAGGGACTCCGGCCACGGGATCCCGGGCCGCCAGCCGACGGCGGCCCGCAGCGCGGAGGCGTCGCCGACGATCATCGGGACGTCTGCCGCACGCACCCGGGCCGGGTCGCGCCGCACGGGGATCCGGCGCCCCGAGAGCCCGATGCAGGCTTCGAGCATGTTGCCGATCCGCACGGTTGCGCCCGAGGCCACGTTGAAGACACGGCCAACGACGCCCTCGCCGGCCGACAGCAGCGCCGCCATGGCCGCGGCGACATCCCGGACGTCGATGAAGTCGCGGCGCGTGTCGGTGTTGCCAACGCGGATCTCGCCGGCCTTCCCGTCGAGCACGTCGGCGACCTGCCGCAGGAAGGCCGCGGGGACCAAGCTCGCGGGCTGGCCCGGGCCCATGATGTTGAACGGGCGGACGGCGACGACCGGCACGGTTCCCCGGCGTGCGTACAGCAGGGCCCACGCCTCCTGGAGCGTCTTCGTGACGCCGTACGGGGTCGTCGCCAGGAGCGGACGCGACTCGTCAACGACCTCCTCGCCGCCCGCCGTGATGCCGTACTCGGCGGCCGAGCCGACCACGAGGACCCGGGGAGGCCGCGCCATCCGCGCCGCCGACGCCAGCAGGTTCCGGCAGGCCAGGACGTTGACGGCGAAGCAGGCCTCTAGGTCGTCGCCGGCGCTCGCGCCGGCCAGGTGGGCGATCGCGTCAGGGACGGTTTCCGCCAGGACGGTCCGGACGGCGCCGGCGTCGGTCAGGTCGCAGGGCACCCACACGACGCGCGGATCGCGCAGACCTTCGCGCAGGTCGATGGCAACGATGCGGCCCGGCGGCTCGGGCAGGTCGAGCAGGTGGCGCAGCAGGTGACCCCCGATGAACCCTGCGGCCCCCGTCACGGCCACGACCTCGCAGTGCCTCGGCGTCATCGCCCCGATGGCTCACCCTCCGGAAACAGCCGCGCCATCAGTTCCTCGGCCTTCGCGTTGGCCTCCTCGTAGTCGTCGGGCCGCCCGATGTCAAGCCAGTAGCCCGCGTGGGGGTACGTGCGGGCATTCCGCCCGCGCGCCAGGCACGCGTGCATCAGGTCGTCGAAACCAAACGGCACGGCCTCGGGCACGATGTCGAGCAGGCGGCGGCTGATCACGTAGACGCCCATGCTGACGCTGAAGTGGTACGTCGGCTTCTCCTCGAAGCCGACGATGCGGCGCCGGTCGTCGCTGTGCAGCACGCCGAAGTCGATCCGGGCGTCGCGTTCGAACGTCGCCACGGTGATGTCGGCGTCGTGCCCGACGTGGTCGCGGTAGAGGGCGCCGAAGTCCAGGTCCGTGAGCACGTCGCCGTTCATCACGAAGAACGTCTCGGGCAGATCCTTGATCAGTTTCAGCGGGGCGATCGTGCTCAGAGGCGTGTCCTCAAGACTGTAATCGATCTGGAGGCCCAGGCGGCCGCCGTCGCCGAAGTAGGCCATGATCAGTTGCGCCAGGTGGCTGACCGCCATCGTCACGCGGGTGACGCCGGCGCGGTTCAGTTGCATCAGCACGATGTCAAGGATCGAACGGTCGCCGACCGGGACCAGCGGTTTGGGCAGCGTGGCAGTGTAAGGCCTGAGACGCGTGCCTTTGCCCCCCGCCAGGATGACGGCCCTCATAGCGCACTCCTAGACGTTGTAGATGCCTGGCTTGTAAGGATCGAGATGTCCACGAATATACTCTACCGTCTTCTGGAGGCCGTCGCGCAAGGCGGTCCGCGGCGCCCAGCCCGTGAGGGCCCGAATCTTGTCGGCGCAGCAGATGAGCCGCATGACCTCGCTCTTCTCGGGCCGGACGCGGGCGGGGTCGCGCTCGATCTCGGCCCGGACGCCCATGACCTCGGCAATCAAGCGCGCGAGGTCTCCGACCGAAATCCCCTTGCCGGTGCCGGCGTTCACGACCTCCCCGACCGTGCGCGGGCTCTCGGCAACAGCCAGGAAGGCGGCGGCGGTGTCCTCGGCGAAGTTCAGGTCGCGGACCGGATCGAGCGAGCCCAGGCGTATGCGGCGATCGCCGGCCGCCAACTGGGAGATGATCGTCGGGACAATGGCCCGGGCCGATTGCCTCGGTCCGTAGGTGTTGAACGGCCGGATGGTGGCCACGGGCGTGCTGAACGACAGGTAGTAACTCTCGGCAATCTTGTCGGCACCGATCTTGGTCGCCGCGTACGGCGACTGGCCCTGCAGGGGGTGGGCTTCGTCAATCGGGACGTACTGGGCCGTCCCGTAGGTCTCGCTGGTCGACGTGTGGACGATCTTCTCGACGCCGAGGTCGCGGCAGGCCTGGAGGATGTTCAGGGTGCCGACGACGTTCGTGAACACGTAGTCGGCCGGCGCGAGGTAGGAGTACGGGATCGCGATGAGGGCCGCCAAGTGCATGACGACGGCCTGACCCTTGACGGCCTCGCGCGAGAAGAAGGGGTCGCGGATGTCGCCGGCGACGACCTCGAGGGCGGCGCGGATGTCCGGGTCAAGGAGTTCGATCTGCCCCCAGTGGTTGCGGCTGTTGTAGTGGACCATGGCGCGGACCTTGGCGCCCGCCCGGACAAGGGCCTCCGTCACGTGGCTGCCGATGAACCCGCCGGCCCCGGTCACCAGAACGCGTTTTCCCTGCCAGAAGCCCATGCCGTTTCTCCAGGCGCCCGCCCGCCCGAAAGACCTTCGAGCCGGGCGGCCGCTCGCGTGCCCCGCGGCTCGCCCGTCGCCGCTCGTCAAGATTGCACACTCCCATCCGCCAGTCAAGCCGATTCTCAGCCGCCGCTGGCCGCCGCCACGGCGGCTAACGGTAGTCCCCGAGTTTGACCAGCATCGCCCTCAGGCGACACGAGAGGCGCGGCAGATTCGACTCCCAGCGATCCGCCATCCGGCCGAAGACCCCCTCACCTTCGATCCGGGACAGCACGCGCATCATCACGCAGTGCAGATGGTGATAGAAGAGGCTGGCGGCGCGCGGCCGCGGAACGCACTCTCGGTCCGACAGGGGCCGACCAAGAGCGCCCGCGGTTCGGACACCGCATGGATGAGCGTGGCCCGAGCGAACTCCCACTGGAACACCTGCCGCCAGAAGAAGCTCCCAACCCGCGTGCTAACATCGCTGCCCTGGGCGCTGACAACCACCCGTCGGTGACCGCTCAGGCACGCGATGACGCCGGCAGAACTGAGATAGATGGCAAAAAGGATGTCGGGCGCAATCTCGCGAACCGTCCGCCGCACCGGCCCGATCGCCCGCAGGTACGACCATCGCGACGCCGTCTCCCAAGGCCGGAAATCGGCTGGGCCGACCAGGCGGACAGGTACGGGGGACCCGGTCGCCTCGCAGGGGCTGAGCGAGAGTAGATGCACCTCGTGGCCGAGCGTTTGGAATGCCCTGGCGTGCAGCGCGCCGAACGGCACACGGCCATGAGTCAGAATAGCAATCCTCACACGTCTGCTCCCCGCATCCGCGATCTTCGCGCGGCCTCCTACTCGGCAGAGCCGTCCTCGGCAACCATGCGGTGCTGCAGCGCTGCCTGGTCACACGCCCTGGCGATGGTGTGCAATGAGGAGGCAGCATTGAGTTGTTCGATCCTGCCCGGCATCAGCCTCCGCAAGCCCAGAAAGGTACCCCATCGGTGCAACCTCACTTTCAGCATGGCCGACACGAGGGGGCTGAACTCTGCCCGAAGAGGACAGTAGACACGACGGTATCCCAGGTGCAGGAAATACTCCTGCACGTTTGTGTCGTGGTAAAGCACGCGCACGCCGCCGGTCACATATGCCATACCCCTCTTCAAGTACGCCCTGGTCAGAATATAGGCCAGAGCATTATTTGGCATGGCATGCCGGTACTCCGAATCCCATCGGCCCGTAGTAACCGCTACCGTATCATCCAATACGGTACAACTCATAAAGGCAGCTAACTTGTCGCCCACAAAGGCGCCCCACGTCTCGTAGCCCGCGTACTCGTTCTTGCGCAGGGCCCTATGCGCAAACCGTTCACGAGTTAGCGGGGGAAGCATGCCGTACCGCCTATAGGAAGCAACGTACACATCGTAGCCGTTCTCGGCAATCCACTCGTTTTCAACAAGTCGAACGTCAACTCTCCTGAGTGCCTTGCGGGTCGCCTTACGCGGGCCGTGACTGAACTTCTCCACGTCGTAGGCGCGGTCGTCACAGCACATCCACCACCAATCGCACGGCGACGTGTCCCACGCGTCGTTCCAGCGCGCGATCAGGGCGTTTGTTTCCTTCATCGCCTGGCGCACCTTAGCGCGGTCCACCGGCCTGACCACGTGGGGCATGGCTAACGGTTCAAGGACGCGCCGTGTTGAACACCACGGAAGCCCGTCGATCCACACAACACGGTTGTATTTAGCCCTGTACTGGGCGAATTCTTCCAACGTAGGCATTCGACCCACCTCTTGCTTCCACTCCACCGCATGTGCTCTGGACACTCGCCGGAACACTCCGGGATCGCCCTTCTCGGCCCCCCACGTCGCCGCCAGGCCTGCGCCGACAAATTCCACCTTCCCCGGTCACGGGACAGAGCAGCTACCGCTCGAGGGGACCCACTCCGTGCTCCGCCTAGTCTCCCACTCGACGGCTGGTCACCAGCAGCCCCATCATCCTATGCGTTGCGGCCCACGCGCCACATCGCGTGAAGCCAGCTTTCTCGATGCCGCGCACGCTCGCGACATTGTCGGGCGTCACATGCATGTAGAAAGGCCCGTGCCCTTCCCCTGCAAGCCGGTTGACAACGTACTGCAGCACGCGCGGATAAATCGCGCGGCCGCGGAACGCACTCTCGGTCCGACAGGGGCCGACCAAGAGCGCCCGCGGTTCGGTGATTACGGGAAGTTCCTTGCGATACCATTTCGCACGGGTCACGAAGGTGTAGTGCACGAACTGGTCGCCAACACGCACGAGGAACAGCCAGCCCACGCCCAGTCCCCGGAGGCGCAACAGGTACCACAGTTGCAGCGGCGAGCAGTACCGTCGCACGAAACGCTTCTGGTCGGTGGCCAAGCATTCACCGGCCCTGATTACCTCGATCTCCAGGCCACCCATGTCAGGCACAGGGAGGGACTCGGCCCTGTAGGCGATCGATACAGACTCACGGTTTCGCAGTAACCTGCGCACGCCTACTCCTCGCCGCAGCGTAAGGATCGGGCAGATAATCACGCGCCCTACGGTGCCGACGGATCGGCAGCCATGTTGTCCCGGCGCAACCTAACGATGCAGCGACAAGCCCATTTCAGGATCGGGCCCGGGATCATGGGAACGGCTAGAAGCAGTAAGACCACCTCCGGTCGGAACCTCTCTCTCAAGGACCGCCACAGGAACCGCGTGGCTCGCCACGGATAACCCCAGAGCATCGCGGCCTTGGCGTACTTAAAGTTCACATCCGACGCCACAGAAGCCTTCCCGCCCTGGGCCGCTTCATTCGGCAGACATTCGGCCAGAATGGCCTCCTCGTCGACGGCCTCCCCGCGGCGACGTAGGCCAGCCGCTCTCAGGGCGGCACGCTTGTACCCCAGTTGCAGGGCCCGCTTGCCCTGGCTTATACCAGCCCCGCTGATCCTGAACTCCACGAGCGGCTCCCCCTCGAGGTTGTGCAGGCGACCGTGCTCCTGGGCTCGCAAGATCATCTCGAAATCCTGCGAGTACAGGAACCGCGGGTTGTAGCCGCCAATGGCCTCAAATACCGTCCGCCGCAAGACGATCGCGCTGTGCGTAAACGGGTTGACGTCCGACCACAACATGCGACGGAGTTCCTCATCCTCGGTTGGCAGAACGCCCACGGCGATCGGCTCGCCATCCTCCGTAATCTGAGCAACTCGCTGCACGCCGACCAACCCCACTTCCGGGTGCTGCCGGAGGTAGAGAACCTGTCGCTCAAGTTTTCCCGGCCGCCAGACGTCATCGCTGTCACAGATGGCCAAGTACTCTCCTTGCGAGATCGAGGCGGCCGTATTGCGGCTGATCGGCTGCCCCCGGTTGGGATAGTCCTCGACCCGAATCCGCAAGTCGTTGAAACCACGGGCAATCTCCGGGGAACGGTCCGTCGATCCGTCGTTGATGATGATGAGTTCCCAGTCGCCAAAGGTCTGCGCCAGCACTCCCTCGATGGCCTCGGCCAGATGTCTCTCCGCGTTATAGACCGTCATGATAACGCTGACTGTCGGCATTGAATCTTCCTCAAAGAACGACCGCCGCAGGATGCCAGATCGTACATCCCGGCGCCGTAGCCGGGAGCGGACCCGCAAGTTTCGCCGGCTCCGGACATCTCTCCGGATCACTGCGGCGGTAGTGGAGCTGCCGGATATCGAGTAGGAACCGCCGGCTTCGGTTCCGGAGGCGCCGTCAGCGCATCCCCGACGAGCGTTCCTGGCGCAACCTTAGAGAGTTGGATCGCGCGGAATCCCAAGCCGATCATCAGCCACAGCGGTGCTCCGTTCGCCCAGCCCCCGTGCAGGTTCCCATGGAACAGCGTCGCCGCGTACCCCCAGGCCAGCGCCCAGAACAGCCATGCCGTTTTCGAGACCGACATGCGCCTCACCACCCCAATAAGACCGAAGAACGGCCGCAGTACCAGATACAGAAACGCGGCCCCGCCGATAAGCCCCTGCTCAACCAGTGGCGCGAGCAGCGAAACGTGAAGCACCTGGCCTTCGCGAATCGCGTAACCTTGGGCGCCCAGCCCAAACACGGGGTTCTCGGCAATGTCCCCGAGCGCCTGGCTCAACATCCGCCACCGCACGTTAGTCTGGAATTCCGCCATTGTCCACCGCGACGTGCCCCCAAGACCAGAGCCCAACACCCAATAGATAATGCCGCCTACCAAACCCACAAAAACGGCCGTCGCCACCGCCGTCCGGACACTCTTGGCCCGCAGGGCGAACCCCGCCAGCCCCAGGACCAGCGCGAGAAGGCCCGAGCGGCTGAACGTCAGCACCAGCCCGAAGAGCAGGATGGGAGCAAGAACCCAGCGATACACATGCCGCCAGCGAGCCGATATCTGAGCCGAGAGCCCAAGGGCAAAGAAGAACGCCAGGATTAGCAGCGACGCCAGGCCGTTTGGATTGCCCTGAAGGCCCATGGCGCGCCCAAAGCGGGGAAGCTCACCCGGCTCGAGTTTGCCCAGGAAGATGTAGAACTGCGGCCCAAGGAACACCTGGGCTATGCCCAGAACCGCCCCGAGCATCCCCAGCCACACAAACAGGTGCGCGACCGTCGCGAAGTGCTTCCAGTTCTGAATGAACAAGAAGGCCGACCACGCTGCCACCATGCCCGCGATGAAAGTCGAGAAATCGCTGAGGGCGAGAGGCAGGTATGCCGATCGGGCCACCGACACAACCAGCATCAGCAAGAAGGCCCATAACGGCGCCATGAACTCCACCGAGGGAAACTTCGACACCTGGCCTCGCGCGAAGACCAGGCCCACCAGAAACGCGGCTCCGAAGATGACTTTGAAGAGCGACACATACGGCATCACGACAATGTAGGCGGCACCAGTAAATAGCGAGATAAGGGCGATATAATAGAATAAGCGGCTCATGTTTGCCTGCTCCCGGCGAGTGTTCGCAAGAGCGACGTCTCCCGATCCATCAGGACGCCCAAGGCATAGTTCCGCAGGACGAATTCCCTCGCTTCCCTACCCAGCCGCTCCACGATGGCCGGGTCGCTGGTCGCCTGAAGCAGCCCCTCGCGGATACCGCCAACTCCGGTGTCGCGACAGATGATGGCGTTCTGACCGTGGACCGTCAAATTCCGGATTCCCTCGACCGGCGTGGTGACCACGCAGCATCCGCATGACATCGCCTCCAACAGTGCCTTGGGATTGCCCTCGTACAGGCTCGGAAGAGCAAAGAGCATCGCCCTGTTGCAGGCGACCGGCACCTCCCAGTTCGGCACCCGGCCGCACCATCGTACACGGACACCTACCCGTTCCGCAAGAGCCTGAAGGTCAGGTTGCAGGTCGCCGGATCCGTAGGCCACGAGTTCCAGCCCGGTGCCAGCCATGGCTCGGATTAGGTTATCAAGGTTCTTCTGCGGCGAAAACCGGCCGACGAAGCATACCGTGCCCGGCTCCTTCGGCACTTCGGGCATCGGGCGGAAGGTCTCCGTATCAATGCCGTTGCCGATAACGGTGACCTTATCAACGGGAAGCCGATACCGGTCGCAGATGTACTGCTTGTCCTCGTCCGTGGCCACGATGACCGCGTCGGCGTTGCGAAAGACCATGCTTTCCATGCGTGCCTGAATAAGCTCGCGCAACCGCCGACCTGCGTGCCGCGAGAACAGGCTCGGCACGAAACCGCACCGTACCAGGAGCGGGCGCCCCCAGAGCCACTTGGCCATCACGCCAACCACGCCGCCGCGCACCTGCATGGTCTTGATGATATCGCATCCGCGAATAAGCCGCCGGTGCCGCATCACGGCCCCGAAGTCAGCCAAGAGCGTCGGCCAGCGCTTCGGCGAGGGCGCAACCTGGATAGGCGCTATGCGTGATTCGTACTCGACTTCCTTGTGCGGGTCGCCGAACGTCAGAAAGGTAACAGAACCCATCCGCTCAGCCCATCGCGAGTAGATGCTGACCTCGCGCTCGAAGTGGCCCATCTCCTCCCAATCCCCGAGACCCACGTTCGTCGTGAAAACAACGACCTCGTGAACCCCCCTCAAGTCCACAGGTGAGGAACCCGAGGTCAGCCCGACGCGATTCGAAATGTCATTCATCTTGGCGAACTCCGGACCCCTTACACGCTTGTTTTCGTCGCCAGGAAAAACACGGTACTGGCCAGACTATGGTGCGATCCTACCATCTTCAGAAAGAGTTCTACTGGAGGTGTCAGAAGCCACGCCTTGACAAAGCCCCTTAGTCCCCCTCCGCCAGCCCGGAGCGGCCTACCATCGACATGCTGAATCCGAAAGCCCCC
Source organism: Phycisphaerae bacterium (assembly GCA_049678285.1). Lineage (GTDB taxonomy): Bacteria > Planctomycetota > Phycisphaerae > FEN-1346 > FEN-1346 > JAPLMM01. The sequence goes on from JBAUDW010000007.1 coordinate 19,294, forward strand.
GAAGCGGAGTTGCTCCACAACCTGCCCCACGGTGTACTCAGTAACATGCTTGGGGGACATCAGGCCCACGGGCTTGCCTCGAAGGACTCGGACGAGGTTCGACATGCGGTAGCGACTCGGCGTAGACAGGACCAAGTGGCCACAAGGCTTCATGACCTTGCGTACGCCCTCAAGGAACCGCATTGGATCAGGGACGTGCTCCCACATATTGTTACACACAACAGCGTCGAAGCAGCCCTCGACGTACGGCAGGTCGTACGCATCGCCAAGAGAATACTCGATGCCAGGATGGGTCTGAACCGCGCACTCGATGGCGCGGATCGAGCAATCCAAGGCAAAAATCTCAGCATTGGGGAAGGCCTTGTGGATCTCGGCGGTGATGTCGGCTCCCCCACACCCTACATCGAGCACCTTGGGAGCGGACTTTTCCGCAAGTCCCGCGCGCCGCAGCAACTCAAGCGTGACCCCAAACCGCCGTCGGTGATAGGCAACGTTAGCACTGCGGCGAACGCTGGTAGGATCCACGCAGGCCACGTCGAGCGCGGCGATCTGGGACGGACGAAGAAACACCAGGAACCCTTTCGGGTGAACGGCAAAGGAGCAGTCCGACATCTCCGTCCACTGATCGTACGGACAGCCGTGGCACTCGTTGAGAGCCCTGTTTCGATGCCAGTCATAGTAAATGTTCTCTCGCATGGGCGGTTCTTCCTAACGGGCATGAAGTCCATTCGCGCGGTTCGCCCGCAACCACTCAACGAACCGCTTCACGCCTTCTCGGAACGGCACGCTCGGAGCGTAACCGAGCAGGCGCGAGGCTTTCTCAATATCGGCGAAGGTGTGCTCGACGTCACCAGGCTGCATGGGTAGGCGATGGACGGAAGCCCGGCGCCCACAGGCCTCCGCGACCGTCTCGATCATCTCCTTGAGCGTAACGGGATACTTGCTGCCAAGGTTAATGACCTCGTATCCGCGGCAGCGCTCAACGGCGCACGAAACACCCGATACAATGTCATCGATGTGGGTGTAGTCCCGGCTTGACGTGCCGTCACCATACATATCGATTGGTTCGCCAGCGAGGATCTTGCGCGTGAACTTGTGGATCGCCAGGTCCGGGCGCTGCCGGGGCCCATACACCGTGAAAAACCTCAGGCAGAAAACCGGAAGCCCGTACAGGTGGTGGTACGTGTAGCAGATCAGTTCGCCTCCCTTCTTCGTGGCGGCGTACGGGCTGATGGGATTGTCGACAGGGTCTGTCTCGCTGAACGGCACCTTGACGTTGTTGCCGTAGACGCTGCTGGACGAGCCGAAGACAAACCGCGGCAGCGGCCGGGCACGGACGGCTGGCTCCAGCAGGTTCATGGTACCTAGGATGTTGGTCTGCTCGTAGCCAAGGGGATCCTGGATGCTCGGCCGGACGCCCGCCTTTGCCGCCAAGTGCAGGATCACGTCAAAGGGGCCACGGCTGCTGACCAGCTCGGCCATGGCCGCAGTGTCGCGAAGGTCGGCCTCGACCAGCGCGAAGCGCCGGTGCCGGCGGGCCGCCTCAAGGTTCCGCTCCTTGACCCCGCGGTCATAGAACGGGTCGAAGTTGTCAACCCCGACAACATCATGGCCGTCGGCCAGGAGCTGGTCGACCATGTGCGATCCGATGAAACCGGCGGCGCCTGTGACTAGAACTCTCATGCTGTTCTCAACAGACCTTCTTGACGTTCACGACCGGCCGCCCGATGCTGAGGTAGGCGATGCCCGTCCCGGCCATCCAGTCAAGTTCGTAGAGGTTCCTTCCGTCGAAGATGACGGGCTCGGCCAGGAGCGACCGAATGCGGCCAAAGTCCGGCGTGCGGTACTCCTGCCACTCGGTGCAGATGACCAGGGCGTGGGCCCCGGATAGGGCCTCGTACATGTTCTCGCAATAGGTGATGTGCTTGTCGCCGAGGACGGCGCGGGCGGTATCGGTGGCCTTAGGGTCGTGCGCCGCGACGGCGGCCCCCGCCCCCACCAGCCTCTGGATGACCGTCAGGGCCGGACTCTCGCGCACGTCATCGGTCTGGGCCTTGAAGGCGAGGCCCCAGACGGCAAACTTCTTGTCCGTCAGCCTGCCATCGAAGTACTGCGAGATACGATTGAAGGCTTCCTCGCGTTGCTCGCGGTTACCCAGGTCAACTGCCTCGACGATGCGCAGCGGCCGGTTGGCCATGCGGCCCATGCTGATGAGGGCGCGGACGTCTTTCGGGAAGCACGAGCCGCCGTAGCCCAGTGACGGGAAGAGGAAGTCGGGCCCGATGCGGCGGTCCGTGCCCATGCCACGCCGCACCATCTCGATGTCGGCGCCGAAACAATCGCAGAGCCTGGCCATTTCGTTCATGAAGGTAACGCGTGTGGCCAGCATGGCGTTGCACGCGTACTTGGTGAGCTCGGCACTGGCCAGGTCCATGACCAGAAGCCGGTCGGTCCGCCGCATGAACGGCGCGTAGAGGTGACGGATGATCTTCAGCGCACGCTCGCTGGTCACGCCGACGATGACGCGGTCGGGTTTGAGGAAGTCAGCTACGGCCGCCCCCTCCTTGAGAAATTCCGGGTTCGACACATAATCGAACTCGACGTTGGTTATCGAGCGGATGATACCGCTAATGCGACTGTGGGTGCCGACCGGAACCGTGCTCTTTGTCACGATCACCGTGTAATGCGTCATGGCCGCCGCCACCTGACGAGCCGCCTCCTCCATGGCACGCATATCGACCGATCCGTCAGGAGCCGACGGCGTGCCGACAGCCAGGAACACTACCTCGGCGTCACGGACGCTTGCTACCAGATCCGTCGTGAACTGCAGCCGCCCGGCCTGAACGTTCCTCGCAACCAGTTCGTCGAGGCCCGGCTCATAGATGGGCAGATGACCGGCCCGAAGCATATCGATCTTCTTCCGATCGACGTCAACGAGTGTGACGTCGTTGCCGGTGTCGCCGAAACACGCTCCCGCCACAAGCCCGACGTAACCGGAACCTATGATGACCAGTTTCATGGAATCACTCCACTAGGCGGTCCTGCGGTCCACCACGCTTCTCGGATCCTGCGGGGCTACGAGCATACCCATACCATTTCCCTTCCACAGAGGCGTCTCCCTACTCATCGTCACTCTCCAGTGCAGCCTTCAGCGATTTTCATGGTCCTCTCTTACGTGTAGCATTGGGCCCCGTCGGCACTCCGGAAAACTGCCGCGAGAGTCCACAGCGGCGTCACGCACGCCCAAGCCCGGTGGCGCCATGCAGAACACCGGCGACCCTGTCAAGGAACGCACTAAAACGAGATCGCATTTCGGCCACCGTTTGTTGCACCTTCTGCGCGTCGAACGATCCCAACGCCGCCTCGGCGATCCTGATTACTTCCTGGGGGTCCGTAACGCGGTCGAGGTTGATATGGTGGGTGCGCTCGCAGCCGAACTGCCTCATGAGGGTAAACGTCTTCGAGAGCCCCGATGGCAGGTACCGTCCACAGTCCACAGCCACCACCGGCGTCCCGTTCAGCAGGCTGAAGATCGATCCGTGGAACCGGTCCGTGATCGTGAGAACAAAGCATCCATAGATGCCGGCAAACTCGAACGGGGCCACGCCGAACGGTGCGTAATCTGCAGGCCCCTCCCCGTCGAGCATCACAATCTGGAACCCCTTTGACTTGAAGTGCCTGGCGAGCGGCACACTGACCGAGGGTCGCGGCACCTGGATGCCGACCGTGGGCCGGGCGGGATCGATGCCAGCCCTGCGAAGCAGCGTCTCGGCCGGCTTCGGGTCGAAATCCAACGTGAACGTCGGGTCGGGCACCATAGCCAGGCGTGGATCTCCCTTCAGACCCAGGGCTCCCATCAGTTCGAACGTCATGTCGTCGCGGACGCCCACAAGGTCGAACGCGTGAACGGCATCGGCCATCTTCTTGCGCATGGCGTCGCCCAGCGAGTCATACGTCAACGTGCTCGCCGAGGCGGCGCACGCTACCTTCCTGCACGGCAGCGACGGCGACAGCCAGTAAACGGGCAATGGCTCCTCTCTGGTCCCTCCCGGCGGGAGCTTGAGAACCGTATCGCTGCCGACAACAATCAGGTCGTAGTGATTGGCCTCGATATATGCCATCGCCCGGCCAGTGTCGCGCGTGACGATGCCACCCGGGCTCCGCCGCAGATACTGGCGCCGGCACCGCAGACGTGCCAAGTAGTATCGCAGGTGCTCGATGAAATAAGGCGGCCATAGGTCAGCGCGGTGCGGCCTGAACCACGAGCGCCGGCGCCGAAAGTTGATTAGCTCAACGCGATCCTCGGGCAGACGCCGCTCCAGTGCCTTAAGCATAGAGTAGGCTTGCAGGAAAGTACCACTGTTGTCCGACTCGAAGAACGTCAGAATCCCGACCTTGCGGTTCACAAAAACGCTCCTCGAACGCAACCGCCCACCTATCGCTTCACCAAGTTTCGCAACCGCCGCCACAATGCCGCCGGGATTGCCTGAGGGTGATAGACAGCCTTGCTGATCTGCATAGCCCGCTTACCCCGGGCCACATAAGGCGCCATGGCCCGCCGAAAGCGCGCCAAGTCCTTGTCCGCCTCGACCCACTGTCTGCGACTCTGCCGGCATATATCCCACAGGGCGCGGACCACCGCCCTTTCCAGCCGCCGCACTCTGGGCGCGAACCGATGGGTCCGCTTCGTCGGGACGCGCTGGCCCATCTCGGCCGCCAGACGAATACGCTCGCGGATAAGCGTCCGCTTGAAGTGGAGCATGCCGGACTGGCTTGCGATCGCCTCGGCGATGTCCACGTCGTGTGTGGCCAGCGCTCTTGACGCGACACCATCTCGAAAAAGATCCGACAGGGTCTGGTCCCGCAGAATTACGATGCTGTGACCCGCGGGATCCTCCTTGTATTCCGGCCGCCACGCGTCCATAAAGGTGCCGTCCGCCAGCTCCGCGAAACTGTCGTCGCAGAAACTGCACGCGATCGGCGTAAAATACAAAAGCATCCACGCAAGGCCTGGCCCCTCCGATCCGAAGACCGTGCACGCGTGCTCCTCGGGCGTCCCGGCAGCACTGACGCACCATGTACCATGATCGTTCGCAGAACGCTTGAGGTCTTTGATGCGGAACGTCACCCGGTCAAGCCGGTGAGGGTCGCCTCCTCCTATTGCGCAAATGTACTCGGCGTAGAACTTGCTCTTGCCTTTCCCGCACGCCAAGCCCAGGATGAAAGCCACGCGCTCGCGCAGCCCAGGCACCGCCGCCATCGCCTGGCGGATCGCCTTGGCGAAACAGGGAAGGACCGTGATGGCATACCTTCCCTTGTTGGACAGAATGGATTGAATCATCTCGCTCATTTCGACGGGATAGTATGCGGAACGCGAAGCCGCGCGCACCTCTTCCGCCGTGCTGCACATCGTGAACTTCATGGCCCGGTCCGGCTCGCGCACCGGCGAAACGCAGGCCACCCGATCCACAAGACCACGAGCGAGAAGTGTCTCGAGCGTCCAGGTGAGCAGACCGCCCGAAGCCCCGTTGGCGCGGTGGGCGTCCGCGGCAGAATACCCAAGGACGGCACGCAGGTAGTGCCCCGTCTCGGAGGCGTGGCTCATCCCAGGAACGTCCTCGAAGCACTTCTTGCCCAGCACATCCTCGTCCTTGGACGTGGGCGAGAACGGACAAACCCGCAGACACAGATCGCACGAGGCGGCGCACTCGTTCGGATTCTCGAACGCCACGTACTCGCCGAACGCGTTGAACGCGACGCGCAGGTGCTCGTTCGGGCAGACGCCGGCGCACATCCCGCACCCGATGCACAGGTCGTGGGCAACGACCTCCGTGCAGACGTTTGCGCGTCTTGCGGTCTCGTCGGACATAGGATTCCCAAAAACCTAGCTTGTCCCCATGCGCTGGACAGTTTCCGACCTGGAATAAGGTGGAACCGTCGCCATGGGTAACGTTCCCGCTGCGGTTGCGGAGGGAGCCCGAAGGGCGACCGGAGCAACCGCAACACGCGCGGCGACGGAACACCCGCCGCCTGTCTCGATTCTATCGCTTCTCGCCGGCTGCACAAGATGTTTTCCGCCCGATCCCGGCTCTGCCAGTCCGTACACGCTGGCCGGCGTCCGTCGGCCCAAGCTCCTGTGCCGCCGCCGATGGTTGTAGTACCCAAAGTACCGTCCCAGGCCCAGCCGGGCCTCCGCCGGCGTGTGGCTGGCGCGGTCACCGACGTTCCGTCCGCCCCTCAGCCCAATGGCTTCCTGCGCCGCCAGCGAAGGCGAGACCGCAGATCAACCAGCGTTTCCCTGGCCAAGCGCCATTCGGACGGCGTTAACACCTTCCACGCGACGACGCCCAGGTAAGTCACAAGACCGAGTGCCGAAAGGCCCCCCAGCGACACGACCGACGTCGGCCCCAGCCACCAGTTCAGCAACCCGACGACGCCGATGGGCGGGACGAACGCCAGCGCCGGTAGTACGTAGGCGCTCCAGATGAGCCGCCGTCCCGGGATGTCGAGTTGCAACAAACTGAGCAACTGATACCCGATGCCTGCCAGGGCCGTGATGGCCGTAACCGCCAGGGTCATGCTGAAGATCGGCTCGTACTTCAGGATGATCGCTGCCGTCAGCAGGGCCAGGCCGATGATGGCCACCGTAATGGTGCTCAGGAACGTGCCGCGCACCTTCCCCATGCCGTCAAGAATCTGCAGCGACGTGTTAGCAGGCGCACCCACGATGCACGCCAGCATCAGGACAACCGCGTACGGCGCCAGGAACGCGTACTCGGGCCCCATCCATATCGTGTAGATAGGCCTCATCAACGGAATACAGATCACCAACACCATGCCGACGAGGAGCAGGCTGTACCGCGTGCCGCGGATAACCAACTCCGCGATCGTGTTACGGTCCTGGAGCGATTCGTACTTGCTGGCCACCGGCACCAGCACCAGCGTCATCGTGTGGACCAGCCGCATGAGCACCGAATTGACCATCCTGATCAGGTACAAGTACGTCACGTAAGAGGCGCCCAGCATGGCGCCCACGACCCACTGCGGCCCTAACGAGCTGAGCATCGTGCCGATCTGCTTCAGAAAGATGAAAACGCCGATATGCAGAATCTCGCCCACCTTGTCCTTCCTGAAGTGCCGCAACCGAAGATGCACGCGGGGGCACAGTTTTCGCGTTGCCACCACCACCCACAAGCCTAGCACCAGTTGCATCGCGATCTCAATGACCAGCAACAGTTCCACAAGAGGTTCGAACACCGTGAAACAGACAACGATCACGATCGCCCGGAGGATCTGCGTGCTTCTCGTCCTCGAGACTTCGATATCATAGCGCTGCAACGCCAGCAGCAGGCCCACCGAGCCCATGAACGGAAACGCCACCATGATCCGTATGGCCACCAGAACCAGGGCTGTCTCGAATGTCGCGATCCACTCCGGAGACAGTGTGAAGAAGCCGACAATCCAGGAGCGAAGGACAATCACGATCACCCCGCCAAGCACCCCCACGATACTGATCAGCACGGTTGCGGTGCTCAGCAGTTCCGAGACGTGATCGTACTCATGATGCGCCAGGTGCCGGGCCATCTGGATGGTCGTCGACTTGCCGACGTTGGCCCGTATCAACTCGATCACCATGCCCACCGACAGCGCCAACAGGAAGACGCCGTAACCTTGCTTTGTCAGCCGGTGAACGAGAAAAGGCACCAGGAGCATCGAGACGATCGCCCCGAAGATCTGGCCCGTGTAACCCGCGAATACATTGTAGATGATTCGGGTCGACTGTCTCATGCATGCCTGCCTGGATAATGGGAGCGGTCACGCCGCGCCGTCAACGGTTGGCGGTCCAACGGCCCCGGGAGGGGGCGCCCCAAGCGCGCCCGGTCGATCCGCTCAACGGCCCGCCGCCGCGCTCGCCCCGGTGCCGGGCGATGGCGGGTTCCGCTCGTCGAGCAGGCCCGCCACCCGGTCCAGGAACGCGAAGAACCGCGCCCGCATCGCTGCGGCCGTCTGCCTCACTTTGGCGGCGTCAAACTGCTCCATGGCCACCTCCGCCAGCCGCACCACCTCGCCGGCGTCCTTAACCCGATCGAGGTTGACGTGATGCGTACGCTCCATGCCGAACTGCCTCATCAGCGTGTAGGTCTTCGAGAGCCCCGACGGCGCGTAGCGACCCCTGTGGCAGTCGAAAGCCACCACCGGCGTCGCGTTCAACAGGCACATCACGGTCCCGTGGAACCGGTCCGTCAGCGTCAGCCGGAAATGGCCGTACAGCCCTGCCCAGGCGAACGGCGACAGGGCGTAGGGCGATAGGTCGCCGTGCTTCTTCGCTCCGAACGATACCGCCTGGAACCCCTTGGCCCGAAAGTGGGCGACCAGCGCGTCGGTGAGCGGCTTCGTCGGCAGGCTTACGCCCAGGACCGGCCGTTTCGGGTCCAGACCGAGGCGCTTCGCGACCGCAGCCGCCGGGGCCGGGTCGAGGTCGAGCGTGAAGGTCGGGTCCGGCACCATCACCAACCGCCGGTCACCCCCGAGACCCAGCGCCTCCATCAACTGGAGCGTCAGGTCATCGCGCACGCCGACCACGTCGAATGCCTGGATCGACGCGGCCATCTGCCGGCGCATGGGCTCGTCGACCGAGTCGCCCGTCAGCGTGTCGCCCGAGACGGCGCAGGCTACCTTGAGACACGTCAGGTCTGGCGGGAGCCAATAAATTGGCGGGCGGCCGGTCCGGGCGCAGAAGGGCCGCATCTGGAAAACGGTGTCGCTGCCGACGACGATCAGGTCGTAACCCTGATCGGCCAGGAACGCCGCCGCCTCGTCGTAGTCGAATGTGACAATCCTTCGCGGGCTCACGTCGAAGTGCTGCCGCCGGCACCGGTTATAGATCAGCCGCCGCCGGACGTGCTCGATTAGGTTCAGCGGCCACAGGTCGCGCCGGTGCGGGCGGAAGCGCGGGCGGCGCTGGCGGCAGTCGATCAGTTCGACCCGGTCTCCCGGGAACCGACGCCGCAGCGACGTCAACATCGCGCAGGCCTGGAGAAACGTGCCGGGGTTGTCGGTCTCGAAGTAGGTCAGAATCCCGATCTTGCGGTTCACAAAAACGCTCCTCGAACGAAACCGCCCCCACCTATCGCTTCACCAGGTTTCGCAAGCGCCGCCATAATACCCCCGGAATCGCCTGAGGCCGATAGACGGCCTTGCTGATCTGAATGGCCCGCTTCACCCGGGCCTCATAGGGTGCCATGGCCCGACGAAAGCGCGCCAAGTCCTTGTCCGCCTCGACCCACTGTCTGCGACTCTGCCGGCACGTATCCCACCGGGCGCGGACCACCGCCCTTTCCAACCGCCGCACTCTGGGCGCGAACCGATGGGGACGCTTCGTCGGGACGCGCTGGCCCATCTCGGCCGCCAGACGAATACGCTCGCGGATAAGCGTCCGCTTGAAGTGGAGCATGCCGGGCTGGCTTGCGATCGCCTCGGCGATGTCCACGTCGTGTGTGGCCAGCGCTCCTGACGCGACACCATCTCGAAAAAGATCCGACAGGGTCTGGTCCCGCAGAATCACGATGCTGTGACCCGCGGGATCCTCCTTGTATCCCGGCCGCCACGCGTCCATAAAGGTGCCGTCCGCCAGCTCCGCGAAACCGTCGTCGCAGAAACTGCACGCGATCGGCGTAAAATACGAATGCGCCCACGCAAGCCCCGGCCCCTCTGATCCGAAGACCGTGCACGCGTGCTCCTCGGGCGTCCCGGCAGCACTGACGCACCGTGTACCATGATCGCTCGCAGGACGCTTGAGGTCTTTGATGCGGAACGTCACCCGGTCAAGCCGGTGAGGGTCGCCTCCTCCCATCGCGCAGATGTACTCGGCGTAGAACTTGCTCTTGCCGCGCCCACACGCCAAGCCCAGGATGAAAGCCACGCGCTCGCGCACCCCGGGCACCGCCGCCATCGCTTGGCGGATCGCCTTGGCGAAACAGGGAAGGACCGTGATGGCATACCTTCCCTTGTTGGACAGAATGGATTGAATCATCTCGCTCATCTCGACAGGATAGTATGCGGAACGCGAGGCCGCACGCACCTCTTCCGCCGTGCTGCACATCGTGAACTTCATGGCCCGGTCCGGTTCGCGCACCGGCGAAACGCAGGCCACCCGATCCACAAGACCACGAGCGAGAAGCGTTTCGAGCGTCCAGGTGAGCAGGCCGCCCGATGCCCCGTTGGCGCGGTGGGCGTCCGCAGCAGAATACCCAAGGACGGTACGCAGGTAGTGCCCCGTCTCGGAGGCGTGGCTCATCCCAGGAACGTCCTCGAAGCACTTCTTGCCCAGCACATCTTCGTCCTTGGACGTGGGCGAGAACGGACAAACCCGCAGACACAGATCGCACGAGGCGGCACACTCGTTCGGGTTCTCGAACGCCACGTACTCCCCGAATGCGTTGAAGGCGATGCGCAGGTGCTCGTTCGGGCAGACGCCGGCACACAGGCCGCACCCGATGCACAGGTCGTGGGCAACGACCTCCGTGCAGACGTTTGCGCGGCGTGTCAAGACCTTACCTTCCGTTCGTCGGGTCGTTCCCACGTGCGGGCGCCCTCCTGGCGAGGTAAATCGGCACAATCGTGTTGCAGGCATAAGGGAACTCGGTGCAGGATGGGTTGCGGCCCGTGTGCCACAACTCACTACCCGTTCGGCCGGAAGCGACGGTTCAGGCCGGATGGCCCATGGCGTTCACGAGGATATTGGCAATTCGCTCCGCCGCGAGACCGTCCCACTTCTCCGGCGTGCCGCACGTGAATGCCTCCGCATCCATCACGCGCCGAAACGCAGCCAAAATCCGCGCAGGATCGGTCCCAACGACCTCATTGCACCCGACCTCCACCGTCACCGGCCGCTCCGTCGTCTCGCGGAGGGTCAAGCACGGCACCTTCAGGATGGTCGTCTCCTCCTGGATCCCTCCCGAGTCGGTCAGCACAAGGCGTGCCTCGGCCATCAATTTCAGAAAGTCGAGATACCCGAGCGGTTCCACCAGCCGCACACCGCCGACCGCCCCCGATCCTTCCCCTTCCAGCATCCCGAACCGCACCATGTTCTTCCGCGTACGGGGATGAACCGGAAAAACGACGGGCAACTCCTCGGCGATCTTCCGGACCGCCCCGAAAACGCGCTCGAACACCGGGCGATCGTCCACGTTGCTCGGCCGGTGAAGGGTCAGCGCCGCGTAGCCGCGGGCCTTGAGCCCCAGGGTTTTGAGGATCGGGCTCGACCGCGCCTGCTCCAGGTTCGCCAGCAGCGTATCGATCATGACATTCCCGACGAAGAAGATCTTCTCTTCCGGAATGCCCTCGTGCTTCAGGTTGCGGATGCCGCTGGGCTCGGTCACGAAAAGAAAATCGCTGATGGCATCAGTCAGGAGCCGGTTGATTTCCTCCGGCATCGTGCGGTCGAAACTCCTGAGGCCCGCCTCCACATGGGCGACCTTGACGCCGAGTTTGACCGCCACAAGGGCACACGCGATCGTTGAATTGACATCCCCCACCACGAGAACCAAGTCCGGCCGATACTGTTCGACGACCGGCTCAAAGCGTTTCATGATCTCGGCGGTCTGAACGGCATGGGAGGCCGAGCCCACGTCCAGGTGGACATCCGGTCGGGGGATTCCGAGTTGGTCGAAAAACAGCCGGCTCATCCGCTCGTCGTAATGCTGACCGGTGTGAACCAGCACCGGCCGAAACTCCGGCCTCTTGCGGAAGGCCCGCATCAAGGGGGCGATCTTCATGAAGTTCGGCCGAGCGCCGACGACGTTGAGAATAGTTGCCCGTGTGCCTTCCGTCACGCGTGTCTTCCCATCGGGCGGCCGGCACAACTTGGCGCTCCGGTCAACGAACGGCTTCGAGAACCGTGTCGGCCACCTCGCCCAGTTGCTCGCGAGTCAGTTCGGGGTAAATCGGGAGCGCGAGCACCTCCCGCGCCGCCCGTTCCGCCTGCGGGAAGTCCCCGTTCTCACATCCTATATCGGCAAAACACTCCTGAAGGTGCAACGGAACCGGGTAGTAGATCACGTTGCCGATCTTCTTCTGATTCAAATGTGCCTGCACCGCGTCGCGCTTCCCGCAAATCCGGATGACGTATTGATTGTAGATCATGCGGTTATGCGGCTCGACGTAAGGCGTCTCGATGGCCTCGCAGGCGGCGAATCGTTCGTTGTAATAGGCGGCGTTGCGCTGCCTCGCCTCGTGCCACGACTCCAGGTACTTCAGTTTCACCAGCACGATGGCCGCCTGGATGCTGTCGAGCCGGAAGTTGCCGCCCACGTGGCGATGGAAGTATCGCTCCTCGGCCCCGTGATTGCGCATCAACTCGCACCGGCGCGCGAGCCCGTCGTCGTTCGTGACCACCATCCCCCCGTCTCCGCACGCCCCGAGGTTCTTCGACGGATAGAAGGAAAAACACCCGCAGGTCCCGATGGACCCCGCCCGCCGACCCTTGTACTCCGCCCCGATCACCTGGGCCGCGTCCTCGATCACCGCCAGGCCGTGCTTCTTCGCCACGTCCGTGATGGGGTCCATGTCGGCCATTTGGCCGAACAGGTGGACAGGCATGATCGCCTTCGTCTTCGGGGTGACGGCGGCCTCGATGTGCGAGGGGTCGATGTTGTACGTCCTCGGGTCGATGTCCACGAACACCGGCTTCGCCCCGACCCGTACGATGCACCCGACCGTCGCAAAGAAGGTGAAGGGCGTCGTGATGACCTCGTCCCCGCACCCGATGTCCAGGCTCATCAGGCTCACCAGTAACGCATCCGTCCCGCTCGAGACCCCAATCCCGTGCTTACACCCGGAGTACTCGGCGACGGCCTTCTCCAACTCGCCGATCTGGGGCCCCCCGACGCCGCGCTGCGACTCCAGCACCTCCGCCACCGCCGCTCGCACCTCGTCACGGATCTTCCCGTACTGCGCCACCAGGTCCAACAGGGGAACAGGCACTGTTTGGCCCTCGCCTAAGGGGGGTTCGCTAATCGTCGCTTGCCGAAAAACCCTGGCACGGCTGAGGAACGCGGCTATTATAGGTTGCTTCGAAGGGGCGTCAAGCACCGACACGCCGCCGGAAAGATTGCACCCGGGACGCCTTTTCGGCCGACTATCTGAGGAGATTCGGGCACGCTCGGACTGCTCCCAGAAGGAGTTCGGCACATGCAGATGTTGATGAAGCGGATTCAGAACCGTCAGGCCACCGTCGGGATTATCGGGCTCGGCTACGTGGGCCTGCCCCTCGCCCAGGCCTTCCGCAAGGCCGGGTTCAACGTCGTCGGTTTCGACATCGACCCGCAGAAGATCGACGCCTTGATGGCCGGCCGGTCCTACTTCAAGCACATCAGCCATAAGAGCATCGCCGAAATGAAACCCGGCAAGGGCTTCGAGGCCACCACGGACTTCGCGCGAATCCGCGACGTCGACGCCATCCTCATCTGCGTCCCGACGCCCCTGACGAAGACCCGCGACCCGGACATGAGTTTCATCGTGGGCACCGCCGAGACTATCGCGCCCCATCTGAAGAAAGGCCAACTGATCGTCCTGGAGAGTACAACGTATCCGGGCACCACGCGCGACGTCCTGCGCCCCATTCTGGAACGGTCCGGCCTGAAAGCGGGAACCGACTTCTCCCTCGCCTTCAGTCCCGAACGCGAGGACCCCGCCAACCCGGATTTCACCACCCGCACCATCCCGAAGGTCGTCGGCGGCTTCGACCCCGCCAGCCGCGACCTGGCGGCCGCCCTCTACGGCGCCTGCATCGAGCGGGTCGTCCCCGTCTCCAGTTGCGAGGTTGCCGAAGCCTGCAAACTCACCGAGAACATCTACCGCGCCGTCAACATCGCCCTCGTGAACGAACTGAAGGTCATCTACTCCGCCATGGGCATCGACGTTTGGGAGGTCCTCGAAGCCGCCGCCACCAAGCCCTTCGGCTTCGGTAAGAAGGAGAACAAGACTTTCTTCACCCCCGGCCCCGGTCTCGGCGGGCACTGCATCCCCATCGACCCCTTCTACCTCACCTGGAAAGCCCGCGAACACGAGATCGCCACCCGCTTCATCGAACTGGCCGGCGAAATCAACACCTCCATGCCCGACTACGTCATCCGCCAACTCACGATCGCCCTCAACGAACGCCGACAATCCGTCCGCGGCGCCAAGATCCTCGTCCTCGGACTCGCCTACAAGCCCGACATCGACGACCTCCGCGAGAGCCCCGCCGTCACCATCATCGAGAAACTCCAGCACCTCGGAGCCGACGTTTCCTACAACGATCCCTACATCCCCCGCACCCGCCCGCAACGCGAACACGACCTGCGGCTCCAGAGCGTCGAACTCACCCCCCAAGCGCTCGCCGACCAGGATGCCGTCCTCATCGTCACCAACCACTCCTGCTACGATTACGCGTGGATCGTGGCCAGCGCGCGGCTCGTCGTCGACACGCGCAACGCCTGCGCCGGCGTGACCAAGGGACGGGAGAAGGTCGTTAAGGCCTAGACACAGCCCCGCCTTCTTTCCGCCAAGGAACACGGAACCCCCGGTTCGGGCCCGGAAAGCCTCTCCGCGGCCAAAGACACCTGGAATTTAGGACAATTCAATTCCTTTCAAGCGCCTTGGCAAGCCCTTTCCAGGACTCGTCACACCCAGGGAACCTCGCCGCCCCCTCCTCTCGCTCTCCCATGCGCGTCGTGAAGCGCCGCCGACCCCCCAGCCCTAACTCCGGTGTTGCTGGATACCCCTCACGCCTCTATAATGCCTGCGGAGGGTGGCCGACCGGCCCCCGCCGATGCGACAAGGTAAGGAGCGCGACGTGGCATTCCCCCGAAAACGCCGAGCCGCCTTCACCCTCACCGAGATGCTCATGGCCGCCGGCATCCTGGGCATCGGCCTGACGATGGTCGCTTCGATCTTTCCCGTGGCCGTCGACCAGAGCCGACGCAGCCGCGACCTGACCATGGCGGCCCTCTGCGCCCGCAGCGCCATGGCGCGGGCACGAGCCGACCAGAACGCGATTTACGATTGGCTGCGAGGTCGACCCGAGTATATGCTCAACTTCTGGAACCCCGCCAATCCCCGTTTCCCGGGCAAACACATTGTCTACAACCCCTCCGTATTTCTTTACACCTCGGCTGAGAAGCCTACGAGTCGCACCTACGATGGCGTCAACGCCTGGGACGCCGGCAACTACGTCGCCCGCGTCTTCGCCACGAAGACCTCAGCGGACGGCCCCTATCGACTTACCATCTTCGTCTGTCGCTCCATCGGCAAGCCTCCCTCCGATCGCCTCAGTGCCGATCTGTGGCAAACCGCCACCAGGCCCAAACCCGGCCCGGGCACTTACGTCCTCGAATACACCCGCTACCGCGGCTGGGGCCACCTGCTTGATTACGTCATGATAGATACCGCTGGCCTCAAGACGGGATATCCCGCGGTTGGCCTGACGTCCATCGGTTCCATCATTCCCTCGACCAGCACGAACATCCTACGCGTGCCGGACGCCGTTGCCGTCTTTCATACTATATTGGGAGAATAACTATGCTTACGCCGTCGGTCTGCGGTCGGCCAAACCTGTCGCACGGGGCGCGGGCTTTCACACTCGTGGAACTCGTCACCGCCGCCTCCATTATGACCATCATCATGATCGGCGTCGTCGAGATCTTCGCAGTCGTCACCCAGACCGCTGCCGAGGCCGAGGCCATCCACGGCGCCTATCAGCAGATGCGCGCCACCCTCGACCGCCTCAACCGCGACCTCCGCGGCATAACCCGCGAGGGACCTCTCCAAATCAGCGCCGCCCTGCCTACCGGCGGCGACCTCAAATACCATAGCGACGCCCTCGCCTTCGTCAGCGTCGGCCGGCACTTCGGCGCCTACGACCCCGAAAACTGTCAAGCCGGCGCTGCCGAAATCCTCTACACGACCAGAGTCCGCACCCCCACCGACTTTCTCAGGATCGGCACAAACCCCGTCGACTCCCGTCGAGGCGTCCTCGCGCGAAGCGCCTGGCTCATGGGCGGAGACCCCGACACCAGCGCTACCGAGACCCAGGACAACGCCAAGGCCCCTTACCTCGGCGACCTTTATGCCTCCCTCGGCGGCACAGCCCCCCTCTGGGTCGGCCGCGTCTCCACCGAGGTCACGCCCTTCCTGCCCGGCGACACCGGAACACCCGACGCCAGCGTCCGACGCGTCATGACCACCGGCACCAGCGAGTTCTTCGTCGAATATTGGGACAACGCCTCCTCGAAGTGGACAAAAGGAACCAAGACCTTCAACCCCGGCGACAGCGACTGGCCCCGCGCCATCCGCGTCACCCTCGCCGTCCACGACCCCGGCGACCGAGGGCCTCCGCCGGCCGACGGTCGCTTCAAGGGGTATGCGCTCCAGGAAGTCTTCTGGATAGGCAGCCGCTGACGGCCGCTTCGAAAAGGAACTATCCATGCGGCAAAAAGGCTCCATCCTGGTGGTCGTCCTCGGTTTGCTGGCCATTCTGGCCGTCATCGGCGTGGCGTTTCTCACCCTGAGCAGCCTCGAACGCTCGACCGCCACCAGTTTCGCCCTCCAGACCCAAATGATGATCGCCGCCGACGGCGCCCTCGATTACGCCGTCCACCAGATGGTCATTGACGTCTGGGAATGGAACGTGACCAGCATTTCAGGGGTACCGGTGCTCGGGTTCACCGGCAACCTGCTCACGGGGCGGATAGCCTCCGGGACCAGCCCCAAAACCCCCCCCTACTACGCGGCCTGCGAACTGTACGACTACCCCTCCGCCGCCGCCGACCCCTGGCTCTCGTCACCCATCGTCTCAAACGCCAAACCCACCTGGATCTCCTTCGAGAAAAAGGCGGATGGTATCCCTTGGGGCGTAAAACTGTTCGGCATCAATTTCGGCACCTCGGCGGCCAACACCGCCACCGCCTCCTGGCCCGACAACCTCGGCTTTCCCGTCGACGCTAGCGCCAGGAAGCCCAACGGCCTCTGGATCCCCGACCTCGCCGCTCCCTGCGACCAGTATCTCCTCCGCGCCAGCGTCACCGTCCTCGACCACAACGCCCTGGTGAACCTGAACGCCCACGGCAACACGGACACCGGCGCGTGGGAATACGGCGACTGCATCGGCAAAGGCTACTTCATCAGCGATGTCAAACCGGTGTCGGACACCAGCACCCTGAGCGACCTGCTGATCGGCACAGGCTCCATCCCCGGCTGTTGGGGCACCAACGGTCCGGGCAACTCCAAGACCGGCGCCGTCCTCATCGAAAACCCGGCCGCGGGAAACGACGTTCCTTACACCCTCGACGAGGAATTCGAACTGCGGAACCTCTGGGGAACCTACTTTAAGAGCCGACTCGAATGGATCGGGGCCATACCCGACACCGACCCCGGCGACTACCCCATTCCTGCCTCCGGCTACGCTCAGCGACTCAAGACCACTACCGTCTCCTGGACCGCCGAGGTGCGCGGCGACGGCAACGCCGCCTGGCATGCCACCATGAAAGACGGCGGCGCCGACCTCGGCTGGTCCGCCGCCAAAGCCGATCTCAATACCGCCCTCCCCGACGATATCTACCAGGCCCTCCGTGACGGCCGCGTCATGGAGGACGGCGACGAACTCAAGCAACTCGTCGCCAACATCGTCGCATTCCGCAGCCGCAGCAACGACTTTGACGTCGATTTCGGCGGCAAGGTCGGCGCCGAACGGCAGCCCTTCTTCAGCGAAGTGACGGCTGAGGGCTCCTTGAACAGCGACAGCACGGCCTATGTTTGGACCATCAAGGTCGAACTGTTCAACCCCTGGCCCGGAGACGCCTCCGGCGACACCGACGGCCTAACGGTCACCGGCATGACGGTCGTCTTCGGAACCGCCACCCTTCCCCCCCTCGCCGGGAAAATCCCCGGCGGGCAGTGCCATCCCACCACCTTCACGCATACGGCAAGCGTTCCCAACACCCCGGGGGCCCTCCTGAAGGATACGCTGAGTTCCATCAAACTCCAGAAGGGCGCGATCGCTCTCGATGAAATCACCACGGCCGACATCGCCAAACTCGATGGCCCCTCAAGATCCAAACGCCTTTACCGGCCGATCGACTGGGAATACGAGAAGCGAGGCACCAACCACCCCGACGCCGCTGCCATCCCCGTGGTTTACATCGGCGACTGGATGGACGGCGGGACGGCAGGCCAAAGCAACTTCGGCACCGTCAACAAACAAAGGCCTGCCGTAGCCATTCCCATCCGCTTCCCCAACTGTGTCGGCGCATCAACCGCTCTTGCCCCTCGGCCGCAAACCGCCGCCGGTGAATTCAAGGCCTTTGCCAGGATCGGAGACCTTAATCAAGTCCTTCGGGGCACCGGCGCGAATTTCTGGCCATGGGTCGTAACCGTGGCCAAACTCGCCGCTCGTACTGACGAAGCCACCGTCAAGTTCGACTGGATGAAGAACATCAACGACTTGAACACCCCCGGCGCCGTCGCTGCCGCCCGCGCCGCCAACGTGCTCTCGGCCGGCGGACCCTGGAACGACGGCCTCGACAACGACGGCGACACACAGACCGACTTCGCCGACACCGGACAGCCCGGAGGGCCGGAGTTCCGCGTCGCCGGAAAAATCAACCTCAACACTGCCAACGACGCCACCCTTGATGCCCTCAGCAACGGCCTCGGAATCGGCGACATCAAGACCATCGTCAAGGCCAAGCAGCCGCTCAAAAGCCCCGCACAACTCCTCAGCGGCGGAAGCCTCACCGCGATGAGCGACCCCGAGGCCAAAGGTTGGCTCGAGGAGAGAGACCTCAGGTTCACGCGCCTCTCCAACATCGCCACCGTCCGCAGCGATACGTTTTCCATTTACGGCACCGTCCAGATCGTTGACCCCAAGATCGTCTCCAGCGGCAGCATCACCAACGCCGGCATCGTCCGCAGCCGGCGTTTCTGGGCCCTGGTGGACCGTTCCCCCTCCCTCGCCTATCCGCCGGGTAACGCAAACTTCATCCGGCCCCGCATCCTCAACTTCCAGTGGCTCGATTGACGGCCTGGCCGAGGCCCTGAGCCGCAACGAAACCCTTTGGCCGCCACCCACCGCTCTTCTATAATGGACGCCATGGACCTCCTGCGGCTGGCGCATCCCTGGGTCGTCGCCGTCATCCTCCCCGTTTGGGCGATCCTCGCATGGCCGGCTTTGCGTTCCTCACCCCGTCGCCCCGGCGCCTTGGGGCGTGCCGTCCTTGCCTGCCTGTCGGCGGGACTTCTCCTCGCCGCCCTCGCCGGCCCGTCGCTGCGCGTCTCGACGGCCGGCGCCTCGGCCGTCTGCATCGTCCAGGACGTCTCGCCCAGCATGGCCCGGGCGCGCGGCCCGACGCCGACCGCCGACCAACTGGCTCGCTCCGTCGCCGCCTTCCCGGCGGTTCCCGTCGGCCTCGTCCGGTTCGACGCCGCCGCCGAGATCAGGCTCCGGCCTGGATCCGCCCCGGCTCTGGCGCTCGCCTCGCC
>JBAUDW010000008.1:0-11781 GCA_049678285.1 Phycisphaerae bacterium
GGCTTGGCCCGCCGGGGGCGCCGCCGCCGGCGCCGGACCGGCCAACGTCAGCATCAGGACGGCAACCACGAGCGCCACAAGAACGGAATGCCGATTCATCTTGTCTCTCCTTCGTTCAAGTCCGCGCGGAAACTGCCGCGGGCCTGGGTCCCGAGATCACGCGCGGGCCTTCGCCCCGCTATTCTTCTTCCACGCCCAGCCGAGTCGGCCGACGACGAGCGCCAGACCGACGACCGCCGCTCCCGCAATCGAGTACGCCGTGTACCCCGTCCCCGCGCGGGCGGCCGTCAACTCGAACTTCCCGAGGCCGCTCCCCGTGAATACGCTCCCGAAGAGGTAAGGCGCCCGGCTGACCTCCGGCAACTCCAGGCCGATGGGCAGCGAGCCCTTCGACCGCCCCTGCTCCACCCTGCCGAACACGACGGCGCCCGTGTCCTCGGGGGCCCACGGTTTCCAGAACCCGGCCGGCTTTTCCGGCTCGGCCGTCACCGCTCCCTCCGGCGGTGCGACGGGCGGCGGCGCGGCAGGCTCCTCCGCGGGTACGAGGGAAACCGCCGACGGCTTAGGCGCGGTAGCCGTCACTTCCACGCCTGCCTTGTCCTGGGCCTTGGCGAGCAATTCCCTCGTTTGAGCCTCTAGCGCTCTCTGCACCGCCTGTTGGCCTTCGCCCGCTTCCACTTCGGCTCGCCCTGATGCCCTGTCCGAGTCCGCTTTCAGGCCATATCGCTCCTCGACCTTCTGCTGAAGCCTGGCCTGGATGTCCCTGCCCACCAGTTGGTCGAGTTTGCCCCGGCTCTTGCCTTTCAGGCGCTTCGCCGAGTCATATTGCCTGGCATACTCGTCGACGTCCTCGCCGAGTTTCAGGTCTTCGCGGACGACGTTGGCATCCAGGTCGCCTTGGAAGTACAACTGGGCCGCCAGGTCGCGCATCTGGTCCTTGTTCTTCCACTCCACGTGCCCGTCGTTGTAGAGGACGTTGAATCCGTCTTCCAACTCCGCGTACGCCACCACGCCGGACGACGGCAGGTCCGTCTTTCTTCTGCCGGCCCCCCGGTACTCGAAGTACTTGATGGACTCATCGTTCAAGAGTTCCTTGTCTATGCCGCCGGTCTCAACCAACTCCTCCTCCGATTCGGGATACCGCCCCTCGTTGGCTGAACTGTACGCGTGCATCGCCTTGCCTAGTTGGCTGAGTGTGCTCGCCACCCGTGATTTTTTGGCATCGTCCAGCGCGCCGGACACCGCCGGCAACAACATGGCGACCAGCAGCCCAAGGCAGAGGAAAATGAGCGGGAGGATGACCGCCGCCCAGCGAAGGACCGGCCGCTGCCAGACGAACCGGATCGTCCGCCCCGCCGCCGGGAACAGCACGCGCCAGGCCACCTTCAACGCCACGTAACCGGCGAGCGCCGCCGCCGCGACACCTGCGAGTACGACGACCACCCACACGAGCGCCATGACGTACGGCCGGACGAGAGGCCACACGCGCTCCAGCCGCGTCGCGTCCTGGCCGAAGAGTTCCTGCGTGACCGGCTCCGAGGCATCGGTCGGCTCGTAGATGAGTTGCATGTTGCCGACGCGTTTCCCGATCTCGGGCATCACGCGGTACTCCGGCGGCATGTAGACCGCCCACGTCATGGATCCCGTCGGCACGTCGACCGGCGGCGAAGTGAACGCCAGATCGGCCGTCCGCCCCGCCAACGGCGCGTAACGTTCCGTGTACACGGCTGTCAACTCGAACGTCTCGCCCGTCCGGCCCTGCCCCAGGAGCGGAATGAGATAGGTCTGCGGCTCGCCGGCTTCGACGGGCTTCACGGGCCGGCCGTCCACGTACGCCCCCCACAGGACGCGGTTCTCGGGCAGGCGGATCTCGGCGAACTGCCGGCCGGCGTTCTCGACCGTCAGCGTCATGAACGTGACGGCCGACCCGTCGCGCGCCAGCAAGGTCTGCAGGAAACAATCGCTTGCACGGACCTGGAGGACCTCGGCCTCGCCCAGCAACCGGACGTCGAGCGCGAGCCGCCACTGGAGCCCCGAGTACTCAAACGTGCGGAAAAGGGGAACGTCGACGCCGATACCGTGCCAGCCGGGCACCGCGTCCGTTTCCACAGGACGCACGAGCCCGTCCGTCGCGGCGGAGATCCCGATGTCCGGCTTTTCCTTGCCGACCAGGATGAAGCCTTTCTGGCTGACGGTTCCGAGGACCTCGGGCTCGCGGTGGAGCACCTCCGCCTGGTCGCCGACGACGAGCCGATCGTAGGTCAGGCGAAACCGGTAGATGCCGCGCCGCCGCTGGTCCAGCACAACTCGCCACGTGCCGCCCGTCAGGCGGCGCGAACTGATGCCCGGCCCATCGACCCAGGAGTTGACCGCCCCTTCCGGCAGGCGCACCCGCAGGACCGAAACGCCGGCGTTCTGAATGTCGCACTCGAAGCACGTCTCCGCGGAAACCTGCCCGTGGCGCAAGCGAAGGAGTGTCACCGCCGTAGCCGAAATCTGCGCCTCCAGCCGCTCGACGCCGAGGCCGAGCGACCAGGGACCCGAGTACCGATAGCCCACGCTGTCCGTCGGCAACGGCCCCTGCCGGTCGGCGGGCGCCGCCCCGCGCACCTCCGCCGCGGGACGGGCCTGGAGACCCGTTTCGCCGGCCGGCGTCAGGCGGATGTCGGCGCGCGGGACAACCAGGAGGCCCCCTTCCACCCGCCGCATCCCGACCAGGTCGATCGAGCCGACCGCCACCGGCCGCTGGTAATCCGCGATTTGGCTCATCTCCAGGACGAACGAGACGGGCCCGAGTTGGCCTTTCTTGAGATGGATGACCAGGTCGGCCTTCTCGTTTTCCGCCGCCGGTTTCAATTGCCAGTCCGCGACGGCCTCGCCCTGAACCCTGAGCGGCGTCAGGCCGGCGGGCATTCGCAGCACGACCTCGAAAACCTCGGCCTGCTCCACCTGGAGGTCGGCCTGGAACGTCCGCAGGAGGACGTCCTGTTCGAGTTCGACGGTGTCGAGAACCAGGGCGGTGACGCGCGGTTCGATTTTCTCGGTCGAAACCGCGAGCGTTCCGCCCGTCTGGCGATAGCGGTAGCCGAGTTTCGCCCCGCTTTTCTGGATCCACTCCGGAAGCGCCGTCACGTCCACCTGCTCGGTCAGCGTCGCGCTGTGATGCCGCAATTGAACCCCTTCGCCCGCCGAGACGCCGACGACGCCTTCCTCGCTGTGAACTTCCGTCGGCTGGAGGCGCGGAATCGCGATCCCGTTCATCACGCGCAGATTGTCCTGGAGGCGGACGACGACGTCCGCCTTTCCGAGCACCGCATCGGCGAAGCGGACGATCAGGCGGTCGCCGCCGGCTGTCTCCCAGTCGCGCACGCCGCCGCCGGCGACGGCCAGGACCGTCGATCCCGCCGGGATGCCGATCGAGACGCTCCGAATCTCGCGCATCTCCACGTTATAATGAAGGTGCGTCTCGAGCGTGAGCACACCCGCCTCGATGACGGCGAGGGCTTCGGTCACGACGGCGACCTTCGGCTCGCGATCGACGATCTCGACGGTCACTGACGCCGGCAGCCGCGCGTACGAATAGTCCAGCGACCGCGCCTCGGCCGGGGCCGCTTCGCTCGACCGCGCGGCGCCGACGACCGCGGTTTCGTTCAATATCAGGTCCTTGGCCGGCTCGAGCCGCAGCGACCCTTCCTGGAACCCCGCGCCGACCACGACGACCGGTGAAATGGCCAGGGCAGCCTGATCGGCCGCGAGTGACTGCTCCGCCCGAACCGCCAGACGCGATTCGTCCTTCACCGTCCGCGCGAACGTCACTTCCGCCGCCCGGCCGCCCTCCTCCACGCGCCACCGCAGGACGTCGTCGCCCACGACGCGCCGCACCAGGACGCCCGCCGGCATCTCGAGCCGCAGCGAACGGATCCCGCCCCTCTGGGCGCGGCAGACGATTTGCTCGTCGCGGATGATAAGCCCGCGCCCGATCTGGAACACCGAATCGACGCGCGTCAGGAACGCCGCCTCGCGCTCCGCGGCTCCGGCTTTCTTTTCCCAGACCAGGCTGACGCGCTCGGCCGGCGGCGCGAGCAGCCGCACTCGCCGTTCCGCGCCGGCGGTCTTATCCTCCAGCACGACACCAGGCGGGGACACGGTGAACTCGCCCGTCCCGGCCGGCAGGACCACCGTCATCGCGCTCGAGGTGGCGATCGGCACGGGCACGACGATCCGCTCGACGCCGGGCGAGGGCGACGCGCGCGGCAAAAGGAAGTCGGCGGTCAGACGATAGGTTCCCGGCTGGCGGACCCAGAGGACGTAGCCTCCCGCCTCCGCCAGGACCTCGGCCCCGGCGGCCTGCCAGCGCTCGAGCGCCACGTCGCGCGGAAACAGCGGAATCCGCAGATCGGCCTCGTGCGCCCGGACCACCAGATCGGCCCGGACTTCGCCCAGCGTCGCCTCCGCCGGCGCCCGGACCTCGTACTCCGCCTTCTCGAAGACATACGGGCTGACGGTTCGGCCCATGGGAGCCTGACAGGAAGAAGCCCAGGCGAGGCAAACCGCCGCGGCGAGCCAACTGAGCGTGGGTCGCATTTCCGTACCTCCCTCAGGCCCTTAGACGCACAAAGACCGCGCGGGTTCGCAAAAGTCCGGGGGAAAATAAGAGAAAGGCCCCCCGTCGGCGCCCCCATCTTGCTTGGGCCCACCGCCGGAGTCAAGGAAACATCCGCCCGCCGGGGGCGGTGGAATTCCCCGGAAGGTATGCTTGCAATCCGCTCGCGCGCCGCCAGATCGTCGCCATCCGACGCCACCTTCAATCGGTCCCGTTCCTTCCGGCTCATGCGTAGCTCCATGGCTATTCGCTCCCCTTCGCCAAACCCTGGAAGCGGACATTTTCGCTTTGCTACGACACCCTGGGCCGTCGGGTTCTCCGGCTCGATGCGGGCTGGACGTGCGGCAAAACGTCGTGTAGACTACAGCACCGAAGCGGGTGCAGTCCTCTTGCCGAATAATGCGTATGGGGGCAAGGATGACGGCGATGAGAGAGACGGCGCGTCTTCTGACCGCGGCAGGGTTCTCCTGTCTCCTGGTGGTCGCCGTAGCGTGGACCGGTGCGATGGCGGCCCCGGCCGAGGTCCAGTCGGGCGACGCCGTCATCAGCCCGCAGCAGATCGAGGCCGACTGGCTCCGCCAGGAGGTCGTCCGCGAGAGCACCGCCGGCGGCAAGGTCCCGCAGGTCACCCCCGAACAGGACGCCGCCGGAGGCTGCGACGGCGTCAAGGACGGCACGTGGGGGTTCCACACCGAAAACGAGGCCGATCCCTGGTGGCAGGTCGACCTGGAGAAGCCCACGGCGCTCGAGCGGGTCGTGCTCTGGAATCGCTGCGACGAGTGCGCGGGGCGCAACGCCCACATCAGGGTCCTCCTCTCGGACGACGGCAAGACGTTCCGCCAGGCCTATCAGCACGACGGCACGCCGTTCATGGGCCATAGCGACAAGAAACCGCTGTCGGTGCCGCTGAAGGGCGCGGCCGCAGCCACGAGAAAAACCGCGTTCTCGACCCCGAAAACGCGGATTGAGCAATGCCCTTGCGTGCATAACATGGCCCAGAAGCGACTTTTTTAGCGGCCTGCTAGTCCGCAGCGCCCCCGTGAATTGACCGGAGCGGATAGATTTCCAGGCGGCGGAAGGTGACGTCGCCGCCTTCGGCCCGGATCGCCAGCGGAGACCGGGGGACGAGCTTGCGGTAGTCGCGCCCCTTGATGAGGTAGGCCTCGCCGTCGTTGCCGACGACTTCCACCGATGGGATATCCAGCAGCACGTGGAGGCGGACCTGGCCGTCCACGGGGCTGAGTTTCACCTTCTGGCCGTGGACTTCCAGTTCTCGGGCCTCGGCGTTCCATGTGATGGCAAGCTCCGCGCCGGTCAAGCAGACGCGCGACGCCTTCCCCGGCTCGAATTCGGCGAGGATTTCCATCTGCTGCGACACGTCGCCGGTCCCGAGGGGCGCGTCGGCCTGCACGACGAGGTCCTTCTGCACGCTGCCTGCGGCACGGAGGGCGGCGAAATTTTTCGGAAGGTATGCTTGCAATACGCTCGCGCGCCCGCTATCCTCTCGCCAGCCGGGTTGACCAGCAACTTGGCGGGGTACGCTTCGCGGGTCGGACACGCGTTAGGGGACGAAAAAGTGAACCACAGAGCATTTGCACAACGTCAGATCGTCGCCATTCGCCGCACCGTCGGCAAGGGCCGGGCCATCAGCGCCCTGTCGGGAGGAGTCGACAGCGCCGTCGCCACGGTCCTGGCGTACCGCGCGCTCGGCAAGCGTCTGAAGGTCATCTTCATCGACGACGGCCTGATGCGCGAGGACGAGCCCCAGGAGGTCCGCGCGGCTTTCGCCCGACTCGGCATCCGCGTGCGGATCGTCCGCGCGGCGCGAACGTTCTTCGCGGCCCTCAAAGGCCGCACCGATCCCGAGCGGAAGCGCAAAGTCTTCCGCGACACGTTCTACAAGGTCTTCAAGAAAGTGGTGCGCGCCTCCGGCGCCCAGTTCCTCGTCCAGGGGACCATCGCGGCCGACATCGTCGAAACCCGCAAGGGCGTCAAGACGCAGCACAACGTGCTGGACCAGATCGGCATCAGCGCGAAGGGTCGTTACGGCTACGCGACGATCGAGCCCCTCAAGACGCTCTACAAGCCCGACGTGCGGAAGGTCGGCCGGGCCCTCGGCCTGCCGAGAAGCCTTTACGCCCGCATGCCGTTCCCGGGACCGGGCCTGGCGTGCCGATGCCTCGGCGAGGCGAACCCCGAACGCATCGCGATCGTCCGGGCGGCCTGCAAGATCGTCGAGGAGGAAACGAGGCGCTTCAAGAAGTTCCAGGCGTTCGGCGTGCTTCTGGAGGACCGGGCGACGGGGGTGACGAAGGACGGGCGTCGGCGTTTCGGCCACATCCTTGCCGTCCGCTGCGTGGATTCCGAGAAAGCGATCACAGCCAAGGCGACGAAACTGCCCTGGCCCGCGCTCATGAGGATCCAGAATCGGATCTACCGGGAGATCCCGTCCGCGACGAAAGTCGTGTACGATCTGAGCCCGAAGCCGCCCAGCACGATTGAGTACATCTAGGCGTTCGCGGCCAAGCAGACGCCGAGTCCCGGCGCGCCGGGACGGAGACCGTATGAGCGGAAACAAGGCGGCGCTGATTCTCGAGGACGGCACGGCGTTCGAAGGCAAGCCCTTCGGCGCCGCCGGGGAAGCCTTTGGAGAAGCCGTCTTCACCACCGGCGTCGTCGGGTACCAGGAACTCCTCACGAACCCCTCCTACGCCGGCACGCTGGCTGTCCTCACGTACCCGATCATCGGCAGTTACGGCGTCAACGACGAGGACAACGAGTCCGACGGCGTTCACGTCCGCGGCATCGTCGTCCGCGAATACAGCCGAACCTTCTCGAACTTCCGCGCGACCGGCTCACTCGAAGATTTCCTGAAGGAACACGGCGTCGTCGGCATCCGCGAGGTGGACACGCGCGCCGTCACCGTCCACTTGAGGGACCACGGCGAGATGGGGGCGGCCATCGTCTCCGGCAACTTCGACGTGAAGGCGATCGCCAGGAAACTCAAGAAGACCCCCTCCCCCTTCGGCGGGGACCTCGTCGAGGGATTGACCTGGGAAGGCGTCCGGCCTCCGAAAGGCCCGACGAAACACCGGATCGTCCTCGTCAACCTGGGCGCGAAGAACAGCCTGCTCGCGCAACTCGCGGTCCTTGGCTGCGAGGGGAACGTCCTGGCCTGCACAGCCTGCGCCGACGAGGTGCTGGCCAAGAAACCCGACGGTGTCATCGTCGCCGGCGGTCCGGGCGACCCGCGCGTCCGGACGCGTGCCATCAAGGCCATCGCGGGGCTTTTAGGCAAGGTTCGGCTGCTGGGGATCGGCCTGGGGCATCAGGCGCTCGCGCTCGCCCTCGGATGCAAAGTGAAGCGCATGAAAACAGGCCACCGCGGCGTTAACTACCCCGTCAGGGACGTCGCGGGAGGGCGCTCGCTCATCACGGTTCAGCATCACAGTTTCGTGGTGGATGGCGAGCGCTTGCCGAGAGACGTTGCCGTCGCCTACGAGAACCTGAATGACGGGACAGTCGAGGGAATCCGCAGCCGCCATTTCGACGCCGCCGGCCTTCAGTTCCACCCGTGCCCGGACGAGATGGGGGAACCGAGCCTTCTCCTGAAAACGTTCTGCGAAGGCGGCCGGCCGCCCGCCCGCGCGAAAAAACGAAGGAGGCGCAAAGCCTGAAAGAGGCGGTTTGAGGTCTTGGATTTGAGCTGTTAGATTTGAAATCTGAAATTTGAAATCCCAAATCTGCAACCATTGACAGGGAGCGCCCGTGCCCAAGCGCACCGACATCAAGAGCGTGCTGATCATCGGCTCCGGCCCGATCATCATCGGCCAGGCGTGCGAGTTCGACTATTCCGGCTCGCAGGCCTGCAAAACCCTCAAGGAAGAGGGCTACCGGGTTATCCTCATCAACTCGAACCCGGCGACGATCATGACGGACCCGCGGATGGCCGACCGCACCTACATCGAGCCGATCACCGCCGAGGTCGTCGAGAAGATCATCGCGCGCGAACGGCCCGACGCCGTCCTGCCGACGCTCGGCGGCCAGACGGGCCTCAACGTCGCCGTCTTCCTCGCCCGCGCCGGGGTGTACAAGAAATACGGCGTCGAGGTCCTGGGCGCCAGCCCCGAAGCCATCAGCCGCGCCGAAGACCGCGACCTCTTCAAGAAGGCCATGCAGGAGATCGGCGTCCGGGTGCCGGAGAGCGGCATCGCGACGAGCGTCGAGGAAGGCCTTGAGATCGGCCAGCGGATCGGGTTCCCGCTGATTCTGCGGCCGGCGTTCACGATGGGCGGCGCGGGCGGCGCCACGGCCTATAACCAGGAGGAACTCGCCGCCGCCCTCGCCCACGCCCTCACCACCAGCCCCGTCGGCCAGGTGCTCGTCGAGCAGTCGGTCCTCGGGTGGAAGGAAATCGAGTTCGAGGTGATGCGCGATTGCCGCGACAACGTCATCATCATCACCTCGATGGAAAACGTGGACCCCATGGGCGTCCACACGGGCGACTCGATGGTCGTCGCCCCCTCGCAGACGCTCACCGCCAGGGAATATACCGAGTACACCGACCTGTGCCGCCGCATCATCCGCAAGATCGACGTCACGGGCGGCGGCGTCAACATCCAGTTCGCCGGCAACCCGGCGAACGGGGACATTGTCATCATCGAGGTGAACCCGCGTCTGTCGCGCTCGAGCGCGCTGGCGTCGAAGGCCACCGGCTTCCCGATCGCCCGCGTGGCGACGAAACTCGCCGTCGGCCTCACACTCGACGAGATCCTCAACGACGTCACCGGCAAGACCTACACCTTCTTCGAGCCGACCGTCGACTACTGCGTCTTCAAGATCGCGCGGTTCACCTTCAAGAAGTTCCCGCAAGCCAACCCGACGATCAACACGTCCATGAAATCGGTCGGCGAGGCGATGGCCATCGGCCGAACTTTCAAAGAGGCCCTCCAGAAAGGCATCCGCAGCCTCGAGATCGGCCGCTACGGCCTCGGGTTCGACGGCAAGGACCACCTCGTCCCCGAGCCGCGCGACGACGCCGAACTGACGCACAAACTCGTCGTGCCGAACGACATGCGGCACTTCTACGTCAAGACCGCCCTGGAGCGCGGATGGACCGTCGAACGGGTGGCGGACCTGACGAAGATCGACCGGTGGTTCATCGAGAACATCCGCGAGATCCTCTCGACGGCCGGCCGCGTCGCCAGGTACAAGGGCCAGCTCGCCAGAATGCCCGACGACCTGCTGCGCGAGGCGAAGCGGGCCGGCTTCTCCGACGTTCAGATCGGTTTCCTGACGGGGGCTGGCGAACTTGCCGTCGCCGACGAACGAGAAAAACGCGGCATCCGCCCTTCCTACAAACTCGTCGACACCTGCGCCGGCGAGTTCAGCGCCGACCGCCCCTACTACTATTCCACCTACGAGCCGGTCGACGAGAACCGCATCACCCGCAAGAAGAAGATCCTCATTCTCGGCGGCGGTCCGAACCGCATCGGCCAGGGCATCGAGTTCGACTATTGCTGCTGCCACGCCTCCTACGCCGTCAAGGAACTCGGCTACGAGGCCATCATCATCAACTCCAACCCCGAAACCGTCTCCACCGATTACGACACCTCCGACAAACTCTACTTCGAGCCCCTGACGCGCGAGGACGTGCTGGCCATCGTCCGGGCCGAAAAACCCGAAGGCGTCATCGTCCAACTCGGAGGCCAGACGCCCCTGAACCTCGCTGTCCCCCTCGAGCGGGCGGGCGTCCGGATCCTCGGCACGAGCCCCGATTCCATCGACCTGGCCGAGGACCGGAAACGCTTCCAGCAACTCCTGGGGAAACTCGGCCTGATTCAACCGGAGAACGGGACGGCCAATTCGTTCGAGGAGGCCTCTGGGATCGCCGCCGAGATCGGATACCCCGTCGTCGTCCGACCCTCCTACGTCCTGGGCGGCCGCGCGATGGAGATCGTTTTCGACGAGGACGAACTCGCGCGCTACATGGCCGAGGCCAAGATCGCCTCCGAGGCCCTCGCCGAGCACCCCATCCTCGTCGACAAGTTCCTCGACAACGCCATCGAGATCGACGTCGACGCCGTCGCCGACGGAAAGACCTGCGTCGTCGCCGGCATCATGGAGCACATCGAGCCGGCCGGCGTCCACTCCGGCGATGCCGCCATGGTCATGCCCCCCATCACCCTCACCGACGAAATGGTCGAGCGCCTGCGCGAGCACACCAAGGCCCTCGCCCTGGCGCTCGGCGTCAAGGGCCTCATGAACGTCCAGTATGCCGTCCGCGACGACGTCATTTACGTCTTCGAGGTGAACCCGCGGGCCAGTCGCACCGTCCCCTTCGTCTCGAAGGCCATCGGCGTCCCCCTGGCGGCCATCGCCACGAAGGTGATGCTCGGCCACTCGCTCGAGGACCTTGGGTTCACGAAAGAGGTGGCGATCAGCCACTTCGCTGTCAAGGCCGCCGTCTTCCCCTTTGTCCGGTTCCCCGGCGTGGATGCCGTCCTGGGGCCCGAGATGAAGAGCACCGGCGAGGTCATGGGCATCGCGGAGTCGTTCGGCGTGGCCTACGCCAAGAGCCAGCAGGGCGCGGGCCACGTCCTCCCGCGCGAAGGAACCGTTTTCATCTCCGTCCGCAACAGCGACAAGCGCGAGATCGTCTTCATCGCCAAGAAACTCGAGGACCTGGGATTCGACATCGTCGCCACCGAGGGCACCGCGGCGGCGCTGGCGCGCAACGACGTCCGCGTCCGGCACCTGGAGCGCATCAGCGTCGGCCGGCCCAACGTCCTGGACCTCATGAAGAACCGCGAAGTCCGACTGGTCATCAACACGGTGAGCGGCAAGACGCCCCGCAAGGACGAGATCACCATCCGCACCCAGGCCATCGCGAACGGGATTCCCCTCATCAGCACCATCGCCGCCGCCGGCGCCTTCGTCAACGGCATCGAGGCCCTGAAGAAGCGCGGCCTGGCGGTCCAGTCTCTCCAGGAATACGGCGGGCACTACACGCCGCCGAAGAAAAGGTCCCCCTCGCCCAGGAAGAAATCCGCCGCCCGCCGACGACGCCGTCCCTAATAGCCTCTAATGCTTTGTTGAAAACATGCCTTTGTTCTCCCTCTCCCCTTGTGGGAGAGGGTAGGGTGAGCGGCTGTGTTTCTTTTCAAGCGTTTTTTGGC
>JBAUDW010000009.1:0-13125 GCA_049678285.1 Phycisphaerae bacterium
GGTATGCACATGACATGGATGGAAAAAGTGCGAAAAAGGGCACAAAAACCGGTAAAAAGCGGTCAAAAAACGTGAAAAAGCCCTAAAAAAGTCAAAATTCGCGCTAGCCCATCTTAACATTCGGGGGTCTTTAGGAGAAAAAACGCCCCTGACGCCACCGCCAAGGCCGGTGGCCCGTAAAAAATCGCCCAAAAATCACCCCCAAAACTCGCGCCAAAAAGTTATCCACAATCGCCGGTCGCCATAAGTGAAGGCGTGTCTTAACCGCAAAGCATGCCCTGAGCGCAGCGGTTAGAAATGGTCCTTGACGCGCCGCCGAACCGGTGTATGGTGGGGAGGACAACTGAATACGGAACCGGGAATGGGAAGGCGGTGAAAAGCCGCCGCGGTCCCGCCGCTGTAAGCGAGGACGAAAGGCCCAGACCGAGCCACTGCCCTTCGGGGTGGGAAGGCCGGGCCGAGTAGGACGAATCGCAAGCCAGAAGACCGGACCCGGGTTCCAGCAGGCCAGACATTCCTCGCGGAAAGGGAATGGCCGGCCGACGGGTTATCCACCGACCTTCGGCCTCCCACGCGGGGCCGAAGGTTTTTTTCGGCCCCGGCCGGGGCGAAGTCGCGCGGAAACCCAAAAACGGGGAAGCACCCGGGGGAATCAAACAAGGACCATAGAGGCGGAGAGGCGTTCCGCGCCGGACCGCGCCGCGGCGATTCGGCGGGGACGTCGCCGCCACACAGGGGAGGGCTGTGCGATGATGCGCGCGACACAATGGATGGCGATGGCAGTGGGAGTCTGGCTGGTGTTCTCGGGCGGGGCGACGGCGGGCATGCAGAGCCTGGGCGGAAACCTGCCGAGCCCGGTGTTGGGGTCGTATACGACGGTGCTCGCGGCGGATTCACAGGGGGGCATCTATGCGTGCGACGGCAACGCGCTCTACAAGTACTCCGGCTCCGCGTTCACGCCGCTCTACACGGGCATCGTCGCGGCCGGCGGGGGTTTGGCGTTCGATCCGTCGGCCCTGGCGGTCAGCGCGGACGGGAGCGTGGCGTACGTGGCGAGCGGCAACACCGGAAAGGTGGTGCGGATTGACCTTTCGGGCGTGACGCCGGTGGCCAGTGGCCTTTCCAACGTGGGCCTGCCGAGCGGGAGCAATTACGGCTTGGCGGTGGACCCCATCCACGGGCAACTCTTCATCACCGACTCGTGGACCCAGTCGCTTTACCTCGTGGACCCGACGGGCGCGGGCCCCGTGACGTTGCTGGACGATTTCGGCGGCACAGGCGTGCTAGGCAGCGGGATCGGCTTTTCGCCAGACGGCCAGCTCGTGGTGCCGGTGGGCAAGGTCTACGCCACGGAGACCGATGACACGTTTCCTGTGGACCTTTACCGTTTCAGCCGCGCATGGCTGGACGAGTTGTCTGCCGGCATCGTCACGACGGGTGCCGGGGATCTCTACGCGTCGGACCTGCTCGTATCGGGTTCGGGGGCGGTCGGCGTGGACAGCACCGGGAACGCGTACCTGGCGGCATCCGACGCGATCTACTGGGTGGCGGCGAACGGGAGTCTCAGCGTCCTGGTGGGCGACACAACGCCACACGTCTGGTGGATGTTCGATTACGGGTTCATGGGCCTGGCGTACGACGCGAAGGAGGATCGGCTCGTGACGGGGTATGCGGCGTCGTTCGGCGACGCGTTCGGCCTGACGGCGGTGGACCCAGCACCGGAACCGGCAACGCTGGGCCTCGTGGTGGTTGGGCTGGCCGGCCTCCTGGCCCGCCGGCGCACACGTTAGTTAGGAGCCGTCGGCCGTGAACGTGCCGCGAGGACAATCGGTACCAGGATTCACCCTCGTCGAACTGCTCGTCGTCATGGCCATCGTCGGGATGCTGATTGGGCTTCTGGTGCCGGCAGTGATCGGGGCGCTGGACCTCGCGAATCAGACGGCGTGCGCGTCGAACCTGAGGCAAGTCGGGCACGCGATGCAACTGTACCTGAAGGACCACGACGGCGAGTTTTTCCGCCTGCGGGAGACGGCGCCGGACGGCGACCTGTGGTACTTCGGGTTCGAGGCGTCGAGTTCCCGCGCCCTGGGCGAAGGCAACCGCATCCTGGACCGCACGCGCGGAAAACTCTATCCCTACCTTCAGGCGTCCGAGGCGGTGGAGGTGTGCCCGGCCGTCCCGTTCAGCGGACCCTACAAGCCGAAGTACCGGGGCGTCAACTGGACCTACGGGATCAACTACAACCTGTCGAGCCACAATTCGAGCGGGAACTATGGATGGATCCGTCCGGCGGACACCACGCGGACGGCAATCTTCGCGGACGCGGCCCAGGTGAACCAGATCCAGGCGCCGGCCTCGCCGACCCATCCGATGGTCGAGGACTGGTATTACATTCAGTCGGGCGCGCGGTTCGTTCAGTTCCGGCACTTGGGGCGGGCGAACGTCCTGTTTGCCGACTGGCACGTGGAGGCGGTGGGGCCGGCGGCGGGGAGTTTCGACCCACGGTTGCCGGAGGCCCGCATCGGGTATTTCGACTCGAAAGACGTGGTTTTCGCGCCGGGTGGCTCACCCTAAACGGATTCCGGCCTTCCCTATGCAAGCCCGTACGCCGGCGGACGGCGGCCGCAACCGTGTTTGCCTGACGCCGTCGGAAAAGGCCGTCTCCCCCGCCCAGTGATGCCGGCCCGGGCCCCGCCCGCCGCGGCGGGCCCCCGCCCAATCGCCTTTCAGATTGCCCGCACTTTTCGTTGACATGCCCCCGCCGAAACGCTATACATCGGCGCGACTTCGGAAACGGTTCCGAGGCATCCAGAGGTGGCTTGGGCCAAAGAGAAGGCCTCTTTAGCCGAAAGGGAAAATGCAATGGCAACACAAGTGAAGGCGGTGGCGGTGGCCAGTCGCGTGAAGGAAATCATCCGGAGCAACAACCTGCGTTCGGACGGGACGCTCCCCGATGCCGTCAACGCGAAGATCGTGGAGATGCTGAAGGCGGCATGCGCCCGGGCCAAAGCGAACAAGCGCGGGACCGTGCGTCCGTACGACCTGTAAGCGCGGGATCGAAGAGACACGCGCGGTGTCTACCGGGGGCGCCCCGAGCGGGCCCCCGCGGTGGTGCCGCGCTTCTTTTTTGCGCGGGGGAAGTTCGCCGGCGGGCTTGTCGAAGCGCAGCGGAGACCCGCCGTAGTCCCGGCGCGCCGGGACGAAGGCTGGGCCCGCCGCGCTCGGGCGTTGCCGCGCGAGGGCCTGCTTTCGCAAGCGAAAGCGTGGCACCTAGGCGCTCGTGCGTTGGCGCGCGGGGAAAAATGTTGGCGAGGCGAACGGGCGGTGCTCTCGACGAGCGGCCTGGAGGTCCAGCAGTTGCCGAAGGTCCAGGAAGGCTCGCGCCCGAACGTCATCGACCTGATGAAGAACGGGGAGGTGGCGTTCCTCGTGAATACGCCGAGCGGGCGGGCCTATCGGCCGGACGAGGTCTCCATCCGTGCGACGGCGGTGCGCCTGGGGGTTCCGCTGGTGACGACGCTGAGCGGCGCGAGCGCGCTGGCGGTCGGGCTGGAAGAATTGGCGCGCGGACCGCTGGGAGTGCGGTCGTTGCAGGCCTACCACCGGGACCTGGCCCGGGCGAGGTGACGCCCGGCCCGGCCGTGGGGTCGGCGTGCGACGCTCTCCCGGCGCCGCGTGTATCTCGAACATCTCGACAGAAAAGACTTGTCGTGCGCCGCAACTTCGGTTAGTCTGACGGATGTCATATCGCTTGAGGACGGAGGGGTGGGTGTTTACGCCGCGCTCTCTGGCGGCAACAGGGGGCGCAGCATGGCTGCGAAGCCGTCCTCGAAGGCGAAGTCCCCGGGCAGGAAGTCTGCCGCCGCTCCCAAGGCGCCTCCGAAGTCCCGTGCCGCCGGCAAGAAGCGCCGAGGCAAGACCGCCGCAGCCGCCCATCTCCGCCAGCCCGTCAGCCGTAGCATCACCGAGCGCAAGCAGGCCGAAGAGGCGGCCCGAAAGGCACAGGCGGAACTGATCGAGCGGAGGCAGCACGAGAAGGAGCACGCCGAGGCGGAGTTGGCGCAGATGCGCGACAGGCTCATCCGCGCGACGCGGCTGGCGGCCATCGGCCAGGTGTCGGCAAGCATCGCGCACGACCTGCGCAACCCTCTCGGCACGGTGCGTAACGCCGCGTACTACCTGGGGCGCCGCCTGCCCAAAGACCAGCCGGAAGTCGCCGAATACCTGGGCATCATCAACCAGGAAGTCGCGGCCGCCGACCGCATCATTACGAATCTTCTGGCGGTGGCTGGGGCGAAGGAACCGGTCAAGCAGCACGTGGACGTGGGGCAGGCCATCCGGGAGGCCCTGGCGGGGACCAAGCAAGCAGAGGCGGTACGGCTCCGGATGTCCCTGGCGCCGGAGCCGTTCATGGTCCGCGCCGACCCGGACCATCTGCGGCAGGTCTTCCGCAACCTTGTGACCAACGCGGCCGAGGCGATGGGCGACGGCGGCGAAATTGTCGTGGAGGCCGCTCGTGATGCCGACGGTGATTCGATTGTCTTCCGGGACACGGGCCCCGGCGTGGCGCAAGAAATCCGGGAGACCGTTTTCGAGCCGCTCGTCACCACCAGGGCCAAGGGCATCGGCCTGGGGTTGACGATCTGCCGCCAGATCATCGAACACCACGGCGGCGGCATCGAACTGATCGACAAAGACAAGCCGGGCGCGGCCTTCCGCATTCGATTGCCGCGACAGTAGCCGGAGACCTGGGAAAACGCGGAGGACAGATCATGGCAAAGGCCGAGGCCGTGAAGAAAACCGGACGCGTACTCGTCGTCGATGACGAGACCAATATGCGAAAGACGCTCGCCGACATCCTTTGCGACGAGGGCTACGCGGTCACGACCGCGGCCACCGGAGAGGAAGCGGTCCAGCGGTGCGCGGAGGCGGACTATGACATCGTCCTCATGGACGTGCGCATGCCCGGCATGGACGGCGTCGAGGCGTTCCGACGGATTCGGCGCCACCAGGAAGGCGTCCGCGTCATCCTGATGAGCGCCTACAGCCTGGAAGACCTCAAGCATGCCGCGCTCGACGAAGGCGCCATTGCCTTCCTTACCAAGCCCCTCGACCTGGATCAGGCGGTCCGGCTCATCCGCGAAGTCAAGGACACGGCCATCCTCGTGGTTGAGGACGACGAGCGCGTTTCGGCGCCCCTGCAAGCGGGGCTGAAGCAGCAGGGGTACCGGGTCACCGTGACGCGGTCCCCCCACGATGCCCTGGAACTGGTGGAGCAGATTCGATTCGACCTGGTCTTCGTGGACGTGAACCTGCCGGCCATGAACGGCCTGGAGTTATATCTTGCCATCAAGAAGATCACTCCGACGGCCGTGGCGATCATGATCACCGGCATGGACGCGGAGTTCGAGGCCCTCGCCCGGGAGGCCGTTCGGCGAAACGCCTATACGGTGGTCCGAAAACCCCTGGACATCGACCCTGTCCTGGCCTTGCTGGCGCGGGTAACCGGGAGGCGTGCATCCGGCGACCTGCGAAAGCCGCCGGCGGCCCAGTGACGGTCCGGGGCGGTCGAAAAAGGGGCGCCGCGGTGGAAAGCGGAAAGCAGTCCCAGGAACGGTCGCGGTTGCTTATCGTCGAGGACGACGAGGCCCAACTGCAAACGCTCACCGCCATCATGCGGGCAGAGGGATTTGAGGTCGCCGGCTGCTCCACCGCGTCGGAGGCCCTCAAGCACATCGAGCGTGGCGGATTCGCCGTGGCGGTGGTGGACCTGCGATTGCCCGACCTCCCCGAAGAGCAACTGCTGACCCGGCTCCGCGCCGTCACGGATGACGTTCGGGTCATCATCAACACCGGGTACGGCTCCTACGAGTCGGCCAGGGACGCCGTGAACCTTGGCGCCTTCGCCTACGTGGAGAAAGCGGGCGACCCCGATGAGATCGTGCGTCACGTGCACCGGGCATTCCACGCACGCCTGCGCCGCTACGCCGAGGATCTGGAAATCGCCGTGGCGGAACGAACCCGCGAATTGCAGGAGGCCAACGAAGCGCTCCGGCTGGAAATCACCGAGCGCAAGCGGGCCGAGGAGCGGGTGGCCGCCCATCAGCGTTCCCTGCGGTTGTTGGGGACGAAAGTGGCCGTGGCCGAGGAACAGGAACGCCGCCGCATCGCCACCGGCCTGCACGACAACGTGGTCCAGGCCCTAGCGCTGGCCAAGACGAAACTCGAGGGTCTGGCGGCCCGCAAGTCGGCTGCGCAGATTTCGCAGGCCATCCTGGAAATCCGGGGGCTCGTGGACCAGTCGGTGCACGACACGCGGTCGCTCCTGTTTGACCTCAGCCCGGTGGCCTTGTACGAACTGGGCTTCGAGCCGGCCGTCGAGGCGCTCCTGGACCGCATCCAGGCGGCCCACCGCCTCGCCACCCGGTTCCGGACCGACGGCCTTCCCAAGCCCATGACGAACGACGTGCGGGTGGTCCTGTTCCGCGGCGTCCGCGAAGTCGTCCAGAACGTCGTCAAGCACGCCCAGGCCCGGGGCGTGGGCGTTTCCGTCGGTCGCGATGACGAGACGGTCCTCGTCGAGGTCCAGGACGACGGCGTGGGGTTCGACGCCAAGAAAGCCCTCTCGATTCACGACGCGGCCATGGGTTTCGGCCTCTTCGACGTGCGCGAACGCCTCGACTACCTGGGCGGAAGCCTCTCAATCCAGTCCGAGCCGGGCAAGGGAACCACCGCTACCCTGCGAGCGCCGCTGGTGCAGGAAAAGGCCTGCCCTGGGGGAATGAGCCATGGCGATTCGAGTGCTTCTGGTTGACGATCATCAATTGTTCCGGCAGGGCATGCGCTCCATGCTTGCCAACGACGCAGGGATCGAGGTCATCGGCGAAGCCGAGAACGGCCGCAGGGCCGTCGAACTAGCCCGCCAACTGGTCCCCGACGTCATCGTCATGGACATCAGCATGCCCGACCTGAACGGCATCGAGGCAACGCGCCAGATCGCGGCCCGCGCCCCGCGGACGCGGGTCCTGGCGCTCTCGATGCATTCGGACCGGCGGTTTGTCACCGGCATTCTCGCGGCCGGCGCCGCGGGCTATCTCCTGAAGGACTGCGCGTTCGACGAACTCTGCCGCGCCATCCACGCCGTGGCGAAGAAGCAGGTGTACCTGAGCCCGGCGGTGGCAGGCCAGGTGATCGACGCCCACGTCCGCGGAAGCGAGGGCGCCGCTTCGCAACCCCTGCGCGACCTGACGTCCCGCCAGTTAGAGATCCTCCAACTCATGGCCGAGGGACGGGCCACCAAACAGATCGCCGCCCGCCTCCACGTCAGCACCAAGACCGTGGACACCCACCGCCACGAAATCATGACCAAACTGGACCTCCACAGCATCGCGGAACTGACGAAGTTCGCCGTCCGCGAGGGGCTGACAGACCTGGAGACGTAACCCCCCGCTGCGCCTGCTTCCCCCTGGCATCTCGAGAAAACAAATCAGGAATTTCGAACCCCAGATTCAGGGAAAACCCTGTTGGTGCGTTAAACCGGCTCAGCAGATAATGTGGGCCGAACGTTCGCCCGGTGGGCGGCTTCATTCCCACAGCGTCGAGCGAACCGAGGGCAGGAGGTCCGGGCATCAGTGATCCTCGTCCACACTGGGAAGCGACGAAGAGATCGGCAAGCCGCCCCCTGCCCCCGGTTCGCATAACCTTGCGGCGCCTGTGACGGAACGCCGTCACAGGGACCCGCCGAAAGCGGGCGCCTCAGGGGCTTATGGGACGATACTAGATAGCGGCGTGCAGACAAGCTCTTTCTTCCCCCCTATGCTGGGGTGGGATGAAGGAAGCGCCGGGCCCGAACGGCCGGCGCTTCCCGTTTTCTTGCAGCACCGGGCGATTCCTTGACCCCCTCGGCGGCGTCTGGTAGCGTACGGGCTCAACTTCGCAAGCGAAAGGAGGCCGTGCGTGAGCCAGACGCTCGTGGGACTCATCGGCGGAACAGGCATCGGCGAGGCGTTGACGGAAGGGGCGCAGGGCGAGCGGGTGGAAGTGGACACGCCGTTCGGCAGCCCGTCCGGGCCGATCCTCCTGTCGGAGGTGGGCGGCCAGCGGGTGGCGATCCTGGCCCGCCACGGACCGGGCCACCGTTTCAATCCGTCGCGCGTGCCGTACCGCGCGAACATCTTCGCCCTAAAGAAACTCGGCGTGACGCACATCCTGGCGAGCGGGGCGACGGGGAGCCTCCAGGACGCGATCGCCCCGCGCGACCTGGTGATCTCGGACCAGGTGATTGACAAGACCCTTCGGCCGGGCAAGACGTTCTTCGACGCCCTGGCGGTGCACGTGGAGTTCGCCCAGCCGTTCTGTCCGGGCCTGCGGGCGGTGCTGATTGAAAGCGGAATGGGCCTCGAGACGACGGTGCATCCGAAGGGGACGTACGTGTGCATGGAAGGCCCGCAGTTCTCGACGCGAGCCGAGAGCCTGCAGCACCGCTCGTGGGGCGCGGACCTGATCGGCATGACCGCCATGCCGGAAGCGAAACTCGCGCGCGAGGCGGAGATCTGCTATGCGCTCATCGCCGTTGCGATGGACTACGACTGCTGGCGCCCGCACGAGGCCGGCGTCTCCGCCGACAAGGTCCTGGAAAGCATCCTGGCGAACGTGAAGGCAGGGACGACCAACGCGATGGAACTGATGAAACGCGCGGTGCCGCGCGTCGCCGATGCCGTCGGCCCCGATTGCGCGTGCCGCAGTGCGCTGGCGAAAGCGATCTGGACGGACCCCAAGGCCATCGCCCCCGAGACTCTCCGCCACCTCGAACCGCTGCTCGGCAAATATCTGAAGTAACCGACGGCACCCCTGGGGGACCGCCACGCCCGTCTGCCGCAAAGCAACACCCAATCCCTACTTCGCCGCCTCCGCCGGCGGCGGATGCGCGAACGCCTCCCACTCCGCCGCCAGCGCCTCGCGCCCCGGCAGGTCGCCCCCCATCACCTGGAAGGCATACCGCACCTCGAGCGTCTCGCCCTTCTTCACTTCCTTCTTGAAGAACGCCCCGAACCGACCGTAGTCCCGATACGCCGACCAGATCGTGCCCTTCGGATTGCCCGGATCGTTCATCTGAAGGACGCAATAGCGCTTCCCGCCGAGGACGTACGTCTCGGCAACCCACGGCAGATCGCGCTCCGTCTTCACGTCCGTGTCCTCTTTCGGGAACACATAGAGCGTCGCCGCCTTGTCCACTTCGTTCGCCGGCCGGTAATGAACGCCCGCGTGCTCCGGGTCGCCGTCCAGAACGATGTCGCACCGCGCGGCCTTGAGTCTCGACTGGAAAAGAATCGTCGCGATCGTCGCGCCGCCCGGCTGAAGCACCGTCATCGACCGCTCCTCGATGACGACGGGCTTGCCTTCGCCGTCGTTCCAGTTGACGAGCGATGTCACCCGCGCCAGCACCGGCCCCGCCGTCTGCTCCACGAACTTCTGGTGCACCATGCTCACCCCCTTCATGTGCCACCAGTCGTTCACCTTGTTCCCGTCATACTTGAGTTTCGACCACCCGATGAAGATCCCCCGATGGTGCGTGTACAGCCCGCCGGGGCCTTTCGTCAGCAGCGTTCCATCGGGCGCGAGAACGTGCAGATACGGCTTGTACGTCTCGTCGGCTCGTTTTGCCGTCGAGGTGTCACTGGCGTACATGTAGCGCGCGACCGGCCGGCCCGCAAACAGAACGTCCAGGTGGTCGCCCGCGGTGTCCGCAAACGAGAAGGCGTCCTTGGTCGGCGCCGGCCCGCGCGACACCCGCGCCGTCCATTCCTGCGCCGTGCCCGCCTCCGCTTCCGGCAGAATCCACCACAGTTCCGTCCCGCCGCCGGCCGCCGCAACGATCTGTCCCGGCACGGTCGTCCCGCCGCTCGCCATCTCGACGCGGAGCGCGCCCGCCTCCGCCCCGGCCAGGTCCGCCGGCAACGCGACCTGGGCACACACCGCAACCTCCGTGCCGGCCACCTGTGGCCGCACCACGAGGCGCATCTCGGCGCCCGCTGCCGCCGATTCCACCGCGCCCATCCATCCCGCCAGAATCACGACCGCCGCCAGACACGCCGGAAAACGTTTCATGTCCGTCGCCTTTCTTCCTAAGGACGGGGCCAGCATACCAACGGCCCCCTGCCTGTCACGCTCTCTTCTTGACGGCGAAAAAAGACCCCAGGGGTCTTTTTCACCCACTCCACCCTCGCATTCGACGCCGCCTTCCGCTATCCTATTAAGAAGAGGATCGCCCGGGTTGCCGGGCGGCCAAGTCTGGAACGTCCCGTTTAAGGAGATCGCGCCATGGCTCTGAAGATCACACAAACAGAAGTCTGGGCCGCCGCCATTCAGGACAAGCCCGGCGGATTGGCCGAAAAACTCGAGGCGCTTGCCAAGGCCGAGGCGGCCCTGGAGTTTGTCATCGCTCGCCGCTCGCCCGATAAGCCCGGCACGGGCGTCCTCTTCGTCGCCCCCTTGACGGGCGACAAGGCCATTCAGGCCGCCAAGGCCGTCGGCTTCGCCAGGACCGACAGCCTCCACTCCGTCCGCATCGAGGGGCCCGACCAGGCGGGCATCGGCGCGCGCCTGACCCGCAAACTCGCCGACGCCGGCATCAATCTGCGGGGCCTCTCGGCCGCCGCCATCGGCAACCGATTCGTCTGCTATCTGGCACTCGACTCCGCCGGCGACGCCGACAAGGCCGCAGACCTCCTGAAAAACTTCTGACACCCCGGCGCACCGCGCGCAAAAAAGGAGGGGCATGGCCTCACCATGCCCCTCTCGGATTCCCTCTCGCCTACCGCTTCCGCCGCCCGAGTTTTCCGCTCGCACCCCGCGAGCCCTTATCTTACAATAGACTCAATGCAAGGCACGTCAACGGGGGTTTCAGGGAGGAGTCATCGCCATGTCCGACGAACTCGCCAAGAAGGTCCGCGCTGCCGCCGGAGCCGCATGGTGCACCGTCCTCATCGGCGCCCTCTGGCTGACCGTGGGCTACTTCCTCTGGCTGGCCATCCTGACGTGCCGGCCGGAATGGATCCGCACCCTGTGGGGCGGCGGCAACTTGACCTGGGACGACATCCAGATCATCACCCTCTGGTTCTTCGGCGTCTTGAAGATGCTCCTGTTCCTAATCCTCTTCGCCGCCCTCTGGCTCAGCCTCTGGCACCGCCGACTCCGAAAGGCCGAGTGACGCGCACCGGCCCCGCCGGAGGTCGGAGCGCAGCGCGCAACCGGACCGCTTCGCAAGACGCTGCAGGAGAACCTCCGGCGCGATGGGTTACAGCGTCTCCGGCCGGCGCTTCACGTCCGGCCCGAACACCTCATGGACCTTGAGGTCCATCTCTTCATCGCTGATGGACGTCATCCGCCCTTCCTCGTACTCCGCCGCGATCCAGTCCACGATCCGCACGATCCGCGGGTCGTCCTTCGAGAGCCCTGAGTCCACTTCGTACCGGTCCTGGATCCAGTGAAGGACCCCGGCCACCCCGCTCTTATCCGTCAGCGCGACGCGGACCGGCCGCTTCAGAATCCCCTCCGTATCGAACGGGTTATAAATCTCCTCGTTCTTCAAGAGGCCGTCCGCGTGGATCCCCGCCCGCGTGACGTTGAAGTCGCGGCCCACCAGCGGATACCGTACCGGAATCTCGTAGCCGATCTCCCGCCGATAATAGTCCGCCATCTCCGTGATGACCGAGTAATCCACCCCCTCCGTCTCGCCCCAGAGCATCGCATGCTCGACGACGAGACCCTCCAGCGGCGGATTGCCCGTCCGCTCGCCGATCGACAGCAGCGTCCCGTTGGCCGCCGAGCACCCGTGCAGCCACGCCGTCGTCGCGTTCACCAGCACCATGTGGAAATCGTTGTGGCCGTGCCATTCCAGCCACTCGGGCGGCACGCCCGCCTCGCGCCGCAGGCAGTAGATGATCTTCGCCACGGATCGCGGCAGCATGGCCCCGACGTACGGCACGCCGTAGCCCAGCGTGTCGCACGCCCGGATCTTGATCGGCGTCTCGTACTGTTCGGCCAGTTTCATCAGTTCCGCCGCGAACGGGATGACGAACCCCTCGAAGTCCGCCCGCGTAATGTCCTCGAAATGGCACCGCGGGGCGATCCCCTCGTCCAGGGCCGCCTTCACAATGTCCAGGTACATCTGGAGCGCCTGGCTCCGACGCCGATGCAACTTCAGGAAGATGTGATAGTCCGAGCACGACGTCAGGATGCCCGTCTCCTTCAGGCCCATTTCCTTGACCCGTTTGAAGTCGCTCTTAACCGCCCGGATCCACCCGGTCACCTGCGGGTACTCGAACCCCAGTTCCAGGCACTTCTCGACCGCCTCGCGGTCCTTCTTCGAGTAGAGGAAGAACTCGCTCGCCCGAATCAGGCCCTGCGGGCCCGCCAGACGGTGCATGAACGTATAGAGATCCACTATCTGCTTCACGGTGTACGGCGGCAGGGCCTGCTGACCGTCGCGGAACG
Organism: Phycisphaerae bacterium; assembly: GCA_049678285.1. Lineage (GTDB taxonomy): Bacteria > Planctomycetota > Phycisphaerae > FEN-1346 > FEN-1346 > JAPLMM01. The sequence continues at coordinate 12,496 of JBAUDW010000009.1, forward strand.
TCGTGTCCGTGATCCACGTCTCCGCCGGGATGAAGGTCGGCACGCGCTCGTGGCTGAACGGAATCTTCGGAAACTGGTGGTACGGGAAGATGTCTCGGTACAGGTTCGGCTCGTCGACGTCCTCCAGTTTCGTCGGCCGAAGGTCCGTGTAGAACGACTGCGTGTTCTCGTCGTAGTAGAGCAACGCCGACTCCTTTCTTGCGGCCCCCGGCCAGACCTCGCCGCAGAGGGCACGGGCGGACCGTTTGCCGCGTCCCGCATTATAGAACCTCCTCCGCCCGCGTCAATATCGCCCCGATGTGTGTTCTAACCGCAGAGGCCTGCCCCCTTCGGCCGACTCAGAGCGACGCCTGAGCGACGCCGAAGGCGGAGTCGAACGGGTCATCGCCGCCTGGCCCCACCTGCCCGAAGCCGTCAAGACCGGCATCCTGGCTATGGTGGCAGCCTCGCGCGGGCGCTAGCCCCGCACTGACCTGCCCCTATTCTTTGGTCCAGGGATTATGAGAGTCCGTCCCTTGCAAGTCCAGCTCCGACCGGTGCCGGCGTGCCTGCGGGGACGGTGGGAGCCGGAGGCGCCCGCAGCCCCCGCAGGCCGGCGGCGTAGGCCGCCGGCGTCGCGTACCCCAACGC
>JBAUDW010000010.1:0-12336 GCA_049678285.1 Phycisphaerae bacterium
CGGGTCGTTCGAGCCGCGATCCCGGCGCGCCGGGATCACGTGCCCAATCGCCGGCGTTCAACTTACATCAACCGGCGATTGTGGATAACTTTTTGGAGGAGGTTTTGGGGGAGATTTTTGGGCGATTTTTTACGGGCCACCGGCCCTGGCGCTAGCGTCCGGGGGTTTTTTCGGCGGACGGGGTGCCTTTGGTAAGATGGGCTAGCGCGGATTTAGTGCCTTTTTCGACTTTTTTCGCGTTTTTAGATCGGTTTTTACCGGTTTTTGTGCCCTATTTCGCACTTTTTCCATCCATGTCATGTGCATACCTTTATGTGCATAACTTCCCGCGGACGCACGTAAGTCGAAGTCGGGGGCGGGGCCTTCGGGGTCGGCGGGGAAATCTCGCATTTGACAAAGAAACAGTGTTTGAAAACCAGGGACTGAGGGACTGAGTAACTGAGGGTGCCTGAGTGCCTGAGTCCCTGAGGGACGGAGGGGGCGGGAACGATTGCGGCCCTCCTTCGCCCCTGCTTCGCCAAGGCCCGCTACAGGCGGGTGAATCTGGCACAGGCGGGTAAACTTCCGCCGTCGCCCTACGGGCTATGGCGGACAAGACGGCGGGCAGGCAGGCAAACGGCACGGCACGAGGCGCAAACCACCCAAAGGACGCAGAGGGGGATTGGGGAACGGGGAAAGGCAACGCGGACCCCGGCTTCGCCCGACGGCTACGCCGTGGCAGGCCCGGAACGCAGCCCGAAGGGCTCCAACGAAGGAACAGGGAGATTGCGGACCCGCCGCCGCCCTTCGGGCTATGGCGGGCAGGTTGCGGAGTGAACGTCGGGGAGACTATTTTCGATTTGGGCACGGCAGGGGAGGCGGAAAGGGTGTGGCCGGAAATCGGAAAACCGAAATCAGTATAGCGTCCCCCGAATTTCCTCCCCCAAATTCCCCTTATCGGACGGTCGGCAGGCACACGTCCACCTTTCTTTTCTGGATTTTTTCCTTGCTATTGTGCTGGGGGGGGCGTACATACTACTACTGATCAGGCTCATCGTGAGCCTGGCCGGTCACAAGACCGTGAACGGTTACGGCAACGGGCAGTTCATTTCAGGGAGGTGGAGCCGTGAGAACGGCATGGCTGATCAGTGCGGCATGTCTGCTTTCGATTGGTCTGTTTCTGGCGGGAGGCTGTGGCAAGGCCATGGCCCCGAAAGGCTGCTGGACCTTCGATGAAGGCAGCGGCGATGTTGTGAAGAACGCCGTCGGCCCCAACCACGGCCGCATCCAGGGCGGCCTCGAGCGGACGGACGGCAAGAAAGGCAAGGCCGCCGCCTTCGACGGAAAGGGGTACGTGCTCATTGACAGCGCACCGTACCTTACCTCCGCCCAGTACACGTTTGCCGCCTGGGTCAAACTCAAGGACACGGGCGACTACCAGTACATCGTCTGGCGGGGCGGCCCCGCTTTTTACTCCGAGGACGAGGCGGGCCGCAACCTGGACATCTGGGTGACGCAGGTAGGCACCCTGAGCGGCATCCTGAATTACCAGACGGCGGCCGAGTCGCGCCTGTACCTGGCGGGCAGCAAGAAGGTCGCCGACAACCAGTGGCACCTGGTGGTTTGCGTCAATGACGGCAAGACCGTCCGGTTCTACGTGGACGGCAAGAAGGACGCCGAGGGCGCTCTGGCGGGTCCCCTGGCCGGGAGCGACTTCCCGCTGTGGATCGGCGCCCGCCCCAGCGACGTTGCGGCCACGGGCATCATCGACGAGGTGAAGTTCTTCGACCGGGCCCTGACGGAGAAGGAAGTGGCGGAGTTGAAATAGGGCATCCCGGGCGACCCTTGCCGCGGGCGGGCAAAAATTTCGATTGAAAGACGAAACGGCAGGCAACCCTCCTCCGCCCTCCGGGCTACGGAGGGCAGGCAGGCCGAAGGCCTGAAACATGGATAGGCCGGGGCAACGCCCTGGTGTGCGGGGCGGAAAGAGGACGCCGAAGCCCTGAAGGGGCGCGACAAGAGAATGGTTGTTGCGCCCCTTCAGGGCTGGGGATGAAAAAATATTGTGACATGCTTGCTTGCGCAGCCCCAGGGCGTTGCCCTGGGCTGTTTTGTTTCAGGCTGTTGGCCTGAACGGAGGCCTGCCCTGAGCGGAGTCGAAGGGACGCAGAGGACGCAGAGGGGAATTGGGGGAACAGAGAATCCGGAAACCGGAACCCGGAAACCGGAAAGGGGACGGCAAAGCGGCGTTCGCAACCTCCGGCCTCATGCCTCAAGCCTCACGCCTGCCGTTGAAGCGGCGGGGGAAAAAGCAGGATCGGGGGGCCGGAAATCGGAAAACCGAAATCAGTATTGTAGTGTCCCCCGAATTCCCCCTGTTCAGGACTTACGAATGCGACAAGAGTGGCGCGGCAAACGAACGATTCTTGGTTCTGTGTCCCCACTGGAATTCCGTTATCGAGTTCCCCCATCGGTATTCCATCACGGAACGTACCCCATGGCCTTGAGTTGTTCATCGAAGTTGGCAGGCAGTTCGGCCATTGGCTTATCCGTGCTTTGAGCGGCGTAGTTGAGCATATTGCGCAACAGCCGCTCGGCGGCAGGATGGCTTCCCAGGCTGTCGCGAATTCGGAGGCTATTGAGAATGAAGCGTCCTTCCCCGAGGCGGTGCACCGAGATCGCGAGGTCGGACCTGCTGGAACCATCTCCTCCACAAGCCAGCATTGCACCGCAGACGGCTTCATCAGGCGGCTGCTTGCGGCTGAAAACCTGATCGCTGATAACATCCCGATAGAAGCGATAGTCCATAATGCCGCCGCAAGGCAGACCGTCGAGAATCGGATGCCTTTTTGCCCAGAAGTCGGCGTGAAAGTACCACATGGGGGTTCCCCTTAACACGGGTTTCTCGGACAGCGGAGACCACTGCATCGTGTCACCTGAAGGAGTCAGAAACACGACGGCCGAACCCCTGGCGATACGCCGCGCAAGTTCAGAAAACACGGGAGCGCCGCCGGGAGACGGCGCCCGGCCCGAAGCCAAGATCACCTCGCGAGCCGATTGTTGTCCTCCCTCGAACTTGCGCCAGCGGATGCCTTGCTTCGTCAGCCAATCAGCCATCCTTTCATCCTCTCCCCAAAGCACGATTTCGCTTTTCACGGCGGGAGCGTCCGCCGGATCGGCCACGTAGAACTCCACATCTCCCCCGCCGGCCGCCGCCCCACGCTGGAACGTGGCCAGGAACCGGCATTTGCCTGAGGGACTGTCGATGACGAGGTTTTCATCGAACACCAAACGCGCGAAAGGCGGTTCCGATTTACCGTCGGTGTCCGGGACCTCAACGGAGATCTCCTTGTCGAGGATCGGCTCCAGATTGGGGCCGACCACCTGGATGCGTACCGGGTACTTGCCGGGCTTCAGCGCATCGCGGTTCACCAGAACCGCTTCCAGGCGCACCTTCGTCCCTCGATACACATTGACAGGCTCCACGAAGAGACAAAGGCGTACCTTTGAGGCCATATCCTGGAAGGCATCCAGCATTCCAGGCTTGGGCTCGCGGAAATAGCTTGTGATGCCGCACCCGTGGTACCAGGCGTCCACAATCTGCGTGGAGGTGAAATCTCCCACGAGATTCGGGTTGGACATCCAGGTGTTGTAATCATCCAGGGCGAGTTTCGCCTGGGTCCGCTGGCTGTCTTGAAAGTAATCCTCCGGCCGTGCCCAACACTGGTCCAAACGCAACTTCTTCCACTCCGAGAGGAACCAGTCCAATTCCGCTTTGTAGTTGCGTGCGTCGGCTGTGTGTTCCAGGCCCAGTTGCTCGAAATTGCGCGCAAATCGCGGGAAGTCCATCGCGCCGCACACGCCGTACTCCGACAACAACAAGGGGCCGCCGCGCGTCCGCATTTCCCTCATGGTATTTGCTGAATGCGGAAAGGAAGGATAGGAATGGACGTCTTCCAGACGCGTCTTTTCCCAGACTCGCGAGCCGGGGCTGCTCCAACTGCCGATGTTGCCATCCCCGTCGAACCTTCCGCTGTTGAGCAAAACCATCCGGCTCTCGTCCAAATCGCGGAGGAGCGGCAACGACTGGACGGCGCGACGAAAGACGCGTCCCTCCTGTACCTCGTTCAGCAGCGACCAAATCACCACGCTGGGGTGATTCCTGTCACGCCGAATGACCTCGGTCACGCTATGGTCCCACCGCTTCTCCAATTCGGGCGATTCCGCCGGCCCCTTTGCCCCGAAATGTTCCTCACAGACGAGCAGGCCCATCTCATCACAGACGTCCAGTTGGCGGGCCGGAACGGCCGCGCCGCAAGTAATCCGCACGATATTGAAGCCGGCGGCCTTCATGTTCAGCACGTCCCGGCGGACCAGATCCTCATCGTAGGGAACGCTCTGCGCCCCGGGATAGTGCAGGATGGTGTAAAGGCCGCCGTGCGGGTAAATCCGGCGGCCGTTCATGCGAAAGTAGCCGTTTTCAAACCGAAAATCCCGGAACCCGAAACGCACAGACCGATCGTCCATGGAAAGGCTGTCAGCAGCCTGCACACTAGCCGTCACCCGATAGAGATACGGATCGTTCAGTTCCCAAAGCCGGTGGTGCGGCACGCGCAGCCGCGTTTCCACCAAGGTGTCGCCGACGGCCAATTCCTGTTCGCAACCGCCCTCGACCACCGATGCTCCTCCGACCGCCGGCGCCACGATCAACCGGATGTGCCCGGACACGGGTTTCTCGAGCGTGCTGCGCACCTGCATCCGGATCCGCACCTCACCCGTCTTCCAGTCCGGAATGACCTGCAAGTCTTCGATGCGCACGGCGGGAGCGAGGAGCAGTTCCACCGAATCAATGATACCGCCTGTGTTATAGGCATTGTCCACCGGCTTCGGATACTGGCGGCGACCCACGGGAGCGTTATGCAGGCTGATGCCATCGATTGATTCGTAGGTCGGGTTCAACACGCGGACGGCCAACCGGTTGGGACCGCCGCTTTTGACCGCGGAGGTCGCGTCAAGAACAAATGGTTCTTGTGAACCTTCATGGCAGCCGATCAGAATTCCATTCACGTAAACGTCGGCCAGATAGTCCACCGCGCCGAACCGCAATAAATAGCGCCCGCCAGAATGAGGGTTCGCGGGGGCCGTAAAATCCCGCCAATACCAGGCCAGACCGTGGTAATCGGGGTAGACGTCCTGAATGACGCCGGGCACCTTGGCCCTTTTGGCGCCTTCCTGCGGTTCCTTGCACCACTGATCCTGCCGCCCGACGTTTTTCGGATCCAAGCCCAACAGCCAGTCCCCGCCGTCTAACGGCACAGCTTCGGTCAGGAGGGCCATGCCTTGGCGGATAGGCCCAGCCATCTCGGCCCCGCGTAGAGGACTGAGGGCCCAAAGAAACAAACAAAGAATGGTCAATAACTGGCCTTTCGGATGATTCATTCCTACGAACTGCGTTGGCTTGCTCATGTGCGTTTCTCGCTGAAAAATGTGTCCCGGGTAACCGTTCACGGCCTTGTGGCCGGCCAGGCGCCCGATGAGCCTGATCATCAGTAGTATATACGCCCCCCTCCCCCCGCACAATAGCAAAAAAATCAGAAAAGAAAGATGGACGTGTGCCTGCCGACAGTCCGACGGGTCGGCCACGGCCGCCCTCGCGGACGGGTACGTATTCCAAAGCCACCCGCACGCTTCCGCGAGTTCGACCATGGAACCGGACCCTGGGCAAGTCATCCGGCAGCAGGCCGAGACGATCCGCCGTTACGAGGAGACGATCCGCCAGCAGACCGTAGCGCGGGGGTTTATGCTACTCTGCGAAGTAGCGACCTTGCGCGGGGCACAAGGCCCCGCGCTACAGAAACAGCCCCGGCGCGCCGGGATCGAAGGGAGGGGTGGCGGGAAACGACGAATGATGAATGTCGAGCAAGGAACCGCAGAAGTCAGAAGGAAGGGAAGCACGGCGCGGCAAAACCGCACATCGTCATGGTTAGCCGCGACCCGAAGGGGAGCGGGGGACGCCAATGCGGATTGAACGGCGAAAGGCGCGCGGGCGCGCGGTGAAGGACGCGCTGAGCCGCAAGCGGCGCGGCGAACCAAGCGCGCGGAGGGGGGGGGCGTAACGGCGCGCGCCCCGCAAGCGGGGCGGCTAAATGTGACGGCGCACGGGGCGAAAGGCGTCCCGGGGCCCGCCACAGGCGGGTGAAATTCGCGCTCATCCCCGGGCGTTATGACGGCGCGCGCCCAGTAAACTGGGCGGCGAACCAGGTGCGCGGACCGCGTAGAGCGTCGTGTCGGTGGCGATGTAAAGGATGCCGTTCGCCGCCACGGGCGAGGTGTACATTGCCGAGTCGAGCGTCACGCGGCGGATGACCCGTTTCTCCCGCCCGGCCGCGAGGATCCAGAACTCGCGGCGCGTCGTGCCGACGTGCACCTTTCCGTCCGCGAGGAGCGGGGAGCCCCAGATTTCGCCCTTCGCTTCGTGGACCCAGACGGCCTGTCCCGTTGCCGCGTCGAGGCAGTGGACGCGCCCGCTCGTGTCGGCGATGTAAACGAGGCCGTCGCCGACGGCCGGGGTCGAGAGGCAGTGGCCCGGCATCGCGTAGGACCAGACTTGGGCGCTGTTGGTCACGTCGCCGGTGCCGTTCGCCTCGACGCACTTGAGGGTCGACGCGCGCTTGCCGTGCCAGGCGTCGCCGCTCGCCGCGACGTACACCCGGCCTTCGGAGAAGACGGGCATGCCGATGATGACGCTGGGCCCCTCGCGCCGGTTGTCGAAGAAGGCGTGAGGATCCTCGGCGCGCCCCGCGGGGTCGCCATCGAAGGCCCAGACCTGTCGGAGCGTGGCGGGGGTTTCGGCGGGCGGCTCGGGGAGCGCCTCGAAGGCGTACAGGAAGCCGTCGCCTCCGCCGAAAAAGATGAGTGCTTTGCCACCCGCTTCGCCGAGCGCGGGCGACGACCATTGGCCGTGAAAGAGACGGTGCCCGATCCCCGCGGCATCTTTCGCCACGAGGCGGCCGGTCCGCTTGTCCAGTACGACGAGGCTCGGGGCGTCGGGGGCGGGCACGCGTTTGTGGGTGTGCTCGACGCCGTTCGACGTGCCGACGTAGAGCCGGTCGCCGACGAGAAGGGGCGAGGAGTTGGAGCCGTTGTGCGGCCGGACGCCGGCCTCCGCCACCATGTCGAAGAGCCAGACGATGTCGGCGTCGTGCGTACCCGGTTGGAGGGGCGGGTTGCCGGCGCCCGCCAGGTGCGAGCCCTCGTCGGTGAACGGGCCGTCGTTCCCGTCCGCCATGCCGTCCGCGTCGAGGCAGACGACCTCGCAGCGATTCGTGACGAGGTAGACGCGGTCGCCCTCGACGGTCGGCGGCGAGGTGATGCCGATGTCGTACCAGTCGGCGTTGATGATCTCCGCCAACTTCGGGACGACGAGTTGCCAGAGCAACTTGCCCGTGGCCTCGTCGAAACACATGAGGACGCCGCGGTCGCCCGCGAGGCGCGGATCGCGCGGGGCGCCGTTGTTCGTGCCGACGTACACCCGGCCTCCCGCGACGACCGGCGTCGAGTTGGTGTGGGTCCCGAGGGGGGCGGCCCAGCGGACGTTCGCGCCGCTGGCCGGGTCGAACGAATCCGCGAGGCCCGTCTCCTCGGAAACCATGTTGCGTGAGTGGCGTGCGCCCCACTGAGGCTGGTCGGCGGCCTGCGCGCACGGGATCGCGACGGCGAGCGCTGCCGCCAAGGCCGTCCCTGTCCATCCGACGCGTCCGGCCATTGCTGCTCCCGAAAAGCAAAAGTGTTCCGGCCCCTTTTTGTTGAAACCGTTCGTGCGGCGGTCGGTTCCGGTCAATTGGGCCGCGGCGGGGTGTGACGGACGCTAAGCCGCAAGCGGGGCGGCGAAAGGCGTCCCGGGGCCCGCCGGAGGCGGGTAAAATTCGTCCCGACTCGTCGGGACTCATCCCCGGGCGTTAATGGCGCGCGGGGTGCCGGGGCTTTTCGTCAAGGCGGGCCCGCCGACGGTCCGATAAACTGGGTTGCCCGACTTCCGTCCGTCCCCAAGCGGACCGTGCGTAGAGTGGAAGCCGTCCGATGACCAGCCGGCGAGATTTTCTGAAGCGTCTCCTTTCATCCGCGTTGCTCGTGGTCGCCTCGTGCATCGCCATCGGCTGCGGCGCGGGGCAGGGCCTCCTCATCCGCGAGCCGTATAAGCCCATCTTCGCTTCGCGCGTCGCGGGGGGCGTCGCCCAGGCGCCGGTGCGTCCGGCGTCGTGGAAGATCCCCGCCGACTGGCGTCCGAGCGGCGCGGAGCGCCGGTGGCGGTTCATCGTCGTTCACCACAGCGCGACGACGTGGGGCTCGGCCGACGAGTTCGACCGCATCCACCGCGCCCGCGGCTGGGACGAACTCGGGTACCATTTCGTGATCGGGAACGGGTCGGGGGCCGGCGACGGCGAGGTCCAGATCGGCCCGCGATGGTTCAAGCAGAAACACGGCGCCCACTGCAAGGTCGCCAACCATCCGGAGTATAACGACGTCGGCATCGGCATCTGCCTGGTCGGGAACTTTAACGACTCCCGCCCGACGGAGGCGCAGATGCGTGCGCTGGCGCCGCTCGTCCGGTTCCTCATGGAGCGGTACCGAATTCCGCGGTCGCAAATCTACGGGCACGGGCAACTGAAGGCGACCGACTGCCCCGGGCGGTACTTCGACTACGTCGATCTCTGGCGCCGGCTGTAGGGCGGCCGAGCGCTCCGGAAAGAAGAAGCCCCGCGGCCGATCGGGCGCGGGGCTTCGCGTTTAGCGATTCGAGGCGATTTCTACTCGAGGACCTCCAAGTCGTCCACCGTGACGACGTAGATCCGCCAGTCCGGCAGATACGCCCGGGTGCCGCGGACGCCGACCACCTTGCCGACGTACTGGTTCAGGTCATAGAGTGTGCTCTGGAGGACGACGACGGGCCGGCCGTGCCGGTCGACGAGTTTGAACTTGATGGGGTGGTCCTCGCCTTCGAGGCTCTCCATGGGAGCGACGACGCCGGTGGCCAGGAAAGACGGTTTCTGCAAGGCGGCCTCGCGTTCGGCGGCGTTGAGGTCTGCGGTGCGCTGGGTGTTGAGTTCGGTGAGGCGCTGGTCGAGGCGGGTGCCGATCGCGACCGCCGCGCGGAACTCTTTCTGCTGCTCGATAAGTGCCTGGATTTCGGCGGCGCGGCGCGAGGCCGCCGCCTTCAGCCAGTTCTTTTCGGTCTGGTCGGCGATGTCGGCGAACTGCGCGAGAGCCGGGGCGTAATCGCGTTCGTCCACCGGTTTCTTCATCTCTCCCGCGAGGGCCGCGCTCGCATCGTTGTAGGCCTGGGCGAGCGGATCGAGTTGGGGCGGCTCGATGCTCGCGATCTCGAGCGGTCCGACCGAGGTGAGGCTGGTGCCCGGCGTGACATACTGCGCGAGCACGTAGATGCGCGCCCCATCGGGCGGCGCGACGCGGAGCCTGTCGCCTTCCGCCGGACCGAGGACCTGAAGAGTCGCGCCCTCCGCCGGGACGGCCGTAACGCACCACTGGCGCGTCGCGGCCGGGCCCGACGCATAGACGCGGGCGGCGGGCGAGGCAAGCGTCGCCGTCGTCCCGTCGGCGGAGAGGGTCACGTCGCTCTTTGCGACCAGTCCGCAGACGCCGGTCAGCGGCCGAAGGGCCAGCCAGTCGCGCGATTCGCTTTCGACGACGACGGGCGTGTTCTGGGCGACCTGGACGAGCGGGTAATAGTAGAGGCCGGGCCCGCAACGGATGTTGACGAGGTCGGCGTTGATGAAGCCGGTGTACGGCAGCACGGGTCTCGTGGCCGCTTCGGTCGTCTGGGCCGGCGCCGGGGGCGCGAAGCCGATGAGTGCAAGGGCGAAAGCGAGTCCGCCAGCCAGTCGTGTCCGGTACATCCGAGTCGCTCCTTCCTGCCGAGTGGAGGGGATCACCCGCCGCCTCTGCTTGCCGGTTCCGTCGTGCAGGCGGCAATCCTCAACGGTACTCCACCCCCCGGCGAGTGTCAACAAAAAAGGATCGCGAGGCCGGCGGGGTGCGGGAGAGCGGGTCCCGGGGATTCGGCCCCTGCGGGGCCTCATCCCCGGGCGTTAACAACGGGCGGCGGAACCGGCCCCAACCCCAACCCCAACGGGGCAGGCGGGGCAGGCGCGCGGGGGCTCAGGGGTGGCGGCGCTGCCAGACTTCCTCGGCCTCCGGGGGGCGGATGTAAACGGGTTCGAGGCGCAGGGGGTCGGCGAACTCGCCGCGGGCGTGCATCTGGCGACCCAGTCGCGCGACAACCGAGGGGCGGACGTCCCAGAGGTCTTCCGGCGCGAGGTCGAAACCGCCGAGGGCCGACCGGCCTTTCGGGATGCCGCGGCCAAGGATGAAGGCGGGCGGCTGGAAGCGTCCGGCGAGGTCCTCGGGTTCGAGGAGCGTCGGGCCGAGGATTTCATCGAGCCGGCCGCTGCGGCGTTCGAAGATGCTCGCGAAGAGGCCGCCGCGCTTCGCATCGAGGATGGGGACGACGCGCGAAGCGTCGGGCGGGGCGTTCTCGGCAAGGGCGCGAAGGGTGGGGACGGCGACAATCGGCGCGCCGGTGTGCCAGGCGGTGAACTTGGCAAAGACGACGGCGATGCGCAGGCCGGTGAAAGACCCGGGGCCGATGCTGACGGCCAGGAGTTCGATGTCCCGCGGGGTCCAGCCGACAGCGGCGCAGGCGTCGCGGATGGTGAGGAGGAGGTCCCTGCCGTGGCGAAGGCCTTCGTCGAGCCGGCGTTCGTCGAGGAGCCGCTCGGAGTCGGCCAGGGCGATGCCGCCGCGGGGACCCGAGGTTTCGACGGCCAGAATGCGCATGAGCAGCCTTTCGCGGCGCCGAACCGGGTGCATTCTAACCCGCCAAGGTGCCGGCGGCAAGCGTTGGGCGTTGGCGTGAAGAGGGAAACGGTTGACTTGGTCGGCCAGGGGCCTATACTGGGCACCCTTCTCAGGAAACAAAGAGGAGACAGGCGGTGATCGACGCGAAACTGTTTGAGATTCTGGTGTGCCCGGCCTGCAAAACGAAGGTCCGTCCGGAGGGAGACCGCCTGGTGTGCCAGAAGCCGGGGTGCGGGCTTCGGTACCCCATCCGGGACGATATTCCTGTGATGCTCGTCGAGGAGGCGGAGAAGCAACAACAAACGCCAAACGGCAAACAGCAATGACCAACGACGGACGGCAAACGCCAAACTCCGAGCGAATGGGGCGAGGCGGCAAACAGCAATGCCCCGTGAGGGCGGGGCAGAGCATTCATCGGAGCGGATGAGGCGATGATCGCGCTGGTGTCGGACATACACGGCAACATCGAGGCGATGGACGCGGTCTGCGCCGACATGGCCGAAAAAAAATGCGAGGCGATCCTGTGCCTCGGTGACGTGGTGGGCTACGGTCCGGACCCCAAGGCGTGCCTGGACCGGATGATGGGGTTCGACCTGACGATCATGGGGAACCACGACCACGCGGTGTTCATCGAACCGGCGGGATTCAACACGCCGGCGGAGCGTTCGATCTTCTGGACGCGGAAGGTGCTGGAGTCGGAGCCGGACGAGACGATGCGGCGCCGGCGATGGGAGTTCCTGGCGCGAATGGGGACGTCGCATTCGCAGGACGGGATCCTGTACGTTCACGGTTCGCCGCGGTTTCCGATGCACGAGTACCTGTTTCCGGACGAAGGCGAGACGAGCCCGGCGAAACTGATGCAGGTGTTCGACATGGTGAAGAGCGCCTGCTTCCTGGGGCACACCCACTTGCCCGGCGTATTCACCGCAGGCTACGAATTCCTGACGCCGGCCCAGGTGGGGCACAGGTACACGATCGGCCAAGGCAAGGCCGTCATCAACGTCGGGAGCATCGGACAGCCGCGCGACCTGGACCCCCGCGCGTGCTACGCGACGCTCGACGGCAACGAGGTCCAGTGGCATCGCGTGCCGTACGACTATAAGACCACGATGAAAAAGATCCTGGCGATCGAGGAATTGGACGATTTTCTGGCGAACCGGCTGGCGGATGGCCGCTGAGAGGTGCTCCGCCGGGGCACCGTTCTGACATGCATGGGGCGAGGCGTGGACCGAGAATCGATCATCCGAATGGTGGTGGCCGTCGCCATCTCCATGGGCGTGATGCTGCTCTTCCAACAAGTCATCGCGCCCCGCCTGTGGCCGCCGGTGGAAAGGCCGGCCGGGCAGCCGGCGCCCAAGCCGCCTGCCGAGACGCCTGCTCCTGAATCGCCGGCGCCCGAGACGCCGGGGCCGGGAAGCATCACGTTGGAACTCCCCTCGTCCGAAGCCCCCGCACCCGAATCCCGGCGCGCCGGGACCGAGG
>JBAUDW010000011.1:0-7854 GCA_049678285.1 Phycisphaerae bacterium
CGACCGGCCGCTCCTCGCCCGCCGGCCGGCATCCGCCCCCGGCCAGCGCCGAGAGCACGAGCGCCGCCACACCGGACCACGCTGCCGCGCATCTCATTCGCTCACACCCCTTCGCTCATTAGATCCCACACGACGAGCGTCATGACCTCGGCAAACCGGCCCAGTTCCTCCAGGCTCGTCCATTCGTTCGCCATGTGCTCGACGCCTTCCGGCCCGCACGAGAATCCCACCGCCGGCATCCCGCGCAGGACCAGGAACTTCGCCACCGACGCCCCCGACTGGCCGTACACCTCCGGCCTGAGGCCCGTCACCTCTTCCGTCCGCCGCTGAATCACCTTCACCAGCGGATGGTCGGTCGCCACCTGGCTCGGCGCCTGGTCCGAAATCACTTCCAGCCGCATCCGCACGCCCGCCGACTTCGCCCCCGCCTCCGCCATAATGCCGCGCAAATGCGCCAACATACTTTCAAGGTCCGTTCCCGGCAGATAGCGGATATCCACGAGCGCCTCGCACCGCCCCGGCACCATGTTCGGCACGGTCCCCGCGTGGATCGCCCCGACGTTCAGCGTCGGCGCCGTGAAGAGGTCCGACGGCGCCCCCGTCGGCCGCCACTCCCGAATCCGCTCCAGGAACTCCACCACGGGCCAAAGCGCGCTCGCCCCGCGCTGGGGCGACGAGCCGTGCGCCTGCCGGCCCTCCGCCACCACTTTCAAAAAGAGCACCCCCTTCTCGCCCACCAGGACCCGGCGCATCTCGTGCCCCGCGTCCGGCACGATAGCCGCCTCCGCCTCGAAAGAGCACTCCTCCAGAAGGTACCGCATCCCCAGCGCGCTGCCGGCCTCCTCGTCGGCCGCCCCCACGAGGAGCAGAGTTCCCGGGAGTTCCGCCTCGCACGTTTTTAGATATTTCGCCGCCAGCATCATCGCCGCCAGCGGGCCTTTGTTATCCTTCGCCCCGCGCCCGACGATCCGGTCGCCGCGGACGACCGCCTCGAACGGGTCCGTCTCCCACCCGTCGCCCGCGGGGACGACGTCGAAGTGCAGCGGCACCGCGACGCGCGGTCCCGGCGCGTCGCCGCAGGCGACTCGACGTGGCGAGCCGGGACCCACGCGCGCCACCACGTTCGTCCGCCCCGGCTCCTTCTCGAACGTCTCGTAGGGAATGCCTTCGTCGTCGCAGAATTGCGTGAGAATCTTCGCCGCAAGGTGCTCGTCGCCCGGCGGGTTCTCGGTCCGCGCGCGGATCAAATCCGAAAGGGTTTGCCGAAGGGCGCCGCGACGGTCCCGCAGAAACGATCGGACCTCATCGGCACGGGGAGGGTGTTTGGCGTGTCCCATGTCGCTCGGATCAAGAGAAGCAAATAGCCTCATGGACCCCCGCGGGAAGCGGCCCTAGGCGTCGCCTTCGCCCCGGCTCGAATCCACTTCGTCCAGGTACGCCAGCGTACGCTCCAGTTCATTTTGCAGGTGGCGGACCTTCAGCAGGCTCCGCACGCGCGTCACCAGTTCCCAACGGTTGATCGGTTTCGACAGAAAATCGTCCGTCCCCGCCTCCACCGCCCGCTCGATATCCCCCACCTCCGTCAGCGCCGTCACCATGCAGATCGGGATCCCCGACGTCGCCGGGCTCGCCTTCAGTTTTCGGCAAATCTCGAACCCGCTCATCTTCGGCATCATGATATCTAGCAAGATAAGGTCCGGCTTCTCCGAGGCCACCTGCTTCAGCGTCTCCTGCCCGTCGGCGGCCGACACCACCCGGCACCCCAGTTCCTCCAGATACGCCTGCAGCAGTTCCACGTTCTGCGAGTTGTCGTCGGCGATGAGGACCGTCGAGTTCCGCAGTTCTTCCTCTAATTCGCCCGCCATCGCCCGACCCCCTATTTCGTCTGCCGCAGATCCCCTGCGGGTGCCGCCGGTCCTCCCGGTCCCGGCGCGCCGGGATCCGCCAGTGCTGCGCCTCGCAGGCTTGCGCCCTTTCCCCGCCACGCGCCCTACTCCGTTTGCCTCAGCCGTCCCAGCAGCGTCGCCGTCCGTTTCGGCAGCCCCTCGCTCCCCGCCACACCCAGCGCCCTCAGGTGACTCTCCAGCCGCTCCAAGCCCGCCGCGTCCGCCACATCATACCAGTGCGGCACCAGGCCCAGTATCAGGCCGAACGCCTCCGCACGGTCCACCAGCGCGTCGAACACCCCTTCCCCGTCCCAGTCGAAGCCGAGGAAAAGTTCCGGCCTCTCCAGGCTCAGGCCCACCAGGTACACCCCGCCCCCGGTCGTCGGGCCGAGCACCACGTCGTCCACCAGCAGCCGGTCGAACGCCTCGACGACGAACGCATCCGGAACCGTCGGGCAATCCGTCACCAGCACCACCACCCGCTGATGCCCCGACCGGAAGGCGTACTCGCACAGGCTCGCCAGCACCGGTCCCCGCGTCGCGCCCTGCTGCTGCATCACCCGCCAGTGCCGCGACGCCAGCAACTCCACCGACTTCCGCGCCCCGCGCGGGGCATAGGCCAGCACCCGGCTCCGGACCGACAGGCCCGAGAATCGCTCGCACAAGTCCATCACGAAACTACGGTACAACTTCGCAGCCGCGGGCGCACCGAGGACCTTCGCCAGACCGGGCTTCACCCGGCCGGCTTTCGGTTCCCTTACCAGGAATGCGAACAGGGTGGACATCCGCCCCGCCTTTCCCCCGACGACCGCTTAATCGGATCCACATTGCCGCCTCGTGCTTCCGGCCTTCGTAGCCGAAGCAACTGCTTCGGCGGAGTAGGCTCGCGCCGAACCTAGCCGGAATTGGCACTATACTCGCAGCAATTATAAGCCCTTCCGCCCAAAACTGTCCACCAAAAAAGCCCCCTTCCCACATGCCTTTCCCTCTCCCTTGTCGCCTTGGGCGACTCGACTGGGCGAGATGGGAGAGGGCAAGGGTGAGGGTGAACCCGGGTGCCACGCTTTCGCTTGCGAAAGCGTGTCCCCTTCTATACGCTTGCGACCGCCGCAGATGCAAGCGCGGTGCAGAATGTATTGGCAAAGGTCGAATACGTCGGGTATAATTCCGGGCGACCCATAGGGATTAGTTCCAGGCGGCTGAATTGGCGCCGTCGGGGGGTCACTGCCATTGCGGCAAGCACAGGACACGCCGAGGCGGGGAGACGGGGGCGCGTCAGCGCCAACCCCCGCATTCGCGGGCGTCTCTTGCGGCACTCCAAATCGGGTTTGGGGTGTTAGGCGGATCGGCCTAAACATTGTTAGGCGTCCTGGGAATGCGTATAAAAGATCATTTGAAGCCAATGATTCGATTTTTCGAGCACCTTCCGCGTAACGGTGATGTTGAACTCTCGATCCTGAAAACGCATCTGCTAATCGAAGAGTTGCTGACAAGGGTCATCACCCGGGCGGCGAAAAATCCTTCGGCGATCGAGGAAGCGAATCTCGGCTTTGCCCAGAAGATGCAACTCGCCCGAGCATTCAGCAACCTCGCTCGTGAGGCATGGCTGTGGGATGCTCTCCAGGCGCTCAATCAAACGCGGAACAAACTGGCGCATGGGTTGTCAGCAACGGAGATTCAGCAGCGATGCGACGCCTTTATTGAGATCGTCGAGAAGTTTCAGGGTATCCCTACTGACGAAATCCTGAGTCCCACCTTCGGGCGCTTTCATTGGGCCGCGTTCAAGGTCTTTTCAGCCCTTGGGACATACGCAAACTTTGACGCGTCGGCACTCCGGAAACCGAGGCTTTTGACCGGAAACGCCGAACCCCGCGCTTCATCGGACGGCTAATTGCCTCTGCTGAGCGCGGGCGTTGGCCGCATGAGATGAACGGTATAGGAGGGTAAAATGTCACTTGAAGATTGGCGCAACATAGCAACCATCGTCGGCGTTATCATCGCCTTGGTCGTCTACATTACGAACTCTGTTCGCCAACACCGCCAGAGGAAGGTGGAGAATATCGAGCGCTATCTCAGGGCCCATCAAAGGCTCTTCAGGTCTCCATTTCTCGCCCACAATTGGAAGGCTTTCGAGGATGGCACGTTCAAAAGAGATATCACCAATCAGAAGTTGGAACGTGACTTCAGCACACTCCTTGGTGAGATTGAGTACTTCGCTCTGCTTCAATCTACCCGTGCCATTTCAGATAGCATGAGCATCTACATGTTCGGTTGGTGGGCACAGAAACTCCAACCGCTTCTCACGCCGGAAGAACGAAACAATGTCTATTGGGAACAGGCGGTTCATTTTCTCGACGAGATGAAGAGTGCGGCGGATGATTTCTACAAGATGACAAAGGAGGAACGGCAGAAGTATTTCAGACGTCCTCATTTCAAACATTGATCGTGCGCAACGATGAGCGGCCAACCATCGGCTCGATTCGAGGCGGGAGGCCGCGCGCCTCATCCATAACGTTAGAGGTATTCCTTGTCGATCCGCACCTGCCCGCACTCCAAGCACCCGCGGCGGCTTATTCGGGAATGTGATCAACCCCATAGAGGCGGCAGACGAGTTCGTCAATCTTGGCCTCGTGGGCCTCGACCCCCCGCTCCAAACGTTCGCGCTCGTTCTGGCCCAGGCTACCGACCTGCGGGGCCTGCAAACGCTTCTTGGCCGCGATGATCTCGCCCACGCGCTCGGAAATCTGCTCCGCCAGTTTCTTTTCCGCCGGAATCTTTGGGAGTTTGATGGGAAGTTGCTTAAGGAACTGCGGAAACGGACGGAACCAACCGCCGCGAAGCGTGGTGGATACGCTCTTTAGGTAGGCGTCGAGAAGACGGCTGTTGAGTAATCCCAAGAGATACGGCAGAAACTCGACGTCCTCCGGTCTTAGAGTGACGCCGTAGCCGCTGACAAAGGCAAACTCCCCCTTGGCGTCAAGGGCAAAAGACGCATGTTCCACGATATCCCGGACGATGATGCGCGGGATGCCGAAGAGATCGAGATTCTTCGGATAGATGTATCCGTACCACTCATCGTGATCCATTTTTCCGTGTTCCCGCCGTCGCAGCGGTTGCTCGCACTCTTTGAGGTAGTCCCAGGTCTTCGGGCATTCGTCGGCCAGCCGGTCAGCGGGCACTAAGGCAACTGTGCCGTTGCGCCGGTTCACCTTATAGGGGAAGACAACCACGGCGGACGCGGGCCGCACTTCGTACCGCCGAATATCTTCACCGGCGAGGAAGGGCTTCAACAGATCGGCCTCAAGATGGATCTCGCGGGAGCGCGCCTCCGAGCGATAGACCCCCTTTGCCGGATTCACTACCCGTAAGACAAACACATCGTTCATGCTGGTTCGGATGCCCTGGAACATCCTATCGGCCAGATCGCCAAGGGTTGTCGGTGCCGCCGCTGCAACAGCCGCGCCGTGAACGGCCTGCGCACGTGACTCGAACCGCCACGGTCCGACGGCTGGGGGCTGTGCCGCCGAGTAACTGCTTGTGCCCGCCGGTTTCTGGCCGCTGTCCAGTGCCCGGCACTGAGCATCGCCATCGGTAAGTTCGTTAAACTTGGCATAGTCCGCAGGCCCGGTGTTGCCTTTCTTAGAGAAAATCTGGATGGCTGTGTAGGTGGCCGCGCCGCGAAACACCTGTTGGTCGGCGAAGTCAACGATTGATCGGAGATGCCGACCCTGGCTGAGAACCTCGCGGATGCCTTGGCCATAGGACGCCTGCCAGAACTTGTGCGGGCAGATGAAGCCGAGAAGGCCGTCCGGCGCGAGGAGTTCAAGGCCCCGTTCGATGAAGACCACATAGATGTCGTAGTTGCCCTTGGCGGCCGACTTGTAGCGCCGCTTGTAAAACTCGCACTCATCGGGCGACCACTTATTGAGTTCCTGCACGCGGATGTAAGGCGGATTTCCGATAATGCAGTCGAAGCCCTTGTGTTCCTTAAAGAGCCGTCCAAACCCGCGGGTCTCGCTGGTCCAATCAAAGGCATTGATTCGGAAGCGTACATCTTCATCGGCCCCGAACAGCGTAGCGTGCTCATTTTCCCAATACCGGTCAAAATCGGTCTGGGAGAGCAGGCTGTTGCCGCAACTGACATTGTTATCCAAGGGCGGCAAAAGGCGGGATTCCAAAAAGTCCCTTTGCCAATTGGGAGGCAACCTGCCTTCGAGCAACTTCAGGTAAAGGCTCATGATGGTGACTTCGGCAGCCTGGGCGTCAATGTCCACGCCGTGCATGCAGGAAGCCAGAACGCGACCGCGAAACTCCGGTGACAGGTGCCACTGGCCTTGGTCATCCTTGAAGGCGATCTTGGCGGTGCGTTTGCGGGCGCGAGGGCTTGCGGGAACGATAGCGGCATCAGGATGTTCCGTTACGTACCGCGTGCAATGGTCGTAGAGGTATTGCAGGGCGGAAATCAAAAATGAACCGGACCCGCAAGCGGGGTCGAGAATCTTGACATCGAGGATTTCCAGGGGTGTCTTGCCCTGAACCTTTGGACCGACGACCCGCCGGACGATGGTATCCACGACGAAGCGGGGCGTGTAATAAACGCCGCCGGCGTGCCGGACCTCCGGCTTTTCCTCGGCCTCGACGATGTTCTTCTTTACTGTGATTGTGCTGCCCAGGAATCGTTCGTAAATGATGCCCAGGAGATCGTCGCCGATGGCTTCGAAACGATACGGCCCTTCCGGGAGGTAGAGTGAACGGATGAATTCAGCCAGGAGGTCGGCCGGAACGGTCAGTTGCTCAGAGAGAGAGTGAGCCTTAAAAAGGTAGCCGTTGAACTTGGCATCGAAGTCGCGAAACTCCGTGGTCAACAGCGGATAAACGTCCAGGCGTTGATCGGCCGCACGGTTGAGAATTTGGCGAAGAGTGCCATATTCGAGGACGCCACGGTCCTCGCAGACGCGGATGAAGACCAGCCGGTCAACCAACCGCTGGACGGCTTCGGTCAGTTTGGCGGCGCCGTGGCGGGTATCGGCTTCGGGGAAAGCGCTGCGGTTTTCCTTGTATAAGGCTCGGGCGAAACGTAAGCGATAGTCTTCGAGGTGTTTCAAAAATACGCGGTCAACCGGTTCGCTGCCGCGCAGGTCAATCAGCATGCGGTCAACGCCGCGCACTCGGCGGCCCGCCTGTACGTGTTTAATCTTGGCTAGCAGCCGTTCGAGCGAACCTCCGGCCACAGCCTCCCGGCAGAAGGTGCCGGAGAGAGCGTCCCATTGCGTTTCATAGTTTTCAAACCGAAGATCGAACTCCTGGATCAGGCCGCGCGAGGGCTCGGCGTGATAGGGCTTAAGCGTGGCGTCAAAGAGGCGGAATTCCTCGAAGTCCGTCAGGATGGCGAACGGGATTTGAGCGCTCCAGGCATAGGTCTTGGCTTGGAAAATGGCATCCCGGTCTGTCTGGAGGTCCACGGCGGGCTTCTTGGCTTCCACGACAAAACGCGGGAATCCATCGATGCGGAAAAGGTAGTCGGGGCGTCGTGAGTGCATCCGTTCAGATTCGATAGTGCCGACCGTGGCCTCAATAACCACGTCTTTTTCGGCCGTAGAGCGGTGGGCGGTGTTGGCGACGTCCCATCCTAACGCTTTCCAGAATGGGTCAATATACTCTTGGCGTATGACTGCTTCCGATATCTTCTCGTCGCGCAGGTTCTTCAGGTTGACGCGAAAGCCTTGTACCAACTTCTTGACCTGCTCAATTCCGGTCGCAGATGCGTGTTCTGACATGGGCGTCAGAGTAAACGCCCGCACCCAGTCGGTCAAGGTGTATCCTGGCGATAGGTGCAAGGGAATTCGGGGAATTCCGGACACAGGGATTTCCGGCCACCCCATCCTGCTTCCCCCCCCCCGCCATTCGTCATTCGGACCCGCCACTGGCGGGTAAATTTCGTCATTTCCCCCAGCCGCCTCTGCTGTTT
>JBAUDW010000012.1:0-2609 GCA_049678285.1 Phycisphaerae bacterium
GCGTCACGTCGGGCCCCCGGGCGGCCGACTCCAGCCGCCGCTTCCAGGCCACCACGAACCGGCGGAAGTCGGCCTGGCTCATCCCCATGCGGTCGAGAAAGGCATCGCTGACCTCGCCTTCGCGAAGCCTGCGGTCCGCCTCCTTTATTAATCGGTCGGCCCACCGGGTCGCGTCAAGGGGGTTTTTCGGAAAAGCCGTCGGCTGCGGACGCTCGGGAATCGGCGGGCGGCCCGGGCCGCTCGTCTGGCGACCGGCGCCGCCGCCCTGCCCGTTGTTGCCCTGTGGCGTGCTGGCGCCCGTGCCGCCGGGGCCGCCTGCGGCAGTTCCCGGCGATTCCGCGCTGCCGGCGGAAGCCTGTTGGTGTTCCGCGCCGCTACCGTTGTTTCCCGTTTCTGTGTGTTCCGTTCCGCCAGCCGTGCCATCGCGATTGCCTTCGGAGCTGCCTTCAGACGACCCGGCGGAGGCGAGTGGAGTCGGACCTTCGGATCCGGCCGGATCGCTACCGCCGCCTCGCTGTGATTCCTGACTGCTATCGCGGCCCGCGCCTTGGCCCGCGCCGGCCGGACCTTGATCGGCGGACGACGAAGGACTACTCGCAAGGGCCTGGAGTGCGGAAGCGAGGTGCTCCAATGTCTTGGCTTCAGCCGCTATCTCGTCCGCCAGCGCCCCCGAGGCGGCCTGCTCGGAACCGGGTGCGGACGCTTCTTTCTGCTGAGCGGTCCCGGCGCGCCGGGGCTGCTCGCCGTCGCGTTTCGGCTCCGGCGAAGGGGCGAGCGACGCGGCGAGTTCTTCGGGTTGCGCGGCCACCGCGCCCGCCGTTTCGACCGGCGGGGTCCCGGAACCGCCGAGCGCAGCGGCCGCAGACCCGCCGGAGACCAGCCCGGCCTCGGCCTGGCTGATCCAGGGCTGGAACAAGACGCCCTGGGCAAGCCAGACGCCGACCGCCAGGGCCACGGCCGCGCCGACGACGGCGGCACAGGGTCGCCGCAGCCGATGCGGCGATAGAAGACGGGTCGGCTCGAACTTCGCCAGGAGGCGCGCCGACCGGCGGGCGATGGCGACCGCCGCGGACGGGTCGGCCCCAGAATCTGCCGAAAGGTCCAGGAACGTCATCAGGTCGTTCTTGAGTTCAGGCCGGCCTCGCTCAATCAGCCTCGCCACGTAGAACAGGGACGGCTTGCGAGCCCACGCCAGAAGCATGGAAATCGCCACCCCGGCCGCCCCGGCAAGAGCGGCCATCAGATAGACCGCCGGACGCGACGAACGCGGGTACACCCAGACCGCGTCGACGGCGAGAACCAAGGTGAGGGCGGCGAGGGCGGCAGCCGACGCCCAGACGGCCGACCGGACGGCGGCGCGGCGGCGAAGCACGCTCTGGACCGACACCAGCACGTGGCGGAGGAAACGGCCCGGCGGGGCTCCTTGGCGGCTCGGCACGGACGGACTTTCCAGGTAGGGGATGCTCCGAGAGCGCTCAAGCGCAGGGGGGCCGCCATTTCTTTATCGGCACAGCCGGTGCGGCAACTTCGACGAAAGGTTAGACGCGAAGCCGCGGGGGCGGTTCCCGCCTTTCGGCAGAGGCCGGGACCGGCTTTTTGGTTGAGGGGAGGCCCCCAAGGGGGTGGCATGTCCACCCTGTTCTGGGTGGACATGCAAAGTGTCTCCCCGCATGGCCACGCAAAACAGCGTGGCCATGCCACCCGGCTTTTTGGTCGAGGGGAGGCCCCCAGGGGGTGGCATGTCCACCCTGTTCTGGGTGGACATGCAAAGTGTCTCCCCGCATGGCCACGCAAAACAGTGTGGCCATGCCACCCGGCTTTTTGATTGAGGGGAGGCCCCACGGGGGCTATTCTGAAGGCCCCCAAGCGGAAAGGACCGGGCCATGGACTTGAAGACGATTCTGTCGACGTTCGGCATCATTTTTCTCGCGGAATTGGGCGACAAGACGCAACTGAGCGTCCTATTGTTCAGCGCGAAAAGTCAGAGGCCGTGGTCCGTCTGCCTGGGGGCGTGCCTGGCCCTCGTGGTGACGACTGTCATCGCGACGGTGCTCGGCTACGTGGGCAAGGAGGTGGTGCCGGCCCGGCTGCTGCACTACGTGGCGGCGGCGGGATTCATCGGCATCGGGATCTGGATGCTCTTCGCGAAACCTTGAGGGATGCGCATGGCCCGGTGCGACATCTGCAAAGAACGGTTTCTGCTGAAAGGACTGAATCGCCGGCTCGCGATTCCCGAGTACCGGGCGATGGTCGGCATCTGGCCGTGGATTCCCGTCCGCGTGTGCGACGCGTGCCTGGAAGCGCATGAGCGGGATTTTCTGGATCGGCTTCGGCTCCTGGCGCCGCAGGTGCTGGAGAACGACGAGCCGATCGTCGGCCACGTGTGCCTCGCGTGCGGAGCGGTCGAATCGTCCGGCAGCTGGCGCGAGGCGAGCAAGTGGCTCGATGCGGCCGGCCAGCCCGTTCGCCGGGCGAGGTTCCACCTTTGCGACAAGCACGCCGGCGCGGTTTACATCGACGGCATCGTGGTTTCATCCAACTTTTTGAGCGCCGAGCGCCTGGCCGAGGCGCTCGATGAGTTGCCGGCGGCCGGCGCGGACCTCCTCGCG
>JBAUDW010000013.1:0-7069 GCA_049678285.1 Phycisphaerae bacterium
GGAGAGGGAAGGGGTGAGGGTGAAAAAGGCCTTGGGAAGCCCACTATGCCCCCTCACCCTAGCCCTCTCCCACCGGGGGAGAGGGAATTGCAACAGCCCCTAAAGGCTGTTTTGACACGCCGGCCGCTCGTATAGGTAGAGAGGAGGAGCGTGCAGTTTTGCCACGCTCCGGCGAAGGCGGGTGAGACGCCTTGACCACCCTCACCAACTATATGCCGTATTTTGAGGTGATGGCCCGCATCGAGGCCGTCCGAGGCCGCATCCGCACCCTGCGTTTCACCGAAGGCTTCTTCTCCTTCATGACCGTCTTCTGCGGCGCCATCCTGGGCGCCACGCTCGTCCAGGGATTCCTCCGTTTCGGTCCGGCCGGCCGGCTTGCGCTGCTTCTGGTCGGCGCGGGCGCGATTCTGTGGGCGTTCTGGCGGCACATCCTCAGCCCCCTTCGCCGAGAGCCGAATCCGAAAGAGGTCGCCCGCTTCATCGAGATTCGCCTCCCGCAACTCGGCAACAGTCTCATCAACACGCTCCTCCTGACGGAGCGGGCGTCGGAGTGGTCGCCCGTTCTGGTGCAGATGGCCGTCAGCGAGGCGGCCGCGGACGTCGTCGGCGTCGACCTTCTTCAGGCCACCAGCACCCGCCGCGCCAAACGCTGGGCCGCCGCCGCGGCCGCCGCCGCCCTCGCCCTCGCTGTCTTCATCGCCTTGGCCGCACCGCGATTCCTCTCCGCCGGTCTCCAGGTCCTCCTGCCGTTCGACAAGAGCATCCCCTCCGTCGGCGCCGTCCGCATCCTCTCCGTCGCGCCCGGCACCGTCGAATGGACCAAGGGCGAACCGATGGACATCGAGGCCGCGATCGCCGATCCCCAGGGCCGGCCGTACGAAGGCTTCGTCGAGATCCGCGAAGAGAGCGGGACCGCTCTGCGCCGCGACTTGGCGCGTGGCGGCAAACGTCTCGAGCGGTTCACCTACCGCGTGCCCCAGGTCGTCCGCCCGTTCGACTACCGGTTGAACATCGGCGGCTCCGAGAGCCGGCCTTTCACCGTCACCCTCCGCGAACCGCCCCTCGTCGAGACGGTTGACCTCCGCTACATTTACCCCGACTACACCGGCCTCGAACCGCAGACCGTCGCGGACACGGGCGGCGAAATCCGCTGCCTCGTCGGTACCCGCGTCGAGATGACCGTCCGCGTCTCCGCCCCCGTCGCGGGCGCGAGTCTCCTGTTCGGCGGCGGCGAGGCCCTCAAGTGCCTCCCCGCGAGCGAGGGCCGGTCCCTCGCCGCTCGCTTCACCGTCCTCGCGGACGACGTCTACCAGATTCGTCTCGAGGATCACGGGCCGGACCGCGCGGCCGTCGTGTACCGCATCATCGCGCTCGCCGACTCTCCGCCCGCCATTGCCTTCACGCTGCCGCGCGGCGACGTCGTCGCCGCCCCCGGCGAAACCGTTACGATGAGCCTCAAGGCCGCCGACCGCTTCGGCCTCGCCGACGTCCGCCTCTTCGCCCAGGCCGACACCGAGCCCCAGCCCGTAACCGTCCAGGTCTGGCGCAAGTTCGCTGACCCCAAGGACGCCATCCTGGACTACGCATTCCTTGTGGACCCCGCGAAGGTCCGCCCCGGCCAGACGATCACCTGCTGGGCCGAGGCCCGCGACCGCCGAACCTACCAGGGCGGCCGGACGCCCCAGGGACCCAACGTCGCCCCCACCGTCAAGTTCAAGATCCTCGTCCAGGACAAAAAAGCCGCCGCCGAGGAGAAACTCCGCCAACTCTCGCTCCTTTTCGAGCGGCTGCGCGAGATCCTGAAGGCTCAGGAAGCCGCCCGCGCGACTCTCGAAACCGTCGGCCGGCAAAAGTCGCTCGACGCCGCCCGCGCCGTCGGCGCCGGCCTGGCCCAGGCCCAGCGCGCCATCCGCGACTCAACCCTCGCCGTCACGCGCGAGGTTGCTTTCGACGCCGACACGATGCCCATCAAGGTGACGCTGGAGGCGCTGTCGGCGAACGAGATGGCCTCGGCCGTCACGAAGGCCGCCACCTTGGCTGCCCCCGCCGCGGAGGCCCGCTTGGCGGACCTCGCGCCGCTGGCCGGCGCCCTCGCCGCCGACCAGGACGCCATCATCGCCGTCCTCCGCCGGATCCTGGACATTTTGCCGCGCCTCGCCGATGCCGTCCGCGCCGACCAGAACCGCCTCGACGCCTCGGACCTGCCGCCCGACGTGCAGGCGAAACTCCAGGCCCTCCGGGACCGCCTCAAGGAATTCATCGACCAGCAGAAGAAAGTCATCGAGGCCACCAAGGAACTCGCCAAGCGACCCGTGGACGACTTCACCGAGGCCGACCAGCGGGACCTTAAGAAACTCGAGGCCATCGAGGACCAGTGGGAAAAGTTTCTCAACGAACAGATCACGGACCTCTCGAAGGTGCCTGCCCTCGACGCCTCCAACCCGAGCCTGGTGAAGGAACTCATCGAGGTCAAAACCGACGTCGAAATGGCCGAGGACGCCCTCGCGAAAAAGGCCATGGACATCGTCGTCCCGCTCGAGGAACTCGGCATGGAAGGCGCCGAGGAGATCGTCGAGAACCTCGAGCGCTGGCTCCCCGACCAGCCCGACCGGGCGGCGTGGAAACAGGAGGACGCCCTCGGCGACGTCGAGATTCCCCATGCCGAACTCCCCGCCGAGATGGAAGACCTCGTCGGCGACCTCCTGGAACAGGAAGAGGACCTCTTCGAGGAGATAGAGGACACGACGAGCACCGCCGCCGACTCCCTTGACAAAGGCGCCGGCTGGGACGCCATGGACGGGCCCATCTCCAACTATTCCGCCAAAGGGGTCACCGGCAACGCCCTCCCGAATACGAGCGAGATCGGCGGACGCAGCGGCGAAGGGCGGACGGGGAAATCGAGCGGTGAATTCGTCGAGGAAGACGCCACCGGCAAAGGCGGCCGGCGAACCCCCACCCGCCTCTCGCCCGACGCCTTCAGCCAGGGCGAAGTCAACGACACCAGCGCGGAAGCCCCGACCGGCGCGACGGGCGGCGGAAAAATCTCCGGCGCTGGCTCCGAGGGACTCGAAGGCCCCGTCCCGCAGGAACTCGCGCGCCGCATGGGCGACCTCGCCAAGAAACAGGCCCAACTCCGCAACAAGGCCGAGGGCGTCAAGGCGGGTCTGGAAGTCCGCAACTACCAGTCCTTCGCCTTGGGCGAAGCCATCGAGGCCATGCGGCGGGTCCAGCGCGACCTCCTGGCCGGCCGATACCAGAACGCGCTGCGCCGGCGCGACGTGCTCTTGGAAAACCTGAAGAGCACGAAGATGCTCCTCGGGGGCGAGGTCCGCATCCGCACCGACGCCTCAACCGCCCTGCCGACCGAGGTCCAGGACGAACTCCTCGACGCCCTCGAAAAACCCATGCCCCGCGGCTACGAAGAGTATCTGAAACGCTACTACGAGCGCCTCAGCCAGGGCAGGTGACCCTCCCTGTCTCAACCCTCTTCCCTCCCGTCCGAAAACGGGTATAATGCTCCGACCGCATGGCCGGGGGGATTCGATTGCGGATTTCGGCCCGCCTTCGCCGAGGCTTCCGCCTTCGCCGAGGCTACGGCGGACAAGACGGCGGGTAAAATTGCGGATTGCCCTTCGAGAGCCTCAGGGCCCTGAGCATGGTCGAAGGGCGGATTGAACGGCGGACGGCGCGGGGGCGGACCCGAGCAAAGGAGCGAGCGTGTTTCGACCGCAAATCAAGGTGCTGGATTGCACCATCCGCGACGGCGGATTGGCGAACGATTCGCACTTTAGCCTGGAGACCGTCCGGGCGGTCTATCGCGCCTGTTGCGAGGCGGGGATTGATTACGTGGAACTGGGGTACCGCAACTCCAAGGCGATGTTCTCCCCCGCCGAGTTCGGCCCATGGCGGTTCTGCGACGAGGAAGACCTCAGGCGGGCGACCGACGGCATCGAGAACCCCGGCACGAAAATCGCCGTCATGCAGGACGCCCACAAGGCCTCGGCGGAGGACCTTTTGGAAAAGAAGGACTCGGTCGTGGACACGGTCCGCGTGGCCACGTACGTCAAGGACATTGACAAGGCCATCGCCATCGAGAACGCCGCCCGCGCGAAGGGCTACGAGACGACGATCAACATCATGTCCATCTCGACGGAACCGGATTTCGACCTGGACCCGGCGCTGGAACAGATCCGCGAGGAGACCGGCATCGCCGCCTGCTACGTCGTCGATTCCTTCGGGGCCCTCTATTCCGAGCAGGTGGACTTTTTCGTCGAAAAGTACAAACGCATCCTGGGCGAGGGGGTCGAGGTCGGCGTCCACTTCCACAACAACCAGCAACTCGCCTTCGCCAACACCGTCGAGGGCATCATCAAGGGCGCCAACTTTCTGGACGGGACGATCTACGGCCTGGGCCGGGCGGCCGGCAACTGTCCCACGGAACTCCTCCTCGGGTTCCTCAAGAACCCGAAGTTCAACATCCGCCCCATCCTCGACTGCGTCGTGCGGACCATCCTGCCGCTCCAGAAAGAAATCGAGTGGGGCTACATGATCCCGTACATGATCACGGGGATTCTGAACCAGCACCCGCGTGCGGCCATGGCGATGCTGAAGTCGGCCGGCCGCGACGACTACCGAACCTTCTACGACAAGATGCTGGAACTGGTGGAGTAGCCGCCGCCCGGCCGGGCGTGTATAATGCATCTCGAAGGGGGGATGCCAATGCAGGATACGCGAAAGACCAAGGCCCGACTCCTCGAAGAACTCAAGGCCCTCCGACGGTCCGAGGCCGAGTACCGCGCGGTCGTCGAACACCAGGCCGAGTTCATCTGCCGGTGGCTCCCCGACGGGCGGATCACTTTCGTCAACGACGCCTATTGCCGCTACTTCGGCAAGCGGCGCGAGGAACTCGTCGGCCAGTCCTTCATGCCTCTCATTCCGCCCGAGGACCAGGCGCGCGTCGCCGACCATTTCGCCTCCCTTACGCCGGAGCGGCCGGCCGCCACCCACGAGCACCAGGTGATAGCGCCCGAGGGCGGCATCCGGTGGATGCAGTGGACGAACCGGGCGCTGTTCGATTCGGCGGGCCGGGTGGTCGGGTACCAGGCGGTCGGCCGCGACGTCAGCGACCGCGTCCTCGCTGAGGAAGCCCTCCGAAAATCCGAACGCGAAAAGGACCTCATCCTCTCCAGCGTCGCCGAGCAGGTCCTCTTCCAGGACACCCGCCACCGCATCATCTGGGCCAACCGCGCCGCGGCGGAGTTCGTCGGCGCGACGCCCGACCAACTGGTCGGACGTTCGTGCTACACCGTGTTTCACCCCCGCACCGAGCCGTGCCCCGGCTGCCCCGTTCACAAGGCCCTTGAGACCGGAGAGGCCGGGGTAGCGGAACTCCAGTCGGAGGACGGGCGGTACTGGTTCATCAAGGGGTATCCCATTCGCGACGCGGAGGGGAACATTGCCGGCGCCGTCGAAGTCACCCTCGACATTACGGAGCAGCGGCGTGCGGAGGAGGAACGGCGCAGGCTCGAAGCGAGAGTCCGCGACGCCCAGAAACTCGAGAGCCTCGGCGTCCTGGCCGGCGGCATCGCCCACGACTTCAACAACCTCCTCGTCGGCATCCTCGGAAACGCCGGACTGGCGCATCTGGAAATGCCCCCCGACTCCCCGCTCCGAAAATACTGCGACCAGATCGAACAGGCCGCCCTCCGCGCCCGCGACCTGACGAACCAACTCCTCGCCTTCGCAGGCAAAGGGAAGTTCCAGATTGGGGCGGCCAATCTCTCCGACTTGGTGCGCGACACCGCCGACCTCCTCCGTGTCTCCATCCCGCGACGCGCCGCCCTCGACCTCCATCTCGCCCCCGACCTCCCGCCCATCCTCGCCGACGCCACCCAGATCCGCCAGGTCGTCATGAACCTCCTGACGAACGCCTCGGAGGCCGTCGGCGATGCCGGCGGCACCATCACCGCCGCCACCGGCACCCTTTACGCCGACCGACCGTACCTCCAGGAAGCCTCTCTTGACGACGATCTCTCCGAAGGGCCGTATGTCTTCCTCGAAGTCTCGGACACGGGCTGCGGCATGGACGCCGAAACCCAGGCCAAAATCTTCGACCCCTTCTTCTCCACCAAGTTCTCCGGGCGCGGCCTGGGCCTCGCCGCCGTCCTCGGCATCGTCCGCGGCCACCTCGGCGCCGTCCGCGTCTATAGCGAGCCCGGCCATGGCACCACCGTCAAGATCCTTTTCCCCGCCGCCGACGTTGAAGGGCAGGGGACCCACGAACCTGCGGCGCCCGCCGAAGATGCCGCCCCCGGTCCCGCTGAGGGTTTCCGCGGCTCCGGGACGGTGCTGGTCATTGACGACGAACCTTCCGTCCGCGACGTGGCCCGCGCTATCCTCGAAAGGGCCGGCTTCGAGGTCCTTGTCGACGCTTCAGGACGCGAAGGCCTCGAACGCTTCCGCGCATGCGCCGACCGCATCGTCGCCGTCCTCCTCGACATGACCATGCCCGACCTGGCCGGCGAGGAGGTCTTCGCCGAACTCCGCTCCATCCGCCCCGAGGTGCCCGTCATCCTTTCGTCCGGCTACAACGAACAGGACGCCACCCGCCGTTTCGCCCCGGCCGGCCTCGCAGGCTTTATCCAGAAACCCTACCTTCCCGCCGACCTTCTGTCGAAGGTCCGCGCGGCCTTACGTGTGTAGATACGTACTACACGCCTGCCGGTCCACGCTCCGCCCGCGCGCCGTCGTCGCGGCTGAAGTCGGCCTTGCCGATCCGCTTGGCCATGTCGTTCGAGTGTTCCGTGACACCTGTTCTGAGGGGTGCCATGCTTTCGCGCCGTTGCGAAAGCATGTTCCTGGTGGGGGCGCACGCTTTCGCAAGCGAAAGCGTGGCACCCATCCATTGACGAGTAACAGAGCGCTAGCGCGCCGGACCCGCGGCAGGACGCCGTGCGGCCGTCCGCCGACCGGGCACCATGCCCCCAATGCTCATCAGAATTTTGCATCTACGCGGTGGGTGGCATGTCCACCCTGTTCCGGGTGGACATGCAAATTGCCCCCATGCATG
>JBAUDW010000014.1:0-2152 GCA_049678285.1 Phycisphaerae bacterium
TCTCGGCCACAGTTCGCTCTCCATGCTTTGTCTCCTGAAAAGGGGTTCAAGACAAGCATAAGAGCGAACTGCTTGTTGCGCAAGAACTTATAGCAATGGCGCAAAATCCTGTAAAATGGCGGGGCTACACCCCGCTAACGCGGGGCAAAGGCCCATGAATGGGCCTGACAGCCACTGTCACGATCCGCGGCCACACCCAACCGATCTCTTTCAGAAATCACCCTTGCGCTGGAGCATGCGTGAGTGTCTAATATGCCGGTCGGAGGGAGGGAACAGGCTTTTTCGTCAGCAATTTGGGAGGACACGCGATGACGTACTGCAAATCCGGTTTGTTGCTGTTGAGCCTTGTTGCCTGCTGTATGCCTCTCGTTTCCTGCGAAAGTGCTACGCCTCCGACAGGCGGGCCGACAGAAAAAGGTGAAACGCAAATGACCGTCGAGAAAGCGCCTTACGGCAATTTGCCGGACGGAAGACCGGTGGACATCTACACGCTGACCAACGCCAAAGGCCTGAGGGCGAGGCTGACCAATTACGGGGCGATCACCGTCAGCATCCAGGTGCCCGACGCGGACGGCAACCTGACCGACGTGACGCTCGGCTACGAGACGCTCGAGGGATGGTTGACGAACACCTCTTACTTCGGAGCGACCGTCGGACGATACGCCAACCGCATCGCCAAGGGCAAGTTCACGCTCGACGGCACAACCTACACGCTGGCGACCAACAACGACGAGAACCACCTGCACGGCGGCATCCAGGGCTTCGACAAACGCCTCTGGAACGCCGAGACCGTCCGGACCGACGACGCCGTCGGCGTCAAGTTCACCTACCTCTCGAAGGACGGCGAGGAAGGGTACCCGGGGAACCTCCAGGTGACGGCCCTTTACACCCTGACGGACGACAACGAGTTCAAGGTCGAGTTCTCCGCCACGACCGACAAGCCAACCGTGGTGAACCTCGCGCACCATACCTACTGGAACCTGGCGGGCCCTGCGGCCGGCGATGTGCTGGGCCATGAATTGATGCTCAGCGCCGACCGCTACACTCCCGTGGATGCCGGCCTGATACCCACCGGCGAACTCAAGCCCGTGAAGGACACGCCCATGGATTTCACGACGCCGACTGCCATCGGCGCCCGGATCGAACAGGTGGAGGGCGGCTACGACCACAACTTCGTCCTACGCGGCGACTACGGCAAGGGCGTGCGGCTGGCGGCACGCGCGGTCGAGCCCAAGAGCGGACGGGTGATGGAAATCTACACCGACCAGCCGGGCATCCAGTTCTACTCGGGCAACTTCCTGGACGGCACCGTCAAGGGCAAAGGGGGCGTCGTGTACAAGAAGCACTACGGCTTCTGCCTCGAAACGCAGCACTACCCGGATTCGCCGAACAAGCCGGACTTCCCGCCGGTGGTCCTGCGGCCAGGCGAGATGTACACGCACACGATGATCCACAAGTTCTCGACGAAGTAGAACGGCAGCGTGGGACGCAACATTCGCGCGGTGGCACGGCGGGTGGCATGCCCACCCCGTTTCGGGTGGGCATGGAGAGCGGACGCATGCTCACGCAAAGGCACAGCGTGAGCATGCCACCCGGCGCATCACGCGACGGGCTCCCGCTGCCGGCCTCCGCGGCGGGCCCCGTAGTGTCATACTACGGGGCGGGCTTCGCCAATCTAGCAAAGAGATGCTTTTCCGGTTCCAGACTTGTCCCCAACCCTAAAGACCCGATGCCGCACCGTGCGGCTCGCCGGCCCCTAACTCCATGAGGAGTATACCACAGATTTCGGCAAAGTCAAATCGGGGATGGGAGGGGGTGGGCGAAGCCAACTGCCTGTAAATAAAGGACTTACGGAGGAAAATTTTTTCGGATTTTCCCCGGTTTTTCCCTCTCCCGCCCCCACCGCCAGGCGACCCCGGCCAACGGGTCCTGGCCTTCGCCAGACCACCACCGTGAACCGGCGTGGGGGAACTGGGTGTGGCCGCGGATTGTGACAGTGGCTGTCAGGCCCATTCATGGGCCTTCGCCCCGCGTTAGCGGGGTGTAGCCCCGCCATTTTACAGGATTTTGCATCTTGCGTGTAATGTCCTTCGCTATCGTCAGTTAGATTGGACGGGTGGCATGGCCACGCTGTTTTGCGTGGCCATGCATG
>JBAUDW010000015.1:0-3477 GCA_049678285.1 Phycisphaerae bacterium
GTCACGGGGCGGGTGGGGCGGCAGCACCCTTGGGTCCGCGCGCGGCAACCGAACGCCGAACGGTGCCTCGGGCGGACGCGGCAGGAGGCCGCGGCGACGCCCGTATCGGCCGAGGCCGCGGCGACGACCAGCGCCAGTAGGGTATATCGAAGCATCCGCATCTTGCGGTTCCCCTGCCTGCGCCATTCTAGGCGCGAGCCCGGGCGAGTCAAGGCCGGCTGCCGCGGCGCGGGCGCCGCCCGTATCCGCCGAGCACCAGGCCGATGGTTCGCTTCATGGTTCCACGTCCCCCTTCGCGGTCCAAGGGGCGCCATTGTCCCTAAAGGGCCGCGGCATCCAACCGGTCGGCAGAGCGGGGTACGGGGCACAAGAGGGACCCATCGCAAGCCCCCGGGGGCGGAACCGGACGCCGGATTCCTGCGTCAAAGTGCTTGACCGGCGCCGCCGGGCGGGGTATGCTTGACAGCAGTGTCGAAAGACTGTACGGGGGATCGGCGCTTGGCCGATGAGTCACGAGGGGGGGTCGTGCGGAGAACAGGAGGCCTGCCCATGAAATGGACGATGCGGGTCGCTGTGGCCGCGATGTTGGTCGGCCTGTCGGCAACCGTTCTTCTGTCTGCCGCGAACGGCGGCAAACTGAAGGTCGTCACGCCGGGAATGATCCTCAACCTGGTGGTCTTCGGCCAGAAGGCCGCCATTCCGGCGAACAAAGAAGCCTCCCTGCCTCCGGGCGAGTACAAGCCCGCCGGCATCGAACTCTACGCCCGCGGGGTTGACAACAAGGGCAAGCCCGTCCTCTGGAAACTCACCAGTTCGGGCCCGTACGGCAAACTGGCGACGATCAGTGTCGCCGAAGGACAGACGACGGAAGTCGAAGGCGGCGAGCCGATCACCGTCAAGGCGTCGTGCAGCATCCTGGCGAAGGGATCCACCAAGTCCGTTTACGTCGGCTTGGCGTACGTCGGCAAGTCCGGCGAGATGTACTCCCCGGTCGTTTACCGGGGCAAGATGCGGGCGCCGACGCCCCAGTTGCAGTTCTCCGACGAGTCCGGCAAAGTCCTTACCACCGGCACCTTCGAGTATGGTTGAGGCGGAACCTGCCGGTACTCATGGCGAGTACCAACCGCATTCAAAGGCAAGGTTCAGGTCAAGGTCCAGCCGAACCTCGGGCCCTTCAAATGGCAGCAAGAGGAGACCTGGCTCACCGTCGAGTAGCGAGCGCAGTGAAGGTCCACCCCGGGGAAGCGCCCAAGCGCTTCCCCGTTTCTTTATGCGCCGGCCGGAATCCGTCGCCGCCGAAAGACGCCGGCCACGGCGATTCGCCCGGAAGGAACAGGCCATGAGCGAGTGCTCCGGCGGTACGCCGGCCCAAAGCGCTTGCGGGCCCTCTCGGTCGGGTGCCGGCGCCTGCCCCTTCGAACGCTTCGGCCGCATGATCCCCAACTGTCTCGAGTACGCGACCGCCGCAAAGGCCCAGGGCCGACCCGTCGTCGGCATCCTCTGCGAGTTCACGCCGCGAGAAATCCTCCTTGCCGCCGGCGCCGTCCCGGTGTGCCTCTGTGGCGGGTCGGCCAAGATGGTGCCCCCCGCCGAACGCGATCTGCCCGCCAACCTTTGCCCCCTCATCAAGTCCACCTACGGCTACCACCTGGAGAAGAAGAACCCGTTCCTCGAGATGGCCGACCTAATCGTGGCCGAGACGACGTGCGACGGCAAAAAGAAGATGTACGAACTCCTCGCCGCGTCGCGCCCGATGCACGTCCTCGAATTGCCTCAGAAACCGGACGAGCCCGACGCCTTCGACCACTGGCTCCGGGAACTGGGGCGCCTGAAGGCGGAACTGGAGCGCCGCTTCAACGTCCGCATCACCGACGCCTGCCTCCGCAAAGCCATCGCCACGATGAACCGCGAACGCGCCCTTCGCCGACGACTCGCCGAGACGATGAAGACCGACCCGCCCCCCATGACCGGCCGACAACTCCTCGACCTGAAGAGCAGCATCTCCGGCATCCCCGCGGACCTCGAGGCGTACGAGCGAATCCTGGACGCGCCGGGCCGGGTGCGCCCCGCCGGCGCCGACGGCCGCGTTCGCGTCCTGATGACCGGCGTGCCGATGGCCCACGGCGCCGAGCGCGTCCTGGAGATCGTCGAGAAGGCCGGCGGCGTCGTCGTCGCGATGGAGAATTGCACCGGCCTCAAGCCCATTCTCGAGGACGTGGACGAGGAGGCCGCCGATCCCCTTCGGGCCATCGCCGAAAAGTATTTCCACCTGCCATGCTCCGTCATGACGCCGAACGATCGCCGCCTCGATTCCCTTCGCCGCCTCGCCGCCGACTACCGGCCCGCGTGCGTCGTCGAACTCGCCTGGCAGGCGTGCCTGACGTACGACGTCGAATCCAACCGCGTCAAGCGCCTGGCGGAAGAGGAACTCGGTCTGCCGTACCTGCGGATCGAGACCGATTACTCGCCGTCCGACTCGGCCCGCATCGCCGTCCGCGTCGAAGCGCTCTACGAAACCGTCCGCGCCGCCACGCCGTAACCCGGGAACCGTTCGGACCGGCGCCAAGACCGGGCCCGCGCCGAAAGGGGACTCGATGAAGACCCACGCCGGTATCGGCCTGAAGGACGTCCAAGCCGTCTATGACGGGCCCGAGGGCGACCTCTGGGAACTCGTCATGGGCGAGCAGATCCACATCGGCGGCTTCACGTCGTCGATGGACCTGGCGGAGAAGGCAAAGATCGCCGCCGGCTCCAGCGGCGTGGACTTCTGCTGCTGCAACGGGGCCGGCATGCGGTTCCTCGTCCGATTCCGCAACGTCCAGCGGATGA
Source organism: Phycisphaerae bacterium (assembly GCA_049678285.1). Taxonomy (GTDB): domain Bacteria; phylum Planctomycetota; class Phycisphaerae; order FEN-1346; family FEN-1346; genus JAPLMM01. The sequence goes on from JBAUDW010000015.1 coordinate 2,830, forward strand.
CCGGCGTGGACGCGACGCGCACGGTCGTCGAGCGAGGCCGGGCGCGCACCAAGGCCGAGGGACTCGACGGCCGAATCCGGTTCGTCCTCGCCGACGTCTGCTCGAGCGGCCTGCCGGATGCAAGCGCCGACTTCGTCTGGGGCGAGGACGCCTGGTGTTACGTCGTCGACAAGCCCCGCCTCATCGCCGAGGCCGCACGCGTTGTGAGACCCGGCGGCGCCATCGCCTTCACCGACTGGGTCGAGGGGCCCGCCCGCCTTACGGACAAGGAGGCCGACCGCTTCCTCGCGTTCATGAAGTTTCCCAACGTCCAGGACCTGAAAGGCTACAGCGACCTTCTGGCGAAGAACGGGTGCAAGGTCGAAACGGCCGCCGACACCGGCCGATTCGCGCCCTACGCGGACCTGTACCTGGGGATGCTCGGCAAGCAACTGACGTACGACGCCCTGAAGATCATCGGCTTCGACGCGGACCTGATGCAGGCGATGGCCGGCGAGATGCAGTTCATGCAGGGCCTCGCCCACGCCGGCAAGATCGCCCAGGGACTCTTCGTCGCCCGCAAGGCGAAGTGACGGGGGCGGGAGCGACCTACGTGACGACCGTCGTGTACAGTTCGCCGTTTGTTCCCGCGGAGTGGATCGCGGCCCA
>JBAUDW010000016.1:0-4484 GCA_049678285.1 Phycisphaerae bacterium
TCCTCCAGTTCCTGCGCCCGAGCGAGCGCGAGTTCTTCCGGGTGGACGAAGAATCGGCTCCGGGCCGCGAGGGCCAGCCGGTCGCCCAGGCGTTCCAGCCGGTGCCGGACGTGCCGGGCCATCCGCCGGCCCAGCATCGCGAGCGCCGCCAGGACCTCCCGCGAGTCGGGGACGACGATCTCGGCCGCGGCCGAGGGCGTCGGCGCACGCACGTCCGCCACGAAGTCCGAGATCGAAAAGTCCGTCTCGTGGCCGACGGCGCTCACGACGGGCACGTCGGACGCATAGACGGCCCGGGCGACGGATTCCTCGTTAAAGGGCCAGAGGTCTTCGAGGCTCCCGCCGCCCCGGCCGATGATGATGACGTCGATTGAGCGGAGGCGATTGAGCCATCGGATGCCGCGGACGATCTCCGCCGCCGCTCCCAGCCCCTGGACGAGCGCGGGGGCAAGGACGATTTCCACCGCCGGCCAGCGCCGCGCAAGAACGTGCAGGATGTCTCGCACGGCCGCGCCCGTCGGGCTCGTGACGATGCCGACGCGCCGGGGAAATCGCGGCAAAGGCCGTTTGCGCGCCGGGTCGAAGAGGCCTTCCTTCTCCAACTTCTCCTTCAGGCGGCGGAAGGCGACCTCCAGGGCCCCGACGCCGCGGGGTTTGATGCTCGAGACGTAGAGTTGATAGTTCCCCGCCTTTTCGAAGACCGAGAGGTGGCCCTTGGCCTCGACCTCGAGGCCGTCGGCGATCTCGTGGCGCAATCGCTCGGCCGCGGATTTCCAGATGACGCACCGAAGGCTGGCCCGCTCGTCCTTGAGGGTGAAAAAGACGTGGCCGGAGGTGTGGCGCTTGAAGTTCGAAACCTCGCCGACGACCCAGACCTGGGGAAAGCCGTCCTCCAGCGTGGTCTGGATGCGTCGCGTGAGTTCCCAGACGGTCTCCGGCGCTTCGGCTTCCGGCTCGGGTATCAGGCTTGCGTCAAATGGCGGCATGCCCGATTAGATACCGCATCGTGTGGCCGGAATCAATCGGCAAGGCAACGCACGTAGGGAAGAAGTCAGGCTGGTGTGACCATACTGCACAGAGTTGACTGCGCTACGGCCGGGGACACCCGCCGCGCAAAGCCTATCCTTCTTTACCGGCGCTTCTCTCTGCGCTCTCTGCGTCCTCTGCGGTTAAGGCAACGGCTCAATCGCTATTGTCGGTGGGTTCGGGCGTTTCGGGTTCGTCGCTCTTCGCGGCGGGTTCGGAGATGGGGATCGAGAGGCGTTCGATGGCGGTTGCCCGGCCGGTCTGGGTGTCGGCGGTGACGAGGGCGCCGGAGAGGCGGGCGTCGGCGGTCGCGACGTCGAAGTGCGTCGGCATTCCCGTCACGAGGACCGAGAGGACCTTTTCCTTCTTCCGCCCGAGGATGCTGTCGTACGGGCCGGTCATGCCGAGATCCGAGATGTAGGCTGTGCCGCCCGGCAGGACGCGCTCGTCGGCCGTCTGGACGTGCGTGTGCGTGCCGAAGACCGCGGTCGCGCGTCCGTCGAGATGCCACCCAAGCGCGATGCGTTCGCTGGTGGCCTCGGCGTGGAAATCGACGAAGATGAGTTTCGCGCGGTCGGCGATCTCCGCGAGTGCCCGGTCGGCCGCGTGGAACGGGCAATCGCCCGCGGGTTTCATGAAGGTGCGTCCGAGGAGATTCACGACGGCGAAGGGGAACCCCGACTGGCTCTCCAGGACGGTCCAACCGCGTCCGGCGGCTTCGGGGGGGAGGTTGGCGGGGCGGAGGATGCGGTCGGACTCGGCGAGGAGGGGCAGGATTTCGCGTCGGCGAAAGACGTGGTCGCCCATGGTGACGACGTCCACGCCGAGGGCGCGGAACTCCTCGAAGATGGCGGGCGTCAGGCCGGAGCCTCCAGCCGCGTTCTCGCCGTTGACGATGACGACGTCGATGGAGCGTTCGGCGAGGAGGCCGGGCAGCGAGACGGCCAGGGCGCGGCGACCGGGCTTGCCGACCACATCGCCGACCAGAAGGGCGCGAAATTGCATGTGAACCCCCGTGTTAATGGTGCTTCGCGGCGGGTTAGGATGACCGCCCGCCCAGGCGGGCGGCTCGAAAAAACTCCTTGTATTATCGCGCGTATTCGATGACGCGGTGTTCGCGGATGAGGACGACGCGCACCTCGCCGGGATACTGGAGTTCGGCTTCGACGGCCATGGCGATGTCGCGGCACGTTTTGGCGGCCAAGGCGTCGTCCACTTTCTGGGCGTCGACGATGACGCGGACCTCCCGGCCGGCCTGGATCGCATAGGCCGACTGGACGCCTTCGAATCGCCGCGCGAGTCCCTCGAGTTTTTCCAGGCGCTGGATGTATTTCTGGAGGGTTTCGCGCCGTGCGCCGGGCCGGGAGGCGCTAACGGCGTCGGCGGCGGAGATGATGGTGGTGTAGAGGGCGTCCTTGATGTTCGGTTCGTGGTGTCCGGCGATGGCGTGGACGATCTCGGGCGGTTCGTTGCATCGCCGGGCGATGTCGGCGCCGATCTCGGGGTGACCGCCTTCGACCTCGTGGTCGACGGCCTTGCCGATGTCGTGGAGGAGTCCGGCGCGTTTCGCCAGTTCGCCGTCCAGCCCGAGTTCCTCGGCGAGCATGGCCGACAGGTGGGCGACCTCGATCGAGTGCTGCAGCACGCTCTGGCCGTAACTCGTGCGGTACTTCAGTTGGCCGAGCAACTGGATTTCCTTGGGGTGGAGTCCGCGGACGCCCGTGTCGAGGGCGACCTGTTTGCCCGTCTCGAGGATGTCCTTGTCGACTTCCTTGGTGGTTTCGGAGACGACCTGTTCGATGCGTGGGGGCTGGATGCGGCCGTCGGTGATGAGTTTCTGCATGGCCCGGCGAGCAACTTCCCGGCGTACGGGGTTGAAGGACGACAGAACGATGACGCCGGGGGTGTCGTCCACGATGACGTCGATGCCGGTGGCGCGTTCGAAGGCGCGGATGTTGCGGCCTTCGCGGCCGATGATTCGGCCCTTCATGTCGTCGCTGGGGATATCGACGGTGGCAACGGTGACCTCGGCCGTGAAGTCCGACGCCAGGCGCTGGATGGTCGTGGTGAGGATTTCACGGGCCTTGTCGGCGGCGGTTTCCTGGGCCTGGTCGGTGACGCGCTGGATGAGGGCGGCGGCCTCGTGCTGGACCTCGGCCTCGAGTTTCCCCAGGAGCAGGGCCCGCGCTTCGCCCTGTCCCAGGCCGCTGATGCGGTAGAGTTGCTGTTTTTCGTCGGCGATGAGTCGTTCGAGTTCCGCCTGCCGGGTCTGGAGGCCTTTTTCCTGCTCGGAGACCCGTTTTTCCATGGCGGTGATGGTTTTTTCTTTGCTGTTCAGCGTTTCCATTTTGCTGTCGATGCCGTCCTCGCGTTTGACGGCGAGGCGTTCGCGTTCCCGCATTTCCTCGCGGGTCTTAGCGGTTTCTTTTTCGAAGGTTTCGCGGGCGCGGATGGCTTCTTCCTTGGCCTCGACCCGGGCTTCCTTCAGGAGGACCTCGGCGTCGCGGCGGGCCTGGGCGACGATCTGGTCGGCTTCGCCCTTCGCTTCCTGGGCCCGCTTCCGCGCTCGCCACACGGCCATGCCGTAGCCGGCGCCTCCGGCCAGGGCGCCGACGCCGACGACCAACAACACGATCAGGATAGGATTCTGTGCAAGCAGCAGCATGGTCTCGCTCTCTTTCCAGGGGGGATGCCGCTCGCGCGTGAAGCCGGCGCGGCAGACGAGGAAAGACGCTGCGCCCCGAGTGGGTCCGCCTCACGCGGACCGTGGGCCAAAGGCACCGAAAGGTAACCGGCAGACAAAGGGCGGCGGAGGGTTCAGTTCACGTCAATCGCGCGGGCTTCTCCCGAAGACGCTCGGACGATGCGACGCCCACTCCCTGAACCCCACACACTGGTTTGCCCTGCCTTTCCCGCCCCATCGGCGGTATGAGGACCGGTTGAGACATCCAGCCGGTCAAGTTACCCGGTTACCTTCTTTTGATAATTGGCCGGCCCCGGCGTCCGTCCAATTCCTCGCTTCACCGGTTCCGTTGGCCTTAGACTCAACCACTCGCGGGGCGTTGCGGCCACCCCGTTTCCCCGTTTCCAGGCTCGTTTTCTCCTATCGTACCGTGCCGCCCGCCACGGCGGGTCGGCTCACCTTGTTTCAGTATCGACCAGAAACACAGTCTGCCTGAAACATGATGGGCCCGCGGGTCGGTTTTGTCAAGGCAAAAAGGCGATTGGGCTGGGCTCCCAGACCATTCCCCGACCTGAACTTACAAACGGCGGCGATTGTGGATAACTTTTTCGAGGAGGTTTTGGGGGGTATTTTTGGGCGATTTTTTGGAGGCCACCGGCCTTGGCGCTAGCGTCCGGGGGGTTTTTTCGGCGGACGGGGTGCCTTTGGTAAGATGGGCTAGCGGAAATTTTGACTTTTTTAGGGGTTTTTTCACGTTTTTGGCGCGGTTTTTACC
>JBAUDW010000017.1:0-3728 GCA_049678285.1 Phycisphaerae bacterium
CGGCGGGGCGCTCGGCTATTTCTCGGGGGGAACGTTCTTGAACAGGTCGCCCGGCGGGCCGCGGCGGCCCGTGGCGACCGGCGGCGCGGCCTGGTCGGCCGGCTTCTTCTCCGAATCGCCGGACGAGTGGGCCATCAGCGCCGACAGACCGATCACCAGGGCCAAGAGGACCACCGCCGCGATGACGCCGAGCAGGACCGCCTTGTTGTGGTTGGGGCTTGCGCCGACGCGCCGGCTGATCAACTGGGCGGAGGTCGGCAGTTCCTGTTTCTTGACCTTCTGGCGTGCGGCGGCAAGGGGGCTTCGGTCGGCGGGCTTGGCGCCGCCGTTCGCCCGGACCGCCTGCGCGAGGGCCTCCAGGCCCGTGGCGCCGCCTCGTTCCGGGGCCTCGCCCGCGGGCCCGGAGAGGACCTCCACCACGGGCGCCTCCAGGCCGGGCGTCGTATCCTCCCGGGCGCGGGGCGCCTGGACGGTTCGCCCGCAGAACGGGCACCGGACGCGCTTGCCCGCCACGTCCGCCGGAACCTTGACTCGTTTTCCGCAGCGACAGTTAAACCGGATCACGCGTGCGCTCCCAAACCTGTCCTCTGGCCCACGGGTTCTTATACGCTCCAGGTCGCCGGATGCGCAGCCGTTGCGCCGCCGGGACGTCCCCCGGGCGCGGTTCCGCGGCAGGGGCTAAAGTCGGAGAAAGTTCTTGAGGATTTTGGGTCCTTCGGCGGTCAGAAAACTTTCGGGGTGAAACTGGACGCCTTCCATCGGCCAGCGGCGATGGCGGATGCCCATAATCTCGCCTTCATCCGTGCGGGCCGAGACTTCGAACTCCTCCGGCAACGTGCCGGGCCGGATGATGAGGCTGTGGTACCGCGTCGCTTCGAACGGATTCGTGATGCCTTCAAAGATCGTCCTCCCATCGTGATGGATCATACTTGTTTTTCCGTGCATGAGCCGGTCGGCCCGCACGATTTCCGCGCCGAACGCAAAGGCCATGCACTGGTGGCCGAGACACACGCCGAGGATCGGACACCGGCCGGCGAATCGCCGGACGGCGTCGTTTGAAATCCCGCCGTCGAGCGGCGTGCCGGGACCCGGCGAGACAATCAGGCGCGTCGGCGCCAGCGCTTCCAACTCGTCCACCGACACCTTGTCGTTCCGGAAGACGCGGAGGTCCGCCCCCGCGTCCAGTTCCCCGATCCGCTGGACCAGGTTGTAGGTGAACGAATCGTAGTTGTCGATGATCGCGATCATGCCCGCCGCGCCTCACGCCCCGTTCTGCATCACCTCGATGTACTTGCGGATGCTGCGGTCGTAGGTTCGCTCGGCCTCGGGCGGGAAAAGGCACCCGGGCAACTCGCTGCGGCTCCGGTGATACACGATGCACTCGCAGCACAGGCCCCGCCGGTCGCATGACGCATAGGTGCACGTGCAGTCCTTGGCGTTTCTTTTCTGGTTGGTGCAGTCGGCCATTCCCGTCCTCCTTTCCGCCGGATCGTCCATTCGGCCGCGACATCATACGCCCCTGCCGGTCGGCTGTCAAAGGGGGACCACTGGTAGGATCACGCTCCCCCGCCTGGAGGAGCGCGACGGGGTCTGGCCGCGCGCCTTTAGGGTTGTCACCCCGAGCGAGCGCAGCGAGTCGAGGGGTCTCGCCGTGAATCTGTTGCTGCCCGTCTGTCTCGCCGGTATCCTTTCGTCATCACGGAGGTCGCGTGATGGCTGAGTACTACGTCTATATCCTCGCCAACCGCTCCGGCACGTTCTATGTCGGCGTTACGAACAACCTGCTGCGTCGCGTCTATGAGCACAAGCACAAACTCATTCCGGGGTTCACCAAGTGCTACAACATAGACTGTCTGGTGTACTACGAGCACACGCTCGATGTGCGTGCGGCGATTGCGCGCGAAAAGCAAATCAAGCCCTGGCGGCGGGAGAAGAAGGTCGCTCTCATTGAGTCGAAGAACCGAGACTGGCACGACCTCTCGGCCGGATGGTTCTCGGAATGGGCCGAGTCTGACGCCAACAATGCACGGCGAGATCCCTCGACTCCCTTCGGTCGCTCGGGATGACAAAGAATAAGGCGGGGGACTCGGTCGGGGTGACAACCTTACGCGTCGGCCTTCGCCACCCATTCCTCAACCGTGCTGTTCATACAGCACCTTTCCCCGGTCCATCGCCTCCCGGATGAGGGGATCGCGCTCCTCGTAGCGCCGCCGCACGTCTTCCGGACGTCGGGCGGTCAGGTCGCACGGAAAACGCACGTCGATGCGGTTCAGAATCTCCAGCGATTTCTCGAACGGCCGGCCGTCGAACGACAGGATGACCAGCAGGTCCACGTCCGAGTCTTCCGTGGCCGTCCCCTGGGCGTACGATCCGAACAGGACCACGCGCTGCGGCTGGAACGCCTCGCCGATGCGCCGGCCGACGTCGCCGATTTGCCCCATGCTCACCATGCCCGACCCTCTCATCTGCGGCCGAGCACATTGTACCGCAAAGGCCCCCGGCCGACAAGACACGTCACGGATCCCCGCCGGTAAAGGGTCCGGGACCCTTTATCGCCTTTTTCGCCCGGCCGGTGCGGCCAAGGAGTTTTTGACACAGGCCGCCCTCCGCGTGTAGAATCCCCCGTTACGCGTGAAACCCAACGGTCTGGGAAGGACGATCCTCATGAAGCGCCTCGGCCTGATGCTGATCCTGGGGACGGCGCTCGCGGCCGGCTGCAACCGCGAGGAAGCCCTGCGGCACTACGGCCTGGGCCACCTGGCCTTCGCCGACGGCCAGTACACCGAGGCCATCCAGGAGTTCCAGGACGCCATCGAACTGGACTCCGGCCTCGCCGTCGCCTACGCCGGCGTCGGCGACGTCTTCCGCGAACGGGGCGAACTCGATAAGGCCATCCACCCCTACCAGCGGGCCGTCGAACTCATGCCCTACGAGTTCACCTACCATTACCGTCTCGGACGGGCCTACCAGGGACTCCAGCGCGACACCGAGGCCGCCAACTCCTACGAGACCGCCGTCCACCTGGACCCCGACAACACCCCCGTCCGCGTCAACGTCGGCGTCGTGTACTTCCGCATGGGCGACCTGGGGAAGGCCCGCGCCCACACCGAGAAGGCCGTCGAACTGGAACCGACGCACGGCTTCGCGTGGTCCAACCTCGGCGCCATCTACGACGCCCAGGGCGAAATCTACCGCGCCATCAACGCCTACCAGAAAAGCATCGCGCTGGATTCCAACCAGGCCCCCGTCCACGTGAACCTGGCCACCGCGTACCTGAGGCAGGGCCGGCTCGACAAGGCCATCGAGGAATTCAAACTCGCCGCCGAACTCGACCCCAACACCCCCCTCATCCGCAAACGCCTCGCCTACGCCTACTGCAAGCAGAAACGCTACGGCGCCGCCATCGAGCAGTTGCAGACCGCCCTCGAACTCGCCCCGAAGGACTGGCAGTGCCGAAACTCACTCGCCGCTATCTACATGATCTTCTACCTCCGCACCCCGCAGCAGGACCGCCTCCGCGAGCAGGCCCTCGAAGAATGGCACCGGAGCCTGGAATCCAACCCCGACCAGCCGGGCGTCCGCGACCAGATTAAGAAATGGGCGGAGCCGATCAAGGTCCCCGCCCCGCCGGAAGAACCGCCAAAACCGCCTGAGAAACCGAAGGAACCGCCGGCCCCGCCGGTCGTGCCACCCGAGCCCCCGGCACCGCCCGAGATGCCCCCGCCGGT
>JBAUDW010000018.1:0-54429 GCA_049678285.1 Phycisphaerae bacterium
CCTTCGACAGGCTCAGGGCCGTGAGCATGGTCGAACGGCTCGGGGCCGCCCTGAGCCTGTCGAAGGGCGGCCGGGCGATGGCGCACGAGGGTCCGGCCGTCCAGATTCGGCGGCACAGGTCGGCCCAGGAGGTCCAGCAGCGTCGGCACGACGTCCACCGCCCGGACGGGTCCACGGTGGCGGAGGTGCGGCACGCCGGGGCCCGCCATGAGGAGCGGCACGAACATGTCCTCGGGCCCGAGTCCCCCGTGGCCCGCCTTCAGGCGGGTCCCGAAGTCCCAGCCGGGGGCGGCGAAGACGGCGAGGTCGCCCGCGAGCGGCGCCTCGAAGTAGGCGAGGATTTGCGGCACGAGGTCGGGATAGCGCGTGTCGACCGTGGCTTCGAGCCAGAGTTGCGAGTCGTACCCTTGGCCGAGGAGCATCTGGGGCGGCACGGTGTCGCCGTAGGAGAGCGGATCGTTGCCCCGGACGACGCGATAGGCACTCCTGCGGCCGTCGCCGGTCACTTCCGCCATGCCCTTTTTCGTCACAAGGTGGATCCGTCCGGGACCCGCCCGGTAAGCGACCAGGTCCACGGCCTCCTGGCTGCGGAGCGTCTCGATGAGGTCGACGCGCCGGCCGTCGCGCCCCGGGTACGCGCGGAGGTCCTCCGGCGAAGGCCGGGGCAGCCAGTTCTCGAACTCGGGTTTTTCCGCCCCGTCGCGGGGGGGCCGCGGCTTGCGGAGGTGGACGGTCCAATACCGGTCGCCGGAACCCGCCAGGACGCAGGAAAACTTGCCGTAGTAGTTGAGGCGCCTTTCATATGGGATGTCCTCGGCGTAGCCATCGCCGGCGACCGCCAAGCGCACCTCGTTGCGGAGAAACTTCTCGATGGGCCAGTGATGCCGGATGTCCGTCATGCCGTGGTCGCTGACGAGGACGAGGATGAGGTTCTCCAGGAGGCCGGCCTTCTCGTAATCGCGGAGGATGCGGCCGATGTGGGCGTCGGCGTGGACGATGGCCTCGCGGTAGGCCTCGGACGAGACGCCGGAGCGGTAGGCTTCCATGTCGGGCGCCAAGAGATACGCGACGACGAGGGCGGGCATTTCGCCCCGCCGGCGTGAGACCTCGGCCACGATGTCGAACCGCCACAGGGCGATGCGGTCCACGAACTGGTACCAGCCGAAGAAGTAGGGCGGGCCGGCGCTCATCCAGTTCTCGGCGAATTTGGTCGCGCCGCGGTGGGCCTGAAAAAAGAGGCTGAAGGTCGTCTCGTCGGCCAGGTACTCGAAGATCGTCCGGGCGGTATAGTCGCCGTCCAGCGTGTTCTTCTGGTTGACCTCCTCGTAGTCGCGCGTCATGAGCCGATTGCGGTCGAACCAGTTGATGCCCGTGATGCCGTGATGGCCCGGAAAGAGGCCGGTCACGAAACTGGTTTCGTTGGCGAGCGTGACGCTGGGGACGTTGGCGACGCACCGCTCGATGGTGCAGCCGCGGTCGGCGAAATACTTGCGGATGTTCGGCAGGCTTCCGGCGTCGAGGAGTTCCAGGAAGACCGTCGGGCTGACGCCGTCCACGAAAAAGACGACGGCGGCGGGTTCCTTGGGCGGCGCGGGAAGGCGGAAGTCGATGCCGAAGGTGGCGCGCCGTTCGTCGGGCATGGCCGCGCAGCCGACCGAGAGCATCGGCGCCGCGAGGGCCGCCAGGAATCCCAGGAGAGCCGCCCGCCTGCCGCGTCCGCTCATTTACCGGTCTCTCTGCGCACGGGCGGCCAGGGCTCGCCCGTCAGTCGCTCGAGGGCCTGAGGGATGTCGCGGCTGCGCAGGGGTCCCGGCAGCAGTCCGGCGGTGGACATGATGAAGGTCGTGCTGCTCATGCGCCCCAGGTCGCCATGCGTGCTGGCCGCCGAGTTGAACCACGTGGCCCGTGTGGCGGCGCCCGCGTAGTAGCCGTCCGAGAGGTCCGCGATGACGTCGGGGACGTTCTCGGCCATGCCGGTGAAGGCCCGCCAGAGCCGATCCAGCGGATCGGGGTAGCGGTGGGCGGCGGTGGCGAGGAAAAGGTCGCGGTCGGCGACGAACCCGTCGGCGTCCACCTTTCCCTCGGCCTTGAGGCGTTCGAGGATCGGAGCGAGTTGGAGCGGGTCGCCGGCGGACGCGCGGTAGCGGTAGCGGTCGTCGCGGCGCTCGATGCGGGCCTCGCCGTCGCGGGTGCGGACGACAATGGCGCCGCCCTCCTGGTACAGGGTGAGCCGCACGCCGTCGTGCTGGAGAAGGTCGGCGGCCAGGGCGGGGCGGTTGTGCGCGGCGAAGGAGGCGTAGGTGATCAGGCCGAACTCGACCGGGGCGACGTCTCGCGGGCCGTTCAGGCGGTCGGTGACGCGCCAGCCCTTGTCGCTGAGGAACTTCCGGAAGTCAATGTGCTCGCACCGCTTGAGCGTGTGGCCGTGGTCCGCCAGCACGGTGATCTTCACGAGGCCGCGCGACCCGGCGACGAGTTGATGGCTGAGGCGATCCACCGCGTCGAGGGCCTTTTCGATGCCTCGGGCGCCGTCGCGAGTGGCGAGGCCGGCCGTGGAAACGAAGTATCCGATGACGTGGCGCCGGTCGCGCCGCGCCAGGAGGTTCGTGAAATCGTCCAGTTCCCGGTCGAAGGCGTAGTTGGGATAAAGGTAGGCGATGGGGTCCAGAAGCGTCCCGGCGCGGTAGTCCACCACGCGGGCCCAGGCCCCGTTCTTGAGGCTGAGGTAGTCGCCGCTGCCGCCGGCAAGGCGATTCGCCCGGTGGTCGTAGTAGAGCGACTCGAAGCCGAGCGGCTTCGGGCTGACGAAGACTTCGGCCAGCGCGAGATCCGTCATTGAGGGGTACGTCGAGATGACGCGCGCGGGCGGATAGAACAGCCGCAGCCGGCCCTTCGCGCGGAACGCCTCGACGAGGTCGTACGGGATGCCATCGAGGACGATGACGACGTGGCGGCAATCGTCGAAAGGAATGTCGTCGAGGTTGACGAAGGCATCGGCGGCGCCGTCGCCTGTCGTGTCGTAGCCGATGCGGAACTCGCGGCCCTCGGCATTGCGCGTCAGGAAACAGTCCGCCCGCTTGTCGCCGTTGGTGTCATAAGCCTGCACGAGGCCGAGGTGGGTTTCCTTCTCGGCCAGGGGCACCGACGGAAACCGCAGCGGCCCCCCGCAGCCGGCAATGATCGCGAACGCGAGCAGCAGGAACAGCCCGCCTGCCAGCAATTTGCGGTACGGCTCCGGGAGGGGGTGTTTGGCGCCGGGAGCCGGGGGAAGGGACCTATTGTCTTGCATGACCGCTTATCCGTATACCTGGGCAATCCGCGGGAGGCAATTTACCGGAGTGGACCGTTCTCCGCCACGATTTTTTCCGGCCGGGAGGCGGGCGGACCGCCTCCCGGATCGCCCGCGGCCGAGTTCGGGGCCAGGCTCAGGCCTTTGCCGGTCGACGGTTCGGCGGGCTTTTCGTCGCCACCGGCCGTGCCGCGACACTCGCGAAGGCGTTTCGCGACCCACTCGGCTTCCACCTTCATTTCGTGGCTTTCGTAAAACGCCTGCAGGGCCTCGTAGCGGGCCACTACCTCAAAGCCGATGTTCCAGCGGAACTTTTTGAGGCACTCCGGGCAAAGATGGATCGGGCGCGCGTCGGACTCGCGGAGGCTGTTGCACCCGTTCATGACGCACTCGTAGGTCTGGCAGTGGTGGACGCCGAACATGTGGCCGACCTCGTGGACGAGCGTCTGGAGGCTGCGCTTGAGGCCGAGGCGTTCGGCGGCGTCGGTCCGCTCGTCGCCCCAGAACTCCGGGTAGAACCGCACGAGGCTGTACACGCCGACGCGGTGCGTCAGCCACGCCTGCCCGAAAACGTAGTTCCACGATTCCTCGGGGTATAGGTCGTCCGTCGTGACGCCGAGCACCGCGAACGTGCCGATCTTGACGCGCGGCAGGAGCATGTTCTGAAGGATGTCGCCGGTCAGGTACTGGCGGAACGTGCGTCCGTAGAGGTCGCGTTCGCGGCTCTTGACGTTGGCCATGGGGATCCACCCGCCGGTCCGGACGGGCAGGGCATAGTAGGCGGCGAGAAACGCGCGGAACGTTTCCATCCGGTCGCGCGTTTCCGGCGTCATCGTGCCGACCGGCTGAAGGACGATCCAGTGGCGGACTCTCCGCGGCCGGTTCGGGCCGGAGCGGACGTAGTCGGCGAAGGAATGGGCAGGCTCGGGGTGGGCGGCCATCCAGTCGCCGGGCTGCGGCTCGCCCATCTTTTGGAAGAGGGCGTCGGAATAACAGGCGGGCGGGTCGCGCGCGACGTTGGCCTGGGGATTCAAGAGGGGGTCGGCGTCGTCGTCGATCTGACGCGGCAGAGCGAGGGCGAACAGGAGGCCGATCGCCAGAGTCCCCGTTTGCATCGTCCACTCCCGGCCGTGGGACCGTCAATGCCTTGACAGCGGCCCTTTCGCCGCTAGTATAGGGTAGCGGTGAGTGGCTGACAACATTGTGCGCTCGTGGCGGAACTGGCAGACGCGCTAGGTTCAGGTCCTAGTCCGGCTCAACCGGGTGGAGGTTCGAATCCTCTCGAGCGCACCAGATTTATCTGCATATCTGCGCAATCGCCTGTAGCGGCCTGTAGAACCGCTTCGGGCGATTTGCTCTTTAGAGCATTGCGCGGCATTTCTGGCGACTGCTGCGCCACATTCTGCGCCCCCTCTTGCACCCCCTCAGTCGTCGCCCGCAGGAAGTGCGCTTCGGTCGTCTGAAGATAGTGCTTCGCCGCAACCGCCGGCGAGTTGCCGATCCACGAGCACACCACTTGAACCGGGTAACTCTCGGCCAATTCCGTTTCCCGGCTCGCCCGGCAGTTCTGAAAGAGTTTCGGCCAGGGCTTCACGCCGGCCCGCGCCATGGCCTGCAATACCACCTTGCGATACATCTGCCCGCAGAAGTTGGCCGGATACTGCGGGCAGCAGGAAACCGCGCCCGGCTCGGCCGCCTCGAAGGCGTCACGGAATAGCGGGGCCAACTCGGGGAAGATCGGCACCACCCTGATTCCGGCGTCGGCATAGTGCTCAGTCTTGACCGCGTGCACCGTGAACCGCTCCCGCTTCGGCTCCCACGAAATGTCAGACCACTTCAGGCCGGCTATCTCCGACGGGCAACGCAGGCCGCCGTAGCGGGCCAGGGCAAAGGCTAACCTCCACTTGGCATCAGGCAGGGCCGCCAGCACCGCCGCCGTATCCGCGCGGCTCACAAAGGCCATACGCTTCGGGTTCGCACGGGCCGACACCGCTTGACCGTCGAAAGGGTTCTCGGCCAGCAACCTGCGGCGGACGGCCGCCCGGAAGAATTGCTTGGCAATGCCCATGCGCCGCCGGGCCGTGCTATCGGCCAACTTCGCGCTGGTGCGTAGATGCACCGCGAAGCCGTCCACCTCGCCGGCCGTGATGCTGTCCAGCGGCCTGTCGGGCGCGAAGTAGTCCAACAGGTTCCGCCGGACATCGCCGTAAATGCCGCGGGTCCGCGGCTTCACGTCGCCCCGGCCCCGGGTGTACTCGTCAAGCCATGCCTTCAGCGTCGGCACGGTGGCCCGCGCGCGGCCTTCGGCAAGCCCACAGAGCACCAGGCGCGCCCGTAGCGTGTCGGGTACTGCCCCCAACCATTCCGCCGTGCTTGGCGCCAATGGCGATCCCGTGTCCCGGCAGGCGGCTAGATGTTCAACGTGCCGCTGAATGTCCTCGGCCTGTCGTGCCGTCACCCTGCCCAAGCGAATCCGGCGGCGCTTGCCGTCGGGGCAGATCACCAGCAGCACCCGAAGCCCCGTCTTTCTGTTGCGGGAAATGCTCGCCATACGTCACCTCTCTTTCCCTTGTCGCCCTACGGGGCGGTCCAGATCGCCTTGCCCGCCTCGTCGTACAGGCCGAGCACCGGCCCGTTCGCGTGCACACCCAGCGCCGCGCGGGTCTTGTTGTTCTCGTCGGCTAGGTCCAGCACTGGCCCATCCTTGGTCACGGCCAGCACCACGCGCACCTTGCCAGCCGCGTCGTGCAGGAGCAGCACCACCCCGTCCACGGTATCCACGGTCAGGCCCGCGCGCACCTTGCCAGCCGCGTCGAGCAGAAACAGCCCGGGCTCGTCCGCAGCCACGGCCAGCATCGCACGGGGCGTGCCGTTCTCGTCGCCCAAGATCAGTTTCGGCACGCCACCCTTTTCCACGGCTAGCCAGGCGCGGGGCGTGCCGTTCTCGTCCAGGATGGTAACTTGACGGGTCCGCATCTCGTGTTGCAACTCCGCCAGTTCCCGCTCCACGTTCGCCAGCCGTTCCTCGGTCGTCATTGCGTGTCCCCTTCGTCCGCTTGCGTTTCGATCTTGGGGGGCGTCGTGGCTGAACCGCTCCCTTGCGAAACTTTCAATTCCTTCTCCGGGATTGGACGGGCAACGCCTCTTCGCCCGAATGTCGCCTTTACTCGCCGGGAAAACAAGAAATAGGGAACCCAGACTGCCGCAACACCAAAAGCATTTCCAACGCCGCCCCCAGATCTATCCATTGCCAGCAGTACAACAAGGGCCATTGCCCCATTGGCGAGCAACAAGGCGATAACCATTGCTGGTGCATGCGCCTTCTTCGTGAAGAACACGAAAGCAACATACATCAGAAATACGCTGAGCCCTATCTGTAAGAGCGTTCGGGGATTCAGTAGGCCTGCGGGTCCTTGATCGGCCACATGCCGTATGGCGGCCGACAGGGGACCTGGGCCGATGGTGCCGTCGTCGGATACGCCGAATAGGAGAGAGGTCATCGAAAAGACTAGTGCCATGGCAAACAAGAAAAGCCAGCCGCCGAAGCGTCGGATCCCGATAAGGGAAACCTTTCCGCAGGATGGGCATGTCGCCCTTTGCCCCACCTTCACGCCATCGTGCAGGATCGGCGGCGGCATGACGGGGGCGCTCATGACCTCGTCGCAGAATGGACACTTGAGATTGATGCTTTCTTTGCGCTCCTCCAAGCGGCGGCGGATGCGCGAACGGCGCCGCCATCCCAGGAGCAAGAGGACCCCCAGGATGAGGGCTATCATAATGAGTAAGTTGTAGTTAGCGCCCGGCTGCTCCTCCTGGCCCCACGGCTCGGCTTCGGCAATCAAAGCGCAGGTTTTCACCTTGATTTCCTTTTCGGCTTTTGCCCCGGCTTTCGCTTCCTCGGACGGCCCCCCTGGTCCAGCAACCTGATCCCGTAGCGCCGCGCTGCGTCGCGGACACCTTGCGGCGTCGGCGCATGATAGGGCGTCGCCAGGCGCGGCGCAATCGCGCGGGCCGTCAAACCCTTGGCCGCCAGCGCTGCCAGACGTTTCCGCCGCTTTGCCGTCCAAAACACCAGCCCGGCCATTCCTTCGCCCTCCACTTTCCCCCGTCTGGTGAATCTTACCGTATGTGCTATACGTTGTCAAGCAAAATCCGGCCCGGCCGATCTCGCCCTTGTCAGCACGCATTGCCTGCCTCTTTTCAGGCCCCGCCAGGGGCCGCCGGTAGATAGTTTCGGCTTTCCTGGCTACCTTGGGTCGTTGCCGCAAGAAACACCCCCGTGCGGCTGCGAATTCTTAGGCGCACAGGCCGGTTGCGAAGCATAACTATCTACCAGAGACATCTTTCGTCGCTTCCATTCTCGCTTAGCGTTGCGGGACGCCGCCCGTCGGCACGAATCACACAGCCGACGCCGTGACCCGACTTCCGCCCCGCACGCGGCGCAGACGCGCCCGCTCTGCCCGCCCCCTGGCCTGACCGCCTTCTCCCACCATCCGCAGCGCTTGCCGTCCAGGACGATGCACCGCCCAGACGCGCGCAGGATGCAGGCCCCGGCGGAATAGTTGCAGCAGTCCGCGAGGTCGCGCCGGTGCGGTGCGTCCAGGCTCAGGCCCCCGTCGCCCTTCGGATCGCCGATGAATCCCGCGCACGCCCAGCAGCGCACGGCCACGGTCTCGACGCCGACAAGGACGTGCCGGCCGCACCGACAGGCCAGAGGTTTCCTGTTCGTCGTCATGGTCCTCGCCTCTTTTCAGGGCCGCGCTCGGCTATCTACGCCGACTCCCGGCACCCCGGGTTTTCCGCCGGCCGCCAGCGCCTTCCGTATCAACGCCGCCCCTTTTTTTATATGGCCTCTTTTGGCCTCTTTTCCCGCCGCGCTTCTCATTCAGTTTTCCGGTTTTAGGGCTCCTCTTTTTGCTCTTTCGCATATCCGTCGCCTCCCGGCGCCCGCGCGCGAGCGCCTAACAAAACTCCCCCGACGCCTCGGCCTTTGGCTCCGATCCCCCGCCCGTGCAGGTAGTCCCGCATGGCCGCCAGCGTCCGCGCCTTCCGGTCCTCATTCATGGCCCGTACCCTCCCCCCGGCCCCGGCGCGCCCGGTTCCGTTCGACGGCCGCCCGGTACGCGGGTGTCAGGCACTTCGTGAGTCGCTCGATGGTGCTCCTCACGTCGAAGCCCCCTTTGGTCTTCTTCTTCGCGCCAGCGTGCGGCAGCGCCGGGCGCACCCGGTGCGGCCTTTCCCGCAGCCCCTTGACCGGGCCGAAGTCGGGGAAATACGTGTTGGCCCGGCCCGTCCGGCCCGGCACCCATCGAAGAAGCCCCTCCTTCCGCAGGACCGCCAGGCACCGGTCCACCGTGGATACGCTGATCCCGGCGAGTTTGGCAATCTCCTCCCGCGTCGGGCAGGCCGTTCCGCCCTTGTCTTGAAATGAGCCGATGACTGAAAGGACCGCCCACGCCGTCGGGCCGATCCTGGCAATGACACCCGAGCGCATCAGGGCGTGCGGCAGGGCCGTGAAGCCCGCTGGCCACTTGGTCGGGTATCGGATCGCCTTCTTCTCGATGGCCGCCGCGAGGACTTGTGGGCTGAGGCGGGCCTTATTGACCCACTCGCGCAAGTCCTTGATCCCCTCCGGCGGGGCCAGGACGCGGCAAGGCACATCGGCAGCAAGTAGCGCGTCGGCCAGGGTCTCGGCCCCGGCGCGTCCAGCTTCGTCTTCGTCGTTGTCGGCAAGGACACATGGACAAGCGCTCAAGCATTGCCTCACGAACGCGACCGCATCCGCGACGGCCTCCCGTGCCCCTGGCCGCCCGATGGCCGCAAACCCGAGCACCAGCGCGGCAGCCGTGTCCGACTCGCCTTCGCAGAGAAGTTGCACGTCCCCCAAGGTTACGCCCTCCGGGATAAAGAGGCCGTTGCGGCTCCCCGGAAGGCTGTACTTGCCCACCGTCCCGCCGGTTTCCTCCCGCGGCCGAAGGCGAAACCCGACGATCCGGCCGTCGGCGTCGCGCATGGGGAATGTGTAGCCATGCCCCACGAAGCCGACGCCGAGTGCCTCAAGACTGGCGCCCGACACGCCCCAGGCGTCCGCTAGCGATTGCAGGGAACGGGGCCGAAGGTTCGCCCGAAATGCCTTAAACTGCTCCTTGGCGCGAGTTCCCTCTCCCCTAAAGACAAGGCCTAAATCTACGAGGTTCTCTTCAAGGGCGCGCACGGGTGCGTCGCTGACCGCCTCACCCGTGAGGGCCTCCCTCTGACTCCCATCTACAAGGGCCCTCACGGGTGCGTTGTCCGGCGGCCTAGTCATGGGGCTGCTACTCCCTCGCGGGCCGCCGTAGTTGTCGCTTGGCGCTGGCGGTCAATGAACGCTGGCACGGCGGCCGGTTGTGCCGCAAGCCAGGCCCGCAGGTCGGCCACGCGCACCAACCGGCGACCGCCCACTTTGATGGTGGGCAAGCCGTCCCGCTCGGCCAGGATGTAAACCTGCCTCTCGCTAACGGATAGGGCGGCCGCGCATTGGCGAATCGAGTAGGCCAGCGGTTCCACGAGGGGTAACTCAGTCATGGCCGGCCCCTTTTCGCCTGGAGTGGAGTTCGCCCTTTGCTGGTACGGCTTTCCATCAGGGCGAGTTTTTCAAGCATCTTCAAACGCGCGAGTTCCACTTTCAGCTGCCGGATTCGCTCACGCACCGCGTTCAGGTTTGGCGTTCCCATCGTGTATCGTACCTCCTACCCGCATGGTACGAGACAGGACGGAGGGCGCGAACGGGCGAACAATGGAAGAACAACGGAAGAACAACGGAAGGACTGCGCTCAGGGCTATTCTGGCAGGAGGGTGAGGAGACGGTATCCGTAGCCCGTGCCCTTGCGACTTTCGATTATTCGTTGAACAGGTTTGGGCATGGCCTTGATCGTCTTGTCGGGCCGCTTGCCCAAGTCGCGCCCCTGGACCCACGCCCCCTTCGCCGCGATTAGAACGGACAGGACGCACTTTTGCTCATCAGATAGGTCGTACCACTTTCCCCCCACGCGCACACGTTGCCTCTTGGTGTCAAGTTTCCAAGGCGATTTAGGCTTGGTAGGCTTCCTCGCTCCGACCTTTTCGTCCCGTTCCTGCCGCGCGCCCCCCGCCGCCCATGCCTTCGTGATTTGCTGTTGCCGTGCGAGTCTTTCGTCGAGCGTCCGACCCCTTACCGTCGCGCTGGGGACATAGACGGGTTGCGAGGAGGAAGCGAGACCCAGCCGGACAGCCAGCGCCTGCATCGGGCTTCCCACGTGGTCCATTTTGTCCAGGTGCTTACGGGCCTCCGGTCCCCACGCGACAAACCAGCCACCTTTTTTCTTGGGCGTCCCGAAGGCCAGGTATTGCTTGAGCAGCCCGGCCAGTTCGCGCGCGGCCTTTCTCCGGGCCGGACTTTCCCGCCGGTCGGCAGCCATATCTTCGGTGCGGTCCGCGAGAGCCGTGTAGTCGGCGCGCCATTTTTTGTCCGCGCCCGCTCTCCACTGGGCGGGGATCGAACCGCCTGCTTCGATGAAAACGCCGGGCCAGGTCGTGTCGCGGTATTGCGGCGGTTCAGAGAGCACGGGGTCAGCGGCTTCCATCCGCCGCAGTTCTTCATGATCGGCAGCAGATGACTTGGGTGGCGTGTCGGCCTCGACCTGCCTGCTGTCGGCGGGTTCCCGTTCCAGGCTGCTTGCCCATTGGCCGAGTTCGTCGGGGAAGGACACGTTGCCGGGAAGGTGTTTGCCGGTCAGGTCGTGCGCCCAGCACCAATAGCCGCCCAGGTCGCTGCCTCGCCTGTGCTCTGCGGCGGCCGTGCTGAGCAGGTCGAACACCCCCGCGCAGACGACCCCTTCCGCGCAGCCGTATCGGCGGCGCGCCAGGTCGATGATGTCCAGGTTCTTGACGGCCAGGAGCAGCGCCTGGCGCGCCGCCTTGCGTTCTTCGTCGGGGACCACCGAGGGATTACGGCCCGGCGAACCGGCCTTCCTGCCCCACTCCCGGAGAGCGGCAGCGACCGCGCGGAGTTTCTGAGCAGCGTTCGTGGGGGCCGTCGCTCGGATTGCGTCAGCCTGCCGCGCCCGCTTGGCGAACGCCGCGCGCAACCAGCGTAGCGCGGCTGTTGCTTGGCGTGTGAACTTCGTCGCATCAAGGGAAAGTGTCACAACCGGGCTTGTTGCAATCAGAGTCTTGAAGCGTTCTCGGTTCTCGACGGGCAAACCTTCAAGCCCCGGGTATTCGGGAGCCGGCGGCACAGGCCGTTTCGCGCCGACCAGATCATCCCATCCCGCCCACAAGGACCACAGGAAAACGGGGCCGCTCTGAAACTCCTCGTCCCAGGCACTATCGGAGCGTAGCTGACCTCGACCATCCTTCGCGGGCTTCTTGGGAAGCCGGGGCTTGGGCAATGCTTTGGTGATGACGGCCGTAGCATCCGCATCCTTGGCAATGGCGTCCAGAACAGGACGGACCCAATCAACGAGCCAGACATGGACCGCCGCCGCTGCGTTTCGTTGGTCGTCATGCAAGTTGCTGTTCAAGTACCACGGCGGAGCCTCCTCCGTCGTCAAAAAGTAGCCACTGAGTTCCCCGGCATGAAGCAGTTCGCGTGCTGGCTTATTGAACTCCGTTGGCCGGTGCGTGATAGCCTCGTTTAAGAGGTCCACGTCGAACAGGTCGAACATTTTCCGCCTGCCTTTCTACGCCCCGCAGAGGTCCCGTCCGGGAGCCGCCCGCTTCTCTCATTCCACGGCCCGCCGCGCGATGTCACGGACGACCTTGCCATGCCACCGCCCCCCGCGCTTGGGACTGACGCCAGCGCGCTCTAGGGCGGCAGCAATGCTGCGGTAGGTGTGGCCCTCACGGCGCAAGGTGACGATCCGGCGGACAGCCGCTTGCTCGTCGGGGTTCTCGCGTAGGCGCACGCCGCCCGGTTCAAGGTCAAAGCCGAAGGGGATGCCGCCGACGCGCTCGCCGATGGCCCGTTTGTGCTGCAAGGCTGCACTCGTCCTCTCGGCCACAAGATCGCGCTCGAACTCGGCCAGGACGGCCAGCATCTTGAACACCATCTTGCCCGCGGCGCTGGTAGTGTCAATCTGCTCGCTCAGGCTCACAAGGTCTGCTCCGGCGCGTGCGAGTCGGTCGGCGATCTCGATGGTGTCGCGCGTCGAACGCGCCAACCTGCTCAGGGAATAGACCACCAACGCCCGGCCCTTCCTGCAAGCGGCCGCCAGGGCGCGTTGAAGTTCAACCCGGTTGTCGGCCCGGCTGCCGCTCGCGCCGCCGTTCTCCACGAACACGCCGGCGAGGGCGTATCCATTCGCCGTGGCCCATGTCTTGATCCGCGCGCGCTGGCTGCTGAGGCTGACCCCGTTCTCCGCCTGTCCCTGCGTGCTGACCCTTACGTACCCGACAGCGTTTTTTTCCCGTGTGGTGGACATGGGCACGCCTCCGAAAAGAAGGACCGCCCGAACGCGCTGCTCGTGGAGATCGCCAAGAGGCGGGCTCCGCGCGCCGGGCGGCCCAAGGTCCGAAGGTTTTGCTTTGGGAACATGACAACCTCCACGAGCGCTTACATGATAGCACCGATCCCATCAAAGTCAAGCCCGCGTGGTATGCTGGTATTGGAAGCAAGGATGTGCGGGCGATCGACCTGGCCGATGTGATTTTCTGGAGGGTCCGACGATGGCGCGAGACAAGGAAGGGCAGAAGCAAGCGGACGCGCAGCCGAAGAAGCATCCGGCTGAGGACTTCTATCGTGCGACAAGGGCCGAAAGGGCTTTGCCATCGGGAAGAGTGCCTCTGAGGACCTTTACGCCGCCTTTGCCGCCGAGAAGATCACCGCCGGCAAAGCCGCAGCCGTAGCCGATGGTGCAAGCCGTACACGCCGCCCGGCCCGCCACGGCGGGTCTTCGCTGCGTTCCGACACGGCAGGGGGGAAAAGCAGGATTGTGTGGCCGGAAATCGGAAAACCGAAATCAGTGTGGAGTCCCCCGAATTCTTCAGGGACTTGACAGAGACTTGCTCATAGATGGGTGTCCCCGGAATTCCCCCGGAACTCACCTAGCAGCACTCGGCACGGTTTCTGGCCAGCTCGATGGTCTGTTGTCTGGTACCCCAACCATGCCCACCATTGAGGGAATGCCAGTCCCGTCCCTCTTGGGATAAGGGCGCGAGTATGGTGTCAGCAAACGCCGCGCTCGTCGAGTCGCACCGCCGGGACCAACGACCATTATGTAACGGTACTTCTTCTGGAGGGGAACCACCCGCAGGTCCCCAACAACCCGAGCGAGTTTGCCTCTGTCACGCGTACCGTACAGTTTTCGCACCTTCCAACCTGACATAGGCCTGCCGTCGATCAAGTAGTTGGCTTGGCCTTTCGGGTTTGTCATGCCTGTGTAGGTGGCGTTGGCTGCTTGGTAGACGGTCCCAACCTCCCCAGACTCTGGGCTCGCATACGCCACGACAAGCAGTGGCCCTCTGATACCTGCCATCGCCTTGTTCGCTCGGGCGATTAAGTAGCTGGCGGTGCCGCGCGGTACCCAAGCGGCCGTTCCACCACGGCACAGCTGTACGACACCACACTTTGCCTCTCGCGCAACCTGTCCAATCCAGCTCCGCGTCACGGAGAAGCACGTCGTCCCGTACGAAACGACACCCACAAGCTCCCCGTCAAAACTAAGGCCCCAATGCCACACACCCAAACCGAGATCGCCCAAGTGTTCGTGTTGCTCCATGAAATGCTGCGCAGCCTTACGCGACACGCGCGCTAACATGGGGCGGTTTCTCATAGGTCATGCCCGAAGCGCGGTTACCCGAAGCACATAGCAGCAGACATACCACCGACTTTATGCCGAAATACGTACTTATCCTGCGAGCCCGCGGTTCTCGCCTGCACGGTTAGAGAAACTTGTTGCCAAGACAACGAACCATCCCGAGCACCGCGATTACCTGAAGCCCCTCGGCCAGCATCCGGAGCAACAGGAGATGGGCGGCAGCCCAGGACACAAAACATTTGTACCACTCCGCCCATTCCGCGCTGGGAGATGAGGCCTGTCCGACAAAATCCATTCCCTTGAAGGCGCTGCAAGCCGCGAAGAGAACGACCAGAAGAGGAACCCATACGTACACCCCCAGGGGAGTCGAGACCTCGTACCTTATTGCCATTTCAAGGGGCTTGTCATCTTCTTTCGGAACAAGTGGCCAGAACGAGAACTCCAGACTGCCGGCGGCGTATTCTGGGTGCCTCTTGACGTTGAAAGGAACTTGCTGACGATTCGAGTTGGCGTCGATGGGTACACGGGGATTGCCAGCTACACGAATGTCCTGCGGGACGGAGAGCAAGATCTCAAGGCCCGCGTGCTTGTGCTCATCACAGCCCACCTTGTAGTACAGGTCAGCAACGTATGTCCTTCCCCGCAACACGCGGAACAGCGCCTCCTCGCCACGAATTTTCGCCTTGAGGGGCCTGCCTCGGCCTTGTTCCTCAGAGATTTGGCAACGGCAAAACACTGGACGACGCTCGGCGCTGGCCTGGAATGCTTTTGTGCCGTAGAGTTGTTGAACCGTCCCATCCCAAGCATCTTCACCCAAAGTGTAGCCTCCGGCGTTTGCAAAGATATCAGGACCTTCGATGGCATAGTACCCATCGTCTCGGTTTTGCGGATCACCGTCCGTAAGGCGGGGGAGCTCCTTTTTGTGAAGCGCATTATGCAATTCCTTGTTGAAGGCGGCGGAATCGCGGGGGCACACGAAATCCTGAAGCGCAACCGAGAAGAACTGGCGTTCGCCAGCCTGGCGCGAGCTGACCAGCCTGCCCATTCTCAGCGGGATGAACCTGTACCCTCCTTCCGCGAACCTGTCGATGAAGATGACAGCCACACGGGTTCTACGGCTCATCCGTGGTGCCTTCTGAGCGAGTTCGTCACTTATGTTGCGCCGCTCACCAGTACATCTGTATCTGTACTCATTAGTAGCGCCGGCCGGCAAGAACATGGTTCCCAGAGCATTCCGTATGTAAAGCGGCTGGTACGCGGAGTTAAATAAGTACAACATGGCCGGACCTCCACCCCTCACGCTAACCGCTTCGGATTACCACGCATCCTGATTCTCTCGCCCTGCGATCGGCCGAACTCGGCGTGTCCTGCGCTTGCTGCAATGGATGTGCCCCCCGACGGCGCCAATTCAGCCATCTGGAACTCAAGGCTATGGGCGGACGGAAGTATAGCCGAGAAAATCGGGCGTTGCAAAGGCATTTTGGCCTTCAACCAGGGCGTGCGGTCATGTGCCGCGCCGCTGGCCGGTTTCCGGCGCGAACCGCCCTACTGCCTCAGCCTCGGCCAGGGTCGAACGCTTCCGGCTCACATGCCGCGTCCGGCGGCGTAGGCCTCGATGCGCTGGACGCGGTACAAGCGCACCTCGTGGAAGTGGACCCGTCCGAGATCGTCAATCTGTTCGCGGCGGAGGCCGACGAGGCGCTGCTGGCGGCGGACTGACGCGCGGTGCTAACGGCGGACACGATAGGCCCGCCCGGTCCTCGCGGATCGGCCGGGCCTTCTTGTGGCCCAAGGGCCGCGCGGTCGGGGGGATTGACCAGCGCGGCCCTTAGTGAATCGCCCGCCGGAACGTCCGGCGGGCTATCTACTCAGGTGCGGGTTCGCCGTCGTGAGATACCTGCCACTTGCCGAAGAGGCATACCCATTCGGTGCTCTGTCCCGCGTCACAGACAGGGCACGCCGGTAGCGGCGTGTTCTTGCGATCCGGGCCACGATTCGCGAAAGAGCCGGGCTTGAACTCGCCGCCCTTCGCCTTGCCCTTCCGTATGCAGTTCAAGCAGATAAACACACCGTCGCCGGGCTTGTCGCCTGTCTTGAAGTATTCGCCGGATTCAGCCATGACGTGCTCCTTTCCGATAGGGCCGGGGCCGGTCAGCCCGCTAACCAATTCGTTTCTTAGTCTCACGACCGTAAACTCGCCTTCGTAAAGGACTTCGGCCGTGGGGCCGTCCTGCTCGTTCATCTGCCAGTACTGCTCCGCGGCTTGCCACCACTTGCCAATCGTATCATGTCTGTATATATCGAGATAGCGTTCGTCAGCGAAGTGGTATCTTCCTACGCTCGTTCGGACTTCCAGGACGCGGCATCGTCCCCCTGAAAGTCCAAGCCACCTCCTCAATGCCCCCGTGTTGGCGGGCGGAATCAAGTACAAGCATCGCAAGCGCGACGGCTTGAGTGGAAATTGTTCAAGCCTCACTATCTCCATAACAAGTTCACGAATCATCCGATTGTTGTTTGCCGCGAAACGCGCCGAAACCGCGAGGACACCCCCCTCCGCCGCAATACCGGCAGCGAATGCTCCGGTCCCCAAAATGCCCCGCGACAGCATGTAGCGCCACATTGGCGTCTGAGTGGCTTGCGTCGAATAGGTTTTCCCCAGCTCGAAGTTGCCCTCATCACACTCGCGTTCGAGGTGCAAAAAGACGCACATAATCAGGACTCCCAAGTCAGGCCGCCAGCGGCCGGACCTCGCAAGGTGCCCATCGTCAGCCCCTTTCCCTTGTCGCCCTACGGGGCGCTCCAGATTACTTTGCCATCCGGCCTGTACAGCAGCAGGGACGATTCCGGGTAGGTGATGGTCTTGCCATCAGGCGTTTTACCGCGGGCCGCCCCCAGCGTGGCGCGGCCCATTTCCGCCGCGTCGCACAGTTCCAGCGCCGGCCCGTCCTTGCCCATGAACAGCCCGACGCGGGCCTTGCCGTTCTCGTCGTACAGGTCCAGCACCGGCCCGCCCTTGAACACGACCAGACGGGCGCGGACCAAGCCGTTCTCGTCGGACAGTTCCAGCACCGGCCTGTCCTCGTCCACGGCCAGCACGGCGCGGATCTTGGCGTTCTCGTCCTCCAGGATGAACCTGTTCGCGCGGATTATCTTCGGCCCCGCGCCGACCGCGCCTTGGGCCTCGGCCAGCGGCTCGCTTGCCGCCGACGCCCACACGAGCGCCAGCACCCCCAGGCCCAACCCCAGCGCGGCAAGCAGCCAACGGCTCCGCCGCTTCACGCGAGTGGACTGCGCCTTGGCCTCTGCCAGTTCCCGCTCCACTTTCTCCAGCCGTTCATCGATCGTCATCACCTGCCCCCTTTCCTGTGGTCAGGTCCGCCTGCCCTTCCGTTTCTCCGCCCGCCCAGGCGGGCGTGTCCGATTCAGGTCCGCCGGTCTTGGCCGTCCTACTCATCCAACAGCCGCGCCAGATTGTCGCCGTAGCAGAGCGTGTTCTTCCAATCTTCCGCCATGGCACCCATCTCCCTCGTTATTTTCATTCCCTATCCGGCGGCTTCTTCGAGCCACCGACTTGCTTGCCGAGCCAATAGAGACTATACCCGCCGAGACCGATGGCCGCTCCCAGTCCGATGAACGGCCCAAGCGTGATCCCCACGGCCGTGCCCGTTAGGGCCACGCCGATACCGCCAATGATGCCATAGACTGCTGCGCCCGCCGCACCACCAACTACCCCCGCTCCCGCGCACTTCACAGCGTTCTTGGTGCCCTCTTTCATTGCCAGTGCTCCTTTCACGGTTCATGCGACACTTGGGCATTGCCCCAAAGTCCACGCTTCTCAGCCTTGGCTTCGGCTTCCGCGATCTCGAAGTCCTCGGCATACCGGCCCCGCCCGTACTTCGTCCAGAACGGCGTCAAGCCCAAGCGGACCATCTCGACATTGACGTTGCGGCCGTCCACGAACACATACGCCAGCAGGCGGCCGTATCGGTCCCGCTCCATCTCGCCCTGGCGCTCAAACTCCAGGACCACCGCGCGGCCCTCCACAAGGCCCCGCATGGCGACGGCCGCCGCCCCGAAACCCGGCTTGCCGCGCTCCGGCGTGTCGATGCAGAGCAGGCGGACCGGCTCGTCCCGGCCTTCGTAGCGAACGCGGATCGTGTCCCCGTCCACGATGCGGACCACCGGCCAGGCGTCCACCACGGCCCGCGGCGTGCTTGCCGGCCGGATGCGCTCAAGTTCGGCCTGTAGCCGTTCGCACTCCTCTCGCGCTCGGGCGGCCTCCTCCGTTTTCGCCCCGAGGGCTTCATGGAAGTATTCGACGGTCCCATGCAGCCTTCTGACGTTGCCCCGCTCGTTGGCCAGGTTTTGCTCATTCGCAGCGACAATGGTTCGCGCCCACCAGACCGCGACGACTACGATCCCTACTGCCAGGACCAGCAAGGCGGCCAGGACAAGCGGCAGAATCCATCGGCGGTTCTTCATCGGTTCCCGCTTCCCCGCGCGGCCCCATGCCCGCCGCGTTTTCGTTTCAGCGGTCGGCCCCCCCATGTTCACGAGCATAACCCCGAATCGCCTCGTCCGTCAAGCCGCACCCCCGGACCATCCCGAGCCGCGCCCGCCACATGGCGCCGACGTCACGCGCGCGGTGGCCTCGAGCGCCGGCAAGCGCCGCACGGCCCGCCGCGTCCGCTCAGGCAAGGCGATCCCCCGGTCGGCCGGTCCAGGCGTCGGCCCCGGAGTCCTTCCCGCCACGAGCCGCCGGCCAGGGCAGCCAGGGGCCAAGAGAATCGCCAGGCCATGCCGCCCATGAAAGCAGCGAGTTACCCGGCGCTACATGGGCCCCTCGCGCGTGCGGGCGCGGAGCGTAGTAACGTCTTATGCTATTCCATCCCCTGCATGCCTGAGCAGTACGCCTCATGCCCGGGCCAATGGCAAGATGGGCAAGCCCCTGACGACCGAGAGAGATGCGCAAGGAGCACGCGCGGTTCGAGAAAAAGAAGCGAGTCGATCGCGCGCGCGAGCCGGTGGGATCGTCTGCGTGGTGGGCGCCGCGTTACCAGCCGTCCGGTGGGTTACGGAACCCCCCTGGCTGCTCACTAAAGGCGGCAGCGGGGCCAGCGTTTCTTCTGACGCGGGCCGTGTCGTCGGCGTGGGCTTGGCTCGCGGGCGTGTGCATCACTGCGGCGGGGTGTGGAGTCGTCGTCATGGACCCAGGGGGAGGCCCCATCGAGCCTCTGGCGTGTAGCAATCACCTTGCCCGCGTCGAATTCGAGATTTTCAGTTTCAGAATTTTCGCCTTGCCGCAGGGGGCCGGTGAGGGCCGAGGCGAAGGCGGCGCGGATGCGCTTGCCGAGGCACTCAAAGCCTATGCGCTGCCACAGGGCTACCATCCGCCGCTGTCTGCCATCGACAGCCGCCGGCGACTCTCAAGCCAGTCCCAGTGTTCTCGTGCGGTCATCTTCAGCCGCCTCTCGGCCTTCCATCGGGATGTCACATCAATGCGCTCCAGGCGTGGCCTCGGTCTGAGACAGTCGCCTACGTTCATCCAGACCCACTCCCACGCAGCGTACCGTTCCGGAGCGATCTTCCGTTCGCGCACCCAGAACTCGGGCGGATGGTTCGTCATGCGGTTGTTCACGGCGCGGGCTGGGATCACCAGGTGCAACAGTTCGTGCTTGCAGATGGCCGACATCACTTCGGCGGGCGTCTCCGAGAGGTTCAGCACCTCGTGGACGTAGATCGTGGCGGCCGTCTCGCCAGGACAGATGCATGCGAGCGGACCTCGCCTCACGAAGTAGAACTTAAGACTGTGACGCTCCTCAGGGAAGAGATCCTGCCGCACTCGCTCCAGAAGTTCCGGGATCGACACGCGAACGAAGCAAAGACGCGGCTCTACCCGAGCCAATCGTTGTGCCTTCATCAGCCGCAGGTCATCGATGATCATAACCGTCCCTACCCCATATAGCTGGGGCCCTGGGTATCAGAGCATCAAGTTCCGGCCGCTCCATTCGTCATCCCTTCTTCTGCCCAAACAACGGCCCGACGTGACCGCATGGGGCTGGCCACGCCCGCCCGTCGGCCGCCAATTCTAACGCAGCGAAGTTTACTTGTCGAGCCGCAGCGCCCGGATCTTGGGTTGCCTCTGGCCTGTGCGGCAGGACGCGTCTTCTGCAATGCGACGACTGCGCCAGCGTTAGTGGAAGGAGCACTGGCCGCGAAAGAGTAGTTACTCTCTCCAGTTCAGATGCTGGCTGTGACCAGGACGAAGCCCGCTGTTACTCACCCGTAGTGCGTACCGACGAGGAAGCCAGCCCGACCGTGGCAAGGATACCCGTTCTTGTCCTTGTGCGGTTTGAGTACCATGCTCATCTTGGTTCGGCGGAACGTTTTCTGGCACCAGGAACACTGGATGACGTAGATGATGCCAGTCCTCGCGGGACGGCCAGCATGTCGCCGAGGCGCCGAACGTGGGTTTGTTGTGGTTGGGGCTGCGTGGATCGGCCCCGAACTGGAGAACTCGATCTTGTAGGCAGGTGCAAAGGGCCGCGTGGTCACCTCGATGCTCTGAACTCGGTCGATGCGGTACGCTCGTGGCTCGCGCGTAACGACCTTGATGGCGTGCAAGATCAGATTCCCGTCCTGTGTGCGGCGAAGCGAATAAGGCTCGACTAAACGCTTTGACCCGCCGTAGCCAAGGTTGATGCAAAGATGGTTGGCCGCCGCAAACCTCATTGTTTCCA
Organism: Phycisphaerae bacterium; assembly: GCA_049678285.1. Taxonomy (GTDB): domain Bacteria; phylum Planctomycetota; class Phycisphaerae; order FEN-1346; family FEN-1346; genus JAPLMM01. The sequence continues at coordinate 20,805 of JBAUDW010000018.1, forward strand.
GAGGAATGCCCTTGCCCCATGCGTAGATCGTTGGTGGAGGCGACCAGACTCCCGCGGGTTCCTCACCGGCACCTGCCGGGACTGTCTGGAGTTGAGGCGCAGCGCCAGTGCTTTCCAGCCAGTTGAACAAGGCTGGCAGTTCGGCCCAGAAGGAATCAAACGGGGGCAAGACGGGCAACTGGTGGACCAGCATATTGGCCCACTCCGATTCAAGTTCGACGCGGACGGGCGACGCTTCAATCACCGCGAATGTCGGGACGGGAATCCCCTTCGCCTGGCACTTCTCGACGAGAATGGCGCGAATGAGTCTCGGCTCGGCCTGAAGATCGGCGCGTCGGAATAAGTTGATGATGTCGTAGAGGTCACGCGGCCGGCTGCGTTCCCCCATCGCACGTATCTTCTCCGCAAACAACTCGTCGAAGGAGTAGCATCTCACCGTCGCGGGCGCCGGCAGGTCGTCCGGGTATGCGTGAGCGATGGGCCGCCGCACCGTCGGACGGACGACCTTCTCCGAAGCGCTGAGGTCGAGTCTGATGCTGGCGACTTGGGGAGCGTTGCGGGGACCTTGGTAGTAGATGCGCCCCTCCGTATAAAGGCCTGACGGATGTGTCTTCAGGACGAAAGGGCGGCCGGAGAAGTTCACGCCCGATTCCTCCGCGACCTTCGCCAAGACTTCGCGGATGATCGGCTCCAGTTCCCCCTGCCGCACCGGTCCGTCCGGCAGGACGGTGAAGTCCAGGTCCTCGGAGAACCGGTATGTCTCAATGTAGCACTTCTTCAGACAGGTGCCACCCTTGAACGCCCACGACACAGAGAGCTTGGGGTGTACGCCTATCCCCCAAAGCACCCAACCGAGGACATAGTCCTTCTCAACCACATCTTCGCGGAGTCCCCATTCGCGGACGCGCTCCTCCAAGACGAACTTGGAGATCACGAGAGGTTCCCTTCCCTGCCAATGTCCACGTTGACACGGAGATTCCAGCGCTTCACGACGCGGCCAGGTTGCCTCACCGACGGGTCGAGCTGCGAAAGGCCAGCGCTCTTTCGCTGGACACAACGTGATAGGAGTTCAGGCACGTCCAGTTTGAGCACTTCGATCAGATAGCCGAGGCGTTTGAACACGGCTCGATTCCCAAGCCGATCACCGTATTCGACAAGTCGGGCCTCGTCGCAGTGCTCGCTGTCGAAATAACTTCGCAAGATCTCGGCCACGTTCCGAATCCCGCCACCCAGCCGAGAGTCGTCGAGCATGTCCACAATCGTCCTGGTTGGATCGGAAACCAGCGCTTTTGTCTGTCCACGCCAGACTGCGTGAAGAGCGAAGTGCCTCGAAGCGTCCATGTGCCTCAAGAGAAACGGCGTGCCTTGAATGGTAACGGACCTCCTGCGTATAGGAGATGCGGTGACCACAACAACATCGCGGAAGATTTGCTCGGTCAAGTGCCAGTACTCACCGGCACTCCACCCCCCGATGTAGCATGGCGCGAACACTGTCGTAGCCACGACCCACGGGTCCTCGCGCCATTGCGTTGGGGCTGTCGCACCCAGCGGCACAGGGACATAAAGCCCGCGCCTGACGCGGGCAAGCCAACCGCGCGCGGCGAGGTAGGCCAAGAGGCGACGACATCTTGGCACGTCGATTGAGAGAATGCTGGCTGCCGAAGCCGCATCAACAGGCCCTCTGGCGTTGCGGTGGAGCCTCTCCAGCAGTCCCCGGTTTCTCTCGTTGATTCCCGTCCGTTCCAGTGGCATGGTATATTGCTCCTACCGGATATTCCACCTCATCAGCAATCCGGCGGTAGCAATATACCCGGCGTGACGACCTGGGTCAACTTATTTCACACCGGTCCTTTGCTGGGCGCTATTGGTGATCTCCCGGATGCCGCGAGGCGAGTCGGCCCTCAGGCAACCTTCGGAAGGTCATCGTCGCCTCCTCCGGCCTCTGGCCCCGCTCTTGGTTTCCGGCTGCACTTCCGCGGCCTTCGCGGCAAGGATTCTCGCCACCTCCCGCCTGCCGAGTTTCCGCAGGGCGACCAAGGCTTCCCGGTTGTGGCCTTCGGGCTTGGCCTTCCCGTACTCCCAGGAACCCACCGCACTGCCCGACACGCCGACGAGCATGGCCAGTTCGCCTTGGGTGATGCCGAGCCGCTTGCGGAGTTTCTTGACGAGCAGGGGCGAGAGGTGCGCCACCTTCACCTCTTCCGGGGCGGCGGCCAGCCTGGCCCGTTCCGCCGTCCGCTGGACCTGCAATTCGGCCCTGAGTCTGGCCAGGACCGCGACCGTCTTTCGCAGGGCCGACACGGTTCGCTTCAGGCGGCGAACGTCGTGCGCAAGCGGCAGGTAGGTCGCCCGCACCTGCTTCTTGGCAAGCCGCGTGATCTCAGACTTGAGCATCTGCTCCATCTTGCTCATCAGGTTCCTCCTCGAAGCCAGTGATAGCCTCGCCTATAATATCGACATCCCCACATCAATTGTAGCCTTGACTTCTCGTGTCATACGTCCATCAAAGCGTTCATGGGCGGTCGAACCGCACATCACCGCGACCAGGCAAATGCCGGGCACACTCGCGATTGATCGCCTCGTAGGCCTCGACGAGCTGGTTGTAGTCCGCACAGAACTGCTTCCATCTCTTGCGTAGTTCAGTGTTGGGTTGCGGCTCGCAGTGAATGCCATCGTCGGTGTCGTCTCGCGCAGGTATGTGCTTCTCGCAGGCTTTCACCAACTCCTCAAGTTCCCGGAGGATGAACTGCAATTGCAGAAGAAGGTGCTCCGCTGCCTTAGGGGTAACATTCGAGCAAACAACCTCAAGTTCTCCTGACATGAAAGAACTCCACTTTCCAAGCAGGCTGAGCAGACCTGCGGTCGAATGGATTGCCTCGAATCGAGCGGCGTCGCTGGCCAAGCCATCAACGACGGCGGGAAGCGAGTTCTGATAGCCGGTGCGCTCCACGATCCCGTGTAGACGGCCCATGAATGGAGCAAGACCCCGCAGGCACTCGCGCAGGGCGTTCTTTGTACGATAGGCCTGCAACGCGGCTCTGCCTCTGGCGGTCAGCCACCTCCACGGCAGGGCTCCGGCCAAACATAGTGCTAGCAAGCAGAGGACAACTATAAGCAGATAGCGAATCCAGGAAGGACCCGTGGAAGTGCTCCAGCCGACCAAGGCGGCCAGGGCAGCTGAGATGAGACCCGCCCCCGTGCGTATGGCCTCAAGCCAGGCCCGTCTGCTATCGCCGGCATCGCGGTCGTGTGTAGATGGTGTGCTCACTTGACGTGCCCTTTCGTCCCTCTCCACTCGCCCTCTTTCGTTGCCAGCCTCTGCGCACTACGCGGCAATGTCGGAGCACAGGACTTCTGCCTGTTCGAGAACCGTCTGCGTGGCTTTCTCCTGCTTGTCCGGTGGATAGCCGTATTTACGCAGGACACGCTTCACCATCGCCCGGAGTTTGGCCCGGACGCTCTCCTTAACCGTCCAGTCGATGGTCACATTCCGCCGGACCGTCTCGACCAGTTCCTGGGCGATCTTGCGGAGCGTCTCGTCGCCGAGGACTTTAACCGCACTATCGTTTACCTCCAGCGCGTCGTAGAAAGCCACCTCGTCCTCGCGCAGCCCCAGGCGCTCCCCGCGATTGTGGGCCTCCCGCATCTCCCTCGCCAGGTCGATGAGTTCCTGGATCACGGCCGCAGCCTCGATGGTGCGGTTCTGGTAGGCCCGAATCGTCCGCTCTAACATCTCGGCAAACGACCGCGCCTGGACGACGTTCTTCCGCCGGGACACCTTGACCTCGTCGCTGAGCAGCCGCCGCAGAAGCTCGATCGCTAAGTTCTTGTGCGGAAGATTCCGCACCTCTGCCAAAAACTCATCGGACAGGATGGAGATGTCGGGCTTGTTGAGGCCCGCCGCCGAGAAGATGTCGATCACTTTGTCCGAAGCCACGGCGCGCGAGACGATCTGCCGGATGGCGTGGTCCAGTTGCTCCTCGTCGCGAGGCCCGCCCCCGCCGTCGCCGCTGATCTTCACAAGAGCGGCGCGCACGGCCTGGAAGAAGGCCACGTCGTCGCGGATGCGTATGGCCTCCAGGTGCGGCACAGCGAGGGCAAACGCCTTCGAAAGGTCGCCGGCGGCCCGCACCAGCCGCTCGCGCCCGTTCTCCTGGGCCAAGATGTGTTCCTGTGCCACGGGCAGGACCGCGATCCGCTGCTCCGGCGTACCCGTTTTGAACAGGGACCAGTCGAACCCGTGGAAGAGGTCGCAACAGATTTCGTACTTTTCAAGCATAACGGCAACGGCCTCCTCCTGGTCGAGTGCTGTCTTGCCTTTGCCGCCGCTCTGGGTGTAGTTGGCCATCGCCTCTTGAAGTTGGGTCGCCAACCCGAGGTAATCCACCACCAACCCGCCCGGCTTGTCGCGGAAGACGCGGTTCACCCTGGCGATGGCCTGCATCAGGGTGTGTCCTCTCATGGGCTTGTCCACGTACATCGTGTGGAGGCATGGCACATCGAAGCCCGTCAGCCACATGTCCCGCACAAGGACTATCCGCAACGGGTCGTTCGGGTCTTTGAACCGATTCGCCAATGCCTCGCGACGAGACTTGTTGCGGATGTGTTGTTGCCACTCGACCGGATCCGTCGCCGAGCCGGTCATGACAACCTTGATTCCGCCGCGTTCATCCTCGCCGGCGTGCCAATGGGGCCGCAGCCTCACGAGAGCATCGTAAAGGTCCACGCAGATGCGCCGGCTCATGCAGACCACCAGGGCTTTGCCCTCCATCGCCTCCAGACGCGCCTCGAAGTGGTCCAGAATGTCCTTGGCCACGAGGCCGACGCGCTTCTGTGCGCCGACCATCGCCTCCAGGCGCGCCCACTTCGTCTTGAGCCGTTCCTTCCGCTCGACTTCCTCCCCCTCGGTCGCCTCTTCGAAGTCGGGGTCAATCTTCGGCCGCTCCTCGTCTTTGAGTTCGAGTTTCGCCAGGCGGCCTTCATAGTAGATCGGGACCGTCGCGCCGTCCTCGACGGCCTGCTGGATGTCGTAGATGCTGATGTAATCGCCGAAGACCGCCTGCGTGTTCTTGTCAGCCAGTTCAATCGGCGTCCCCGTGAACCCGATGAACGAGGCGTGGGGCAAGGCATCCCGCATGTGCCGAGCGTAGCCGTCGATGAAGTCGTACTGGCTCCGATGGGCCTCGTCGGCAATCACGATCACGTTCCGGCGCTCGGAAAGCACCGGGTGGTGGTCGCCCTTCTCCTCGGGGAAAAACTTCTGGATCGTCGTGAACACGATACCGCCGGACGCCACATTCAGGAGTTCCCGAAGATGTGCCCGGCTCTCGGCCTGCACGGGACGCTGCCGGAGGAGTTCGCTTGAGCGGGAGAACGTCCCGAACAGTTGATCGTCCAGGTCGTTCCGGTCGGTGAGCACAACCAGCGTCGGGTTCTCCATTGCCGGGTGCAGGACGATCTTCCCGGCGAAGAACACCATCGTCAGGCTCTTGCCCGACCCCTGCGTATGCCAGACGACGCCGCAGCGCCGGCCCCCATCTGGCCGACTTGCCTCCACCGTCGTGTCCACAGCCTTTCGGACCGCATGGAATTGGTGGTAGCCCGCGATCTTCTTAGCGACCCTCTCCCGCTCATCCTCAAAGAGCACGAAGTGCCGCACGTACTCCAGCAGACGGTGCTTCTCCAGAAGGCCTGCTAGGAGAACCTGGAGTTGCGGCATGGCCACCGGCGCCACCTTCTCGCCTTCGACCGTTCGCCATGGCATGAACCATTCGCGGTCGGCCGTCAGCGACCCAAGCCGCGCCTCCAGAGCGTCAGAGACTACCAGCACCTCGTTGTAAGCGAAGAGCGACGGGATTTCGGCCTTGTACGTCTGGAGTTGCTTGAAGGCCGTCCAAATGGTGGCCGTCTCGTCGGCAGGGTTCTTGAGTTCGATCACCACGAGAGGCAGGCCGTTGACGAACACGACGACGTCCGGCCGCCGTGTATGCCGGTCCTCGGTCACCGTGAACTGGTTGACTGCCAAGAAGTCGTCATTCCCGGGTTCGTCGAAGTCGAAGAGCCACACCTTGTCCCCGACCACGCGGCCATCCTCGCCTCGGTATTCCACGTCCACGCCGTCGGTCAGCATCTTGTGAAACGCTCGGTTCGTAGCCACGAGGGACGGACCATGCACCCGCGTCACCTTCCGCAGCGCATCCTCCTTGCCCTCGGCCGGGACGTTCGGGTTCAGCCTGTCAATGGCCGCACGCAGCCGGTCGGCGAGGACCACTTCGTCATAGCCCTCCCGCTCTGCGTGAAGTTCCCCCGGCGCGATGTCCGGCCCAGGCAGGACCGTGTATCCCATCTGGGCCAGCCAGCCGAGGGCCGCTTCTTCGACAACCGATTCTGTGACGCCGACCACCGTCATGTGCGTTCTCCCAAAACTTCAACTCCAGATGGCGGCATCTCGGCAAGCCCTATAAGGCACCACTCGACCGCCGTCGCCTCGTAAGTCTCGATGTCGGCCGGAACATCGCCCTCAACGCCGAGTGCCCGGACGGTCCGGGCGAACTCAGGCAGAACGCCGGGGTTGCACTTCACAAACTCGCTGGCGAAAACTAGCGCCCGCAAGTACTTCCCTAATCTGGGGTGAGCGCCCGTGCCAATGCCGTACTGCAAGGTGACCATACCCGCTTTCGGAAGGTGATTAAGAAACAACTTGCGCCCGAATACACCCTGCTCGACCGCTTCTCGATCAAAGATTATAAAGAGGCGGGGGTTCCAGAAGTGCAGGAACTTCGAGATGGCCATGAGCGAAGGACCGCGCTTGATCTGCTTGACGTCCTTCAACCGCAGCATAACCTTCCACACCGACGGCCACTCCTCGGGCCCAAGTTCCGATAGACGCTTTCCCCTCATGTCCTGGTCCGAAGCCATAAGATTCGCATGGATGACTTCAGGTGCCTGAACACTCCCGGCCCGGAAAACCTTCCACTTCCGCAAGCCCTTGTAGACCGTATTGAAGTCCGGAAGACTTCCGTCGCCCTGGAATGCCTTCGTTGCTGCTTGATACATCTTCAACTGAAAACCTATGTCGTGAACCCATTTCTGTCGGCCCGAGCAGAACGCCTCAAAGGCCTGTTCCGTGGCTTCCTCAGACAGGCGAATCATGGCGTCCCTCCGAATTCCGCCTCGTACTCGTCGATGCCCCATTGGCTCCAGTCGTGACACTCCTGCTCAAAATCCCGCCACAGGGCTTGAAGCCTATCCACCTGTGACGACGCAATGATAGGCCGCTCAATGTACTGGAACTGGTCAAACTGCGGAATTGCCAGGAAACCTGGACACGCGTCACCCAACACGTAGCCGGCCACGAAACCCGCGACCTCGCACAGGTGCTGGTGGCCTTGCCATAGGTGGTTCAGCGTGAGCCCGGCCTCGTCGGCCCCCACAGTAGCCCGACTCTCGGGTGTCGCAGCATGCGCAATGAACTTGTTGACGTGCTCAACTACGGTCTGGCAGGCCCCTTCAACCTTCTGCTGGAGGTTGACGAATACGCACTCCCTAACCGTGTCCTCAGGCCGCCGGCCTTGCGGCCGTATGCCCGCCAACCGATCAACCTGTTTGTGCCGGTTTTCATGCTTGTGCCACTGCAGTTCAGGCGGCACCCAGTACGCCCGTTCCCCAGCCGCCTCCCGCTGTCTTGCGTACTCAAAACACTTCTGGCGCATCGGCTCGTAGTCATACTCCAAGCCCTCCGCCGCGAAGATGGCCTCTCGCGTGAACAGCTCCCGGTTTCTCAACATGTCCGCAAGCAAGGCTGACATCGAGCACACCCCCCGGCTGCCCTCGAGGGAGTACTTGTCCGTCAGCCGCCGCACGGCCGCCATGTGGCTTGCGAAGAACGCCCGGTCCAGGAGCGAATGCATCAGTCCGTTGAGTTGTACGCCGCCGTCCGGGTCGGGCGGCGCAAGGCGTCGGGCTTCGTTGACCACCCGGAACGCGGCGGCATCCCACGTCATCTGTGTGAGTTGGCGGACGATGGCGTGCCGATCCTTACCGGAGAGGATTTTAAGCCACTCCTTGCGTTCGTCGGCAAGGCTCCGCATCAGGCGTCCCCTTCAACGAACTTCTCGGCGTCCTTGATCCGAATCTCACCTCAAGTAGTCAGCCGCAAGAGCCCGAATGCCCTTAATCATGCGGTCCACGTCCTCGGGCCTGACCTTGTGGCCGTCGCCGTGGGCGCAGTTGTTGCGGATGTCCGCCCAAGCCCGGATTTCGTGGGCCTTGGCCGCGCTGTAGACACCCGCCTTGGCCAGGTCGTCGTTCGTTGCGTTGATGCCCCTGCGCTCCCCGCTCGGCTTCGTGGTGGCAACGCCTTTCTCATCGCACAGTTTGCGCAACGCGTCTTCGAGAACCGCCCCGGCAAGCACGGCCGCCGGCACATAATAGCCCTCCGCGTAGAGCACCTCTGCTTGGGCGAGATAGTCACCCGCCAAGTCGGCCCGCATAATCGCAGCCAACTCGCCGAGGAAACCTTTCTCGCAGTCCTCCTTGATCGCTTTCAGGAGTGCGACTCCATACTCCAGCGAATCCTTCCTTACGACCAAAACGCTGAACCGCTCGACTTCGGCCCGGTGCGGATGTTGAGCTGGGACCACGTGCGTCAGTAGCGTCTTGGCATTGGTCCGCCACTTCACGAAACGTGGCAAGTCCATGTGGTGGTGTTCGCTGACGCCCCAAATTGAGCCAGTGATATTGTCGCGCCGTGCGTGGCGAGTCACCGTCGTCGCTGCGTGAAGAGCCTCCCCCTCGGCTATGAGGTCGTCGAACCGCTCCAGGACTTTCTCCTGAAGTGCACGCTGAATGCTCATGCAGTCACCTACTCAATACACTTCTCCGCATCCTTGATCCGAATCTCGCCCGACAGAAGTTTCGGCAGCAGCGCGTCGCGGATCGCCGCCAGCGTCGAAGACTCGTTCAAGTTTGCCGTCATCCGTCTGTGCAACGGTTCGACCTGCTCCACAAACGCTTTGCGCATTTCAAGAGACGGGACGAGCACTTGAATCGGCCGGAAGTTTCGCTTGCTGATCTCGGCAAAAGTCGTCCCTCCGGCGTTAGCCTTGATGATCTCCATGTTGACCTCGGTCCAATACAGCACGTAGTAGTTGGGTAAGTCGCCATCGCAGATCATGGCGATGATGCCCTGGTTGACCGAAACCGGGACTTCGGTAATAGCCAGATACCCGATGGGCGCCCGCGACGAGAGAAGCACTGTACCGACCGGAAGGCGCCCCGAACTGATCTTCTCGACCCCCGCATCCGTGATGTGCCGCTCCGTGTCCAACATGACCGGGCTCGTAAGCGTTGACATATCCTTGGGGGTTGCGAACGGATTCGTGCCACCTTGCCAGAAGCAAGTCTCCTTCGTGCTCGGCGTCGCACCGCCCACGCAGCGGACAGCCTTGCCGATCTCCCTGACATACCAACCCCTCGGAATCGGGCCGAGGGGGGAGTCCTGGAAGGAATCAGGGAAGAGGGCGGCTAGGTCGGCCGGGAGACTGGGGTCGCGGCCTTCGGCCTTGGCGTGAACGGGGTCGAAGTCCACGAACCACGACTTGAAAATCGCCCGCGCCATCGCCTCTAGCGTCTCGTTCATCCGCCGGTTCAACTCGATCTTGTCGTCCAGCGTCCCCAGGATGTGGGCGATGGCCTTCTGCTCAGCTAGAGGGGGCAAAATGATCGGCAACGGGTGAATATGGTTGCGATTGAGCGTTGGTACGCCACTTCCCGCGTTGAAACGAAGAAAGTCCATCGAGAGAATCAGATAATAGCAAAAGCGCCGATCATTTCCCTTGAAATCCTTCACCCAGAGCGTTGTGTTCAGGGGCCAGAAGTCCTGCCGGATGTACTGCCCACCGCCGAGACTGCCGCTGCGCCCAATCACCACGCCGGGCCCCTTGACCTTGGCCTCATTGTGGTACCCCACGCAGCCAGTGGAGGCTATCACAGGCACGTGACCGTCTGCTCGGCGATAGGCTGGCAGGTCGAAGCCACGCTGAAGCGTAAGAGCATCCCCTAAGACCATGTGGGGCCACTCAGTCGCCATAACCCACAATCTCCATGTTAGCACGAACAGCCTTCTCCAGCCGCGCCGACTCGGTAACCCGTTCACACAACGTTGCCACAAATCTCCTACCTATTGGCGTCATCCTGAACGGCTGTTTTCTTCAAATGGGACTCGACCTTCCCAAGCAACTCGCGATAGAAAGCGTTGCAGGCTGTCACCAGTTCTTGAACGGGAAGTTTCGAATAATCAATTCTGCCACGTTCGTCGAGAACGTCCCACCTCCGCAACTGGGCGAATGTGGTATCGGCATAGTTCCTCTCGCCTTCGGGTATGTAATGCCCATCATAGTGTTTGTAACAGTTACTCAGCACGCGAATGGCATTGACAATGTGAAACTCCTTGCATCCATCGAGAACTACGCTTCCCTCCTTCTTCAACAGGCCCTTGAAGTCCGCAAACTCCCTCGGAATGCTCGCCTCGATCTGCTTAAGAGCCCCTATGCACGCCCGACGCTGCACGTCAGTCGTCTTGCCTTCCGAGAACTTCTTGCATAGACCCTTCGCCTTTTCGATTTCTTCCTTGCGCTTACCAGTTGCGACTCGACAGCACCCGAGCACGGACCGAAGAAGGTGCTCCATGTCAGCCCAGATGGAAACCACGAGCGCCCCGTACATCTTTGAGGTGACGCTCTGCGTTTCAGCATGGATATCTGCTGCCCAGTCGCCGGCCTCGTAAAGCCTTGCTTCGGGGTCAGACGACTTGGCAGCCGAAGCCTCCCATTTCGCAAAGTGCTTCTTGAGCGACCGCTCATCATCATCGTGTCCAGCCCTGATGCGGCCCTCCCACCTGTCATAGTGAGAACCGAGATAACTGTCGTCGCCGGGGAAAGCCTCACTGGCCAGACTCTTTATAAATTGCCATTGCATCTGCCAAAGGGGAGGTCTCTTGTGCTTCTTCCGTTTGGGGTGCTCAGCCGCCATAGGCCAGCCCCTTCAGGTTGGCGCGAATAGCCTTCTCTAGTCGCGCCGACTCGGCGAACTGCTCCTCCAGTCTGGCCACGAGGCGGGGCATCTTCTCCTCGAACGGCTCGCCGTCGTCCTCGACCTCCCCGGCCCCGACGTATCGGCCGGGCGTGAGCACAAAGCCATGCTCGGCGATCTCGTCTGTGGTCGCGGACTTGCAGAAACCGGGAATGTCCTCGTACTTCCCCGCGTCCTTCTCGCCGCGCCAGGCGTGGTAGGTCCGGGCAATCCGGTCAACGTCGGCCTGGGTCAACTCGCGGTGGGTGCGGTCAACCATCGTGCCAAGTTTCCGGGCGTCGATGAAGAGCGTCTGGCGGCGGCGGTCGCGGAACCGGCCATTGCCTTTGCTCCGGGCCAGGAACCAGAGGCACACCGGAATCTGCGTCGTGTAGAAGAGTTGCCCCGGCATGGCGAGCATGCAGTCCACCAGGTCCGCCTCGATGATCGCGCGGCGGATGTCGCCCTCGCCCGACTGGTTCGAGGACATCGACCCGTTGGCCAGGACGAATCCGGCGATGCCGTTCGGCGCCAGGTGGTGGATGAAGTGCTGAATCCATGCGTAGTTGGCGTTGCCGACGGACGGGACGCCGTACTTCCAGCGGACATCCTTTCGGATGTGTTCACCGCCCCAGTCGCTCATGTTGAACGGGGGATTGGCGAGGATAAAGTCGGCCTTCAGGTCCTTGTGAGCATCATTCAGGAAGGAGCCCTGCTCGTTCCAGGCGATCTGGCCCTCGATGCCGCGGATCGCCAGGTTCATCTGGCAGAGGCGCCAGGTGGTGTAGTTCGACTCCTGGCCGTAAATGGAGATGTCGTCGCGGCGGCCGTCGTGGGCCTCGACGAACTCCTCGGACTGGACGAACATGCCGCCGGAGCCGCAGCAGGGGTCGAAGACGCGGCCCTTAAATGGCTCGATGACGGCGACGAGGACGCGGACGACGTGGCGGGGCGTGTAAAACTCGCCGCCCAGTTTGCCCTCGGCGGCGGCGAACTTGCCGAGGAAATACTCATAGACGCGGCCGAGAACGTCCTTTGAGCGGCTCTCCTTGTCGCCGAGGCTGACGCTCGCGAAGAGGTCAATCAGTTCGCCCAGGCGGCGCTTGTCGAGGGCGGGGCGGCCGTAGTCCTTGGCGAGGATGCCCTTCAAGCGGGGGTTGTCCCGCTCGATGGCGGCCATGGCGTCGTCGATCAGTTTGCCGATTTCGGGACGCTTGGCGTTCTTCTGGAGGTAGGGCCACCGGGCCTCGGGCGGAACCCAGAAGACGTTTGCGCCGGTGTACTCGTCGCGGTCTTCGGGGTCGGCGTGCGGCTGGCGCTTGAGGTGCTCCTGGTGATCCAGGAAGGCGTCGGAGATGTACTTGAGGAAGATGAGGCCCAGGGCGACGTGCTTGTACTCGGCGGCGTCCATGTTGCCGCGGAGTTTGTCGGCGGCCTGCCAGAGCGTCTCCTCGAAGCCTAAGGCACCAGCCGATTGGTTCGCGTTCTTCTTCGCTTTCCTCTTTGCCATCGCTGCCCCCCGTCAGGGCCCGATTCACCTTTCGGGTATGACCCGCGCACAGGCGGGCGGTTGAATCGGTATAAGGATAACCGCGCGGCGGGGTTTCTACAAGATATACTGTCCCGGCCAATTGCGTATTCGTGCAGGAAGGCGGCTTCGGCTCAGGACATCGAGGCGGAGGGGTGGGCAGTCGCCCACGAGGGGGAACGGGGCTTGGCGGGACAGGCGGTGCGGTGGATGTCAAAGCGGGCGGCGGCCGTCACCACTCGGCGAACGACAAGCAAAGCCGCCGGGCCTGCTGGATGGTGTGGATGCCCATGCGGGTCAGACAGCGGGGCGGGCGCAGGCGGCCGGGTTTATGCGTGGAAGGCGGCGTGGTGCAACGGTAGAGGGGTGGCTCAGGCCAGCGGCAAAGGCCGCCGCCCGGCCTGTGCGGCCAGGCATACGCGGCGCAGGTGCAGGGCGTGACGTTGGCCGGCCGGTCATAGAGAACGCGCTTCGCGGGCAAAGGCCCCCTGTGAAGCCGCCCGGCATGGGCTGCGCACAGTTGACGTGGATCGCCCCACAAAGCCCAAGCCTTGCACTGCCTGCCGTCGGGGTAGATGTGTCGGCACGCCCGCATCGCTCTGGCTCGTTCCGAATAGGCCATCAGTCTTTCCTTCCCTTTTTTGCGTCCACGCTGTGTGTCATAATGTAACATCCCGTCGGGCCTTGTTGCTAAACGCGGCCCTTGCCACCAGCCTTGACCATCGCCACGATCTCCGCTATGATTGCTGCCAGGCGGTCTAGGAGGGCCGCAGGGCCATGCCGACAAGGTGCTTGGCTTCCCCGTTTCATTCGTGCCGCCCGTCCTTTGCAGGGACGGCCGCCTTGACGGCGGCCAAGAGGCTTGCCCGGACGGCTTCCGGCAAGGCGGCCAGACGGCGGGCTAAATCCTCCACGTCGGGGGGCAGGCTCGGCGAGGCCGAGACGGGCGCGGCAGGGCCGGAATCGGCGGAAAGTGCGCCACATTCTGCGCCGCCTTCGTCGGGGGGATTTCGTAAGTCCTTATCGGTACAGGGGGTTACGTCTGGCGGTTCGTCTCCTCTCGAGCGCACCACAGACGATTCGGCGCCGGCCGGCGGACAGCGGCCGGCGTTTCCTTTCGACGACGGCGCGGGGAAAGGCTGAACGGTGCCAGAAAAACCGAAACCGAAAGTCCTCTTTCTCTGCACGGGCAACGCCTGCCGAAGTCAGATGGCCGAAGGGTGGGCTCGGCACCTGAGGGGCGACCGGCTGGAGCCCTTTTCCGCGGGCACCAGTCCTCACGGCCTGGATCCGCGGGCCGTTCGCGTCATGGCCGAGGAGGGCGTCGACATCTCAGGCCAGCGGTCCAAGCACGTTGACGAGGTGTGTCGCATTCCGTTCGATTACGTCGTGACCGTGTGCGACCGCGCGAGGGACGCGTGCCCGGTCTTTCCGGGCAAGGCGAGGGCCCTCCATGCGGGTTTCGAGGACCCGGCGGCGGCGCAAGGAACAGAGGAAGAGGTCCTGGCCGTGTTTCGCCGGGTCCGCGACGAAATCCGACAGTTCATCGAACGCCTGCCGGAAACGCTTAGCGCTACTACGCTTCGTTCTTAACGCAGAGAACGCCGAGAACGCAGAGAACGACCTTTACTGGGTCGAGAGGGGAAAAAGGGCAGTCTGAAGTTGGGGTTGTGGAGCAGCGGCGCGGCCTGGCCGGGGGATGCTGTGCAACTTGTTGTGAAAGAATATCTTATCTCTGCGATCTCTGCGTTTAAAAAGCGTTGTAGGATGGCTGGTCGGCGAAGGGTTGACCCCGGGCGTGCGGTCGGCTAGAATTGGCCCGCCTCGGTTTACTTGCGGGCGGCGTAGCCAAGCGGACCAAGGCGCCGGTTTGCAAAACCGGTATTCGCGGGTTCGAATCCCGCCGCCGCCTCCAAGCCTGTCTGCGGCCCATTTCTGCCTGTTTGCCCGAAGCGGCATTCCGGAGACGGTTTGACTTTCGCGGATTCTGCGCCATAATAGCCTAGGCTTGAGGACTGAAAGCGCCCGGGGGCAGGTTCACAGAGGCCGATGTCCACGGATTCCCGGACGAGTCGCCTTTTGCCCAGGTAGGGTCCGGCCGCATGGCGCGCAATCGTGCGCTCCGCACCCGCGGGAAGAGGGGCTTCCTCAGTCTGCTTCAGCCGGCATGCCTGTCCGGCCGATAGTCCACGGGAAGAAAAAGGCGGTCGTTCGACGCAGGGGCGGAAAAGGGAGAATCCCAGCCATGAACAAGCGGCAAGTGGTGCGGGTGGTTATGGGACTCTTGGTCGCCCTGTGGGCGATGCCCGGGTCGGAAGCGTCAGCGGACGTGTCGGTCACCGACGCGATTCCAACTATCGTGGCGGGCGATCCGGACTACACGGCAGCTCCGGACTTGCCGGCCTATCGCGTGGACACGAACGACTCGACCTCCGCCTTCGCCGGCGTCGGCAGCCTCGAGATCTCCTATAACAGCAACACGTACACCTGCTCGGGCACGCTCATCAGCCCTTGGCACGTCCTGACGGCTGGTCACGCCGTCGATGTGGCCGGCGACGATGGCGTGGTCGACGTTTTGCCCGGGAACGTCACGTTCCATCTGAACGCCAGCGGCGACAACTCGAGCAACATCACGGCCAAGAAGATCACGATTCACCCCGATTTCAAGGGGTTCGCCAACCCCGCCGTCAACGACGACCTGGCCATCATCACCCTTTCGGAGGCGGCCCCCGCTGGCGTGCCGATCTACGACCTTTACACGCTGCCCGTCACGGCGGCCACGACGCTGACGCTCGTCGGCTACGGCAGGTCGGGCGACGGTCGCAACGGGTTTTCGACGGGAGCGAGTTACACCGTCAAGCGCACTGGCCAGAACGCTGCCGACTGGTTCGTCATCAATGATGAGGATGCCGCGCCGGGGCCGTACAATGACTTCACGGGCGACGATAATCCCGCGGGCACCTTCAACGAGGTGTTCTTCTTCGACTTCGATGCCCCGCCCGGGTACCTCGATAACGATGACCAGCCGGTGGACGGCATCTGCGGCGGGAACAGCCTCGGAAACCTGGTGGAAACCACCGTCGGCGGCGGCGACTCCGGCGGGCCGTCTTTCATCTACGACGGCAGCGAGTATCTCATCGCCGGCGTCAACACCTTCGGTTATAAGCCGCTGGCACTGCCGAGTTACGCCCTGTTCGGCAGCGGAGGCGGCGGGATGCTCGTCCCCGCCTATGCGGACTGGATCAATTCCGTGATCCCCGAGCCGGCTACCGTCGGACTGCTTCTCTTAGGCGGCCTCTTCATTCTGCGCCGGCGCACGGCGTAGGGAGGGAGACCATCGCCGCTCGCTTCCTATGCCTCAAGCGGCCCTCTCATCGGACGGTCTTCACTTGACCCGGCTGCGCCCCTCAGGATACCCTGTCTTGGCAGAGAGTGCGGGCGAGTGGCGGAACTGGCAGACGCTAGGGACTTAAAATCGCATACATCCAGATGAGTGAGACAGAGCAGGGGCGCGCCAACGTGAGCCAAGACGCCGAAATCGCCCCTTTTCTCTCGGCGTTTGCATATGGTCCTGTGTGACGGCGCGCCAGTTTGTGCGGTGCGCGCAGCCGAATTCCTGCCCAACTTTCCGGCTGCCGGAGGCGTGGGCCAAGGTGCAGATCGTGGCGATGGTCAAGCCCGCCGATGGACGCCGCCAATAGACTAGTAAAGAGGGGGCGAGAAGGTCACCCCGCCCCTAGTGACCTTTCGTAGTCTTTGCGCGAGGCCGAGCCCCCACCCATCTGGAGAAAACGCTCGGCCCCGAAGCCACAATCCCGCCCGATTGATGTAAGTCGCTAGAAGCAAGGGACTGATGCACGCGAGGTCCTGGAGGTAGGCATGGCCCCAGGGCGGTGGCCTGCCTTGTACAAAGTATCCTCCTCGGTTATTTGCGTATTTTCTGGTATTCGGCTTTACAGGATCGTGTCTGTGCGGATTTTAGGCATGGATTGTCGGGGCCGTGTTAGGCGTTTGATGGCGCATGGGGACAAGCTAACTCTACCACTGAGTTACGCCCGCCTCATCATCCCTGTCATTATGGGGAGGGAGCCTCGGCTGTCAACGGCATTCCGCCGGCGGGTAGCGGGGAGCGGGGGGTCGGCATTCTGTGCGTGGAAAAAAACTTTTTTTCCCGCCACCACCGCACCAGTGATGGGTTGAAGGGATGGATAACGACGACAACCGGTCGGCGGGCGGGGGTCGCGGAACGGCCTTCACCCCGCCGCCAATGCAAGCGGGCTTCGCCCGAGCGAAGTCCAGCAGGAGACAAGCCTATGGCCGAGCCAGCCAAATCCCGCAGCAGCGACCCGAAGGACGCCGCACGCATCAGCCAGACCGACGACATCGAGGCCGTCAAGGCGCTCAATAGCGCGTACCGGAAAATGTCCGACCAACTGAGCCGTATCATCGTCGGCCAGAAGGAGGTCCTTGACCAGATTCTGGTGGCGATCTTCTGCCGGGGCCACGCGCGCCTCGTTGGCGTGCCGGGCCTGGCGAAAACGTTGATGATCAGCACGTTCGCGCGGCTGCTGGACCTGACGTTCAAGCGGATCCAGTTCACGCCCGACCTGATGCCCAGCGACATCACCGGGACGGACGTGCTGGAGGAAGACCGGACGACGGGCCGGCGTATCTTCCGTTTTATTCACGGCCCGGTGTTCGCGAACATGGTCCTGGCGGACGAGATCAACCGGACGCCGCCGAAGACCCAGGCCTCGCTGCTGGAGGCCATGCAGGAGCGGATGGTGACGGTGGGCGAGCAGAACTACCCCCTGCCCGACCCGTTCTTTGTGCTGGCCACCCAGAACCCGATTGAGCAGGAAGGCACGTACCCCCTGCCGGAGGCCCAACTCGACCGCTTCATGTTCGACATCAAGGTGGACTACCCGAGCGCAGAGGAGGAGACGGCCATCATCAAGCAGGTGACGGGCACGTACGAGGCGGACCTGGAGACGGTCCTGACGGGGGCGGACATTCTCCGGCTCCAGAGCATCGTGCGGCGGGTGCCCGTGGCCGACCATGTGGTCATCTATGCCCGCGACCTGGCGCGGGCGAGCCGGCCCACGAACGCCGACTCCCCGGGATTCATCAAGGAACTGGTCCACTGGGGCGCCGGACCCCGCGCGGGCATCTACCTGATTCTGGCCGCCAAGGCGCGGGCGATCCTGCACGGCCGGTACCACGCGACGACCGAGGACGTCCGGGCCGTCGCTCCGCCGGTCCTTCGGCACCGGGTCCTCACGACGTTCAACGCCGAGGCGGCGGGCATCACCGCCGACCAGGTGGTGGAGCGACTGCTGGCCGAGGTCAAGCCGCGTGTCGAACAGGCCATCGCCTAGACTCCGGGCCCCGTGCCGCCAAGCATCCGTGAAAAGGGAGTGAGCGAACCCCATGGCCGTTGAGCGCGTTGCCCAACCATCCTACATGCGGTTGCTGGACCCCGAAGCGCTGGGCAAGATCCACCGCCTGGAGTTGATTGCGCGCGGGCTGGTGGAGGGCTTTTTCTCGGGGCGACACCGCAGCCCGTACAAGGGCTTCAGCATCGAGTTCTCGGAGCACCGCCAGTACGTAGCCGGCGACGACATCCGCGACCTCGACTGGCGCGTGTACGCCAAAAGCGACCGCTACTACATTAAGCAGTACATCGAGGAGACGAACCTGCGGGTGGTGATCCTGCTGGACGCCTCCGGCTCGATGAAGTACACGGGGGAGGAGGCGGCGCGGCACGACGGGCGAAGGCTATCGAAGTTCGAGTACGGCCAGTTTCTGGCCGCGTCATTGGCGCACCTGATGATCCATCAGCAGGACGCGGCCGGCCTGGTCACCTTCGACACGCGCATCCGGCGATACATTCCGTCGCGCAGCCGGGTCAACCACCTGCGATTCCTGCTGAGCGAACTCGCCGCCACCCAGCCGGGCAACGAGACGGCCGTCGCGCCGATCTTCCACGACATCGCCGAACGCATCCACCGCCGCGGCCTGATTATCGTGATCTCGGACCTCTTCGACAACGCCGAGGAGATCCTCCAGGCCCTCCACCACTTCCGGTACCGCAAGCACGAGGTCCTCGTGCTGCACGTGATGGCGGAGGAGGAGTTGACGTTCCCGTTCGACCGCTGGAGCCTGTTTCGGGACCTGGAGTTCGACGAGCGGCGGGTTCAACTGGACCCGCGGTCGGTGCGGGCGGCCTACCTGGAAAAGGTCGGCGACTTCCTCCGCCAGCTTGAAGCCGGCTGCGGTCAGATGGACATTGACTACGTGCCGCTCTCCACCAAACGGTCCTTTGACGCAGCCTTGGGCATGTACCTGGCTCAGCGAAGGCGTCGAAAGAAATGATCTTCTGGGCCCCCATCATGCTGGCGGGGCTGGCCGCCGTCGCCATCCCCATCCTCATCCACCTGCTGAACCGCCAGCGCGCCACCATCGTGGACTGGGGCGCCATGCGGTTCCTCCTGGACTCCCTCACCAGCCGCAAACGCCGCATCCTCATCGAGGAAATCATCCTGTTGGCCTTGCGGTGCCTGGCGATGGCGTTGGTGGCCCTGGCAATGGCTCGCCCGTTCATTCCCAGCCGCACCACCATCCCCTGGGTCATCGTCCTGCCGGCGATTCTATCGGCAGCGATGTGCGCCGGCGTCGGCATAGCAATGCGCAGCCACCGCCTTGCAGGCCGGATCCTCCTCGGCGCCGCCGGGGCCCTGGTGGCCTTGGCGCTCATCACCTCCGCCGTCGAGCATTTTCTCCAGACGCGCCACTGGTCCCTGAGCGGCGGCGAGAAAGACGTCGCCATCATAGTGGACGGCTCGCGCTCGATGACCCTGACGCTGGACGGCCAGACGAACTTCCAGCGGGCCATCGAAGAGGCCCAGGCCACCCTCGCCGTCTGCGAACCAGGCGACGGCGTGGCTCTTTTCGTGGCCGGCTCCGTGCCTCGACCCATCATCCAGAAGCCCACGGCCGACCATAAGGCCGTCGAAGCCGCCTTGGCCGGGCTCGCGCCGACGGGAGGCACAATGAAAGTGCCTGAAGCCCTCGACGCTGCCGTCACCGCCCTGAAGGAAGGCTCCAACCCCGCGAAGATGATCGTCCTGGTGACGGACGGCCAGGCGCTCGGATGGAACGTGGAGAACGAGGCGCGGTGGCGCTTCCTCGCCGACGATGCCAAGAAGTTCCCCACCCCCTTGCGCTTCTTCTGCCGGACCCTCAAACTCCCCGGAACCTTCCACAATGCGACCCTGGCCGACCTGGCGTTCTCCCGCCCCGTTGTGGGAACCGACCGGCCCGTGAGCATCGCGGTCAAAATCACCAACTCCGGGACCGTCCGCGTCGACCCGTCGGGCGTCAACCTGTCGGTGGACGGCGAGGCGGTGGGGCGCCAGCCTATCGCCCCGATCCCTCCCGGTGCCGAGGAGGCAGTCCGCTTCGAGCACCGTTTCCGGACGCCCGGCCCGCACGTCGTCTCCGCCCAGGTTGTCTGTGAGGACGACCTGCCCGGCGACAACAGCGACACCCGCGTCCTGGAGGTCCTGGACGTGCTAAAAGTCCTCGTCGTGGACGGCGCCCCGTCGCCTTTGCCGCTCGAAGGCGCCTCGGCTTTCGTTGACATTGCGCTGACACCCGGCACGGCAGGCGAAGAGCCCGCCGCCCCCGCCGGGGAAACCGACGAGGCCCAGGAACCGGCGCTCGTGGGGCACCTTGTCCTGCCGACGGTGCTCGCGGCCCCGGACATCTCGCGCGCCGGGAACTTGAAGGATTACTCCCTGGTCATCCTGGCGAACGTACCGATGCTGCCCAAGGACTTTGCCGACAACCTTGCCCAGTTTGTCCAGGAGGGAGGCGGGTTGCTCATCGCCCCCGGCGATCGTGCGGACGCCGCCTTCTACAACGCCTGGACCGCGCCGGGCGGCGGACCCGTCATGCCCGCGGGACTGGTCACCCGAGAGGCTCGGACCGACGAGCCCGCGCGCCTGGCTCTGAAGACGCTGACGCATCCGGCGCTGGCCGTCATCGCCAACAGCACCCAGTCCGACGCCGACAAAGCCCTCGTCAGCGCCTGGTGGCGTCTGAGAGCCCAGGAGAAAGATCCCGCGATCCGGGTCGGTGGTTTCCTGGACACCAATGACGCCGTTCTCGTTGAGCGGAAGGTCGCCAAAGGCTTGGTGCTGGCAACGGCGATGGCGCTGGACCGGCAGGACTCGAACCTGCCGTCGCTTAAGTGTTTTGTCCCCCTGGTCCACGAGATGGCCTACTACCTGGCGGCGCCGAGCGTCGTTCAGCGGAACATTCCGGCAGGAACCGATGTGGTGCTGGACCTGGCGCCCAAGCCGGGCACTCCCGCCGCCCCCGCCGGCTCGTTCGCGGTTGACGTTCAGACGCCCGGCGGGACGACGGCCCAGGCCGAGGCCACGGTCGAGGCCGGCCGCCTCCGCCTTCGCTACACCGCCACCTATGAGCCAGGGCTCTACCGTCTCCTCTTGCCGGACACGGCCGCCAAGCCGTTCGCCATCCACCTCGCGCCGGGGGGCGGGGTCCCCTTTGTCATGCTCGGCGAGCCGGAGGAGAGCCGCCTCGCCGCCCTGACCGACATGAACTTCGAGGAGGTGCGGAAGCACCTGGAGATGTTTCGGGCACGGACGACAGACGAACTGACGACGGCCGTGACCGGCGGCATCCCGGGTGAGGAACTCTGGAAATACCTGGCCGTCGCCCTCCTACTGGGGCTGGTGGCCGAGAACGGCCTGACGCGATGGATCGCGTCGCGCCGCAAGTACCACTCGGACGCGACCGTTCGTTTCGGCGGGCAGTTCACCGACATGCAGACGTTCCGTCAGCACGCGCAGGAGATCCTGAGCCCATCGGCCCCCAAGGCGGAGGCGACCGCGAAACCCCGATGATCCTCGCGATCCAGAAACATTACATCCTTCCGCCCAGCGTCCCCACGGCCGTGGTGATCCTGATGGCCGTGGCCGGCGTCGTCGCCTGGGTCGGCCTGCACCGCCTCAAGCGGCGGGCCGCAGGCCGGCAGATGCAAATCGCCCTGATGGCGGCCGGCGCCCTCGTCGGGTTCCTCGCCCTCTTGGCCGTCGCCCAGGTCCTCCTGCGGGTTATCGTCCTGGCGACCAACTGGTCTATTTGGCCGGTGGCTCTGCTGGGCGCCCTGGCCGTGGAGGTTATCCTCGGCCTGTTCGATCTGGAACGGCGGACGGTATCGCGCGGCAAGGCGCTCGCCCTCGGGGTCCTGCGGGTCGGGCTGGTCGTCCTCGTCATCCTGATGCTCACGCAGCCGGTATGGCAATGGGAAAAGGAGCGGCGCGAGGAACGCTTCGTCGCCGTCCTGGTGGATGCCAGCGCCTCGATGGACGTGCCGGACACGCAGATGACCCCTGACGAGAAGGTCGCCTTGGCGAATCTGCTGGGGGCAGCGGGCCCGGACGGGATGGACCGCCTAGACAAGGTTGCAACGCAGCTTCGGCAGGTGAGAGAACTGCTGGCAACCCAGGCGGAGTGGCTTGCGTCGCTCGCGCAGGCCGACCCGAGCACCCGTGCCGCCAAACTGGCCGACCACCGCGAGACCCTCCAGACCATGCTGCGCGAAGCCGCTGCCGCCGTCGAGCAGCAGACGGCCGCCCTTGCGGCCGCTACCACCGGCAGCGTGACACTAAAACCGGAAACCGCCGCCGCCGTCGCAAATCTGAAGAAGCGGCTCACAGATGACGTTCAGGGGAAGCTAACGGAGGCCGTTCAGACCCTCACCCAGCCGAACGACCAGGCCTTGGCGGGGGCGTACGACAGCCTGCAGAAGTCGGTCGGCGGCGCCGCGGCCGCCTTGGCGGAGGTTCTCCCGGCCGTGGACGACGCCGCCCACGCCCTCGACGAACTGCTCTACGCCGCACTCTCGCCCGAGGACCGGGCGCGCGTGGACGCCGTCGCCACCCGGACGCGTGCCGACCTGGCGCGTGACCTCCTGCTCGGGGCCTCGGTGAAGGCGCCCGGTTCGCGTGCCGCCGAACCGCTGCTCTCGGCCTTGGCCGGGAAGTACACCGTCGCCCTCTACACGTTCGCCTCAAAGCCCACGAAGGTGGACCGCGAGGCGTATGCTCGGTCGGCTGCGCCGGGCGAGTCGCCCGCGGCCCCGAACGCAGCGGCGTCCCCGGCCGAGGAACCTGCTTCGGCCGAGCAGGCCGCCACCCTCCTGGACGAGCACCTGCAGACAAACATCGCCGCCGCCCTCGAAAAGGTGACGACAGACCTGGCCGGTTTAGACCTGGCGGGGGTGGTCCTGGTAAGCGACGGCCGGCACAACACGGCCTCTCCGGTCGAGCCGCTCGCCAAGCAACTGGGCCTCCAGCACGCCCCCGTCTGCCCGATCGTCATGGGCAGCCGCAATCCCCCCATTGACGCCAGCATTCTGGCGCTCGAGGCCCCCGACACCGTCACGACCAAAGACAAGGTCCTCGTCGCCGCAGAAGTGAAACTCGACGGCCTGGCGGGACACGATGCCAAGGTGACCCTCTGGGACGGCGACAAGGCTGTGGACTCCAAGGACATCCGCGTGGCGGTGGACTCGCTGCGGACGCGCGTCGAGTTGGCGGACCAGCCCGGCACGGCGGGCCTCCACGCGTACCGCGTTGAGATCGCTCCGCTCCCCAAAGAGGTCCTCACGACCAACAACTCCTTCCCCGCCACGGTGAGCGTGACGGACGACCGGACGAAACTGCTGCTGGTTGAAGGTTGGCCGCGGTGGGAGTTCCGCTACATCAAAAACCTGTTCGAGACGCGCGACTCGTCGGTGAAGTTGCAGTATGTGCTGTTCCGGCCGGACCGGATCGCGGAGGTGCCCTCGCGTCCTGCAATGTCGGCGTCGGCCACCCGGCCGCCCGAGCTAAGCCAGGCCACCGCCCTGCCCGAGAACCAGGAGGAGTGGAACAAGTTCGACGTGATCATCCTGGGCGACGTGGCGCCGAGCATGCTCCCGGCCGAGGCCCAGGAAGCCATCACCCAGTTCGTAACCCAGCGCGGCGGGACGCTGGTGGTCGTCTCCGGGCCCAAGTTCATGCCACACCATTACGGCAACACTCCCCTGGCCGAGATCCTCCCCGTGCGGTGCGACGCCAGCGACAGCATCTTCCTGGCGTCGCCGGAACGGGTGTTTCGCATCGGCCTGACGGTCGAAGGCCAGGCCCACACCATCCTGCGCGAGAAGGTGGACCCGACGGAGAACGTTCAGGTCTGGCAATCGTTCCCGCCGATCTTCTGGCGCCACGCCGTGACGGCGACGAAGCCCGGGGCGACCGTCCTCGCCTATGCCGTGCCGATCCCACCGCCTGATTTTCTCAAACCCGCCGCCTCCGAAGCGGGCGGCAATGCCCCCAAGGATGGGGACGAGGCCACGCTCCGCCGCCGCGAGGCCTTCGAGCGCGAGAACCCTCTCCTGGCGCTCCACAACGTCGCCGCCGGACGTGTCCTGTTCCTCGGCTTCGACAGCACGTGGCGGCTGCGGTACGGCGTGGGCGACACGTACCACCACCGCCTCTGGGGCCAGATTCTGCGGTGGGCGACGGCCAACAAGTTGCCGGCCGGCACCGACTTCGTCCGCATCGGGACCGACCGCACGCGCTACCCGACCGGCCAGCCGGTCCAAGTCCGCGCCAAGATCCTCCGGATCGACTACAGCCCGGTCCAGAGCGACACCGTGGCTGTCAAGATCCTTTCGCCTGATGGAAAAACCCTCCGCCACCCGTTAAAATACATAGAGAGTTCAAATGGCATGTACGAAGCGGAGGTCAAGGGCCTTCCAGGGGGGACGTACCGGGTGGAACTGGACGCCCCTGCCGCCCAGCCCATGCTCGCCTCCGAGGGTCTCCAGACCGTGTGGACGCAGTTCAGCGTGGACCCGGCGTTCCTGGTGGAGACGGCGGAACTGGCGCCGGACCGCGGCCTGATGAGCCAACTGGCCGCCTTGAGCCAGGGCATCGTCGCCGAGCCGGCCGATGCCGCACGCGTCCTCGACGCCCTCGGACCCGGAACGGTAGTAGAATATGAGCGGCACGAATACGTGTTGTGGAACTCCTGGCCCCTGTGGCTTGCGATGATCCTGCTGGCGTCCGCCGAATGGATCCTCCGAAAGAAAGTGGGCTTGACATGACACGCAACAGCACCGACAAGAAGGCCGCGGCGCTACCGAACGGACGGACGCCGATCCCCGAAAGCATCGTCCACTCCCTGACGGGCCTCATCCGGCGCCTGCGCACGGTGATTCTGGTGCGGGGCATCTCGGCGACGCTGGCCACGGCCGTCGGCGCCCTCTTGATGGTTATGGCCATTGACGCCGGTATCATGCTTTTCTCGCTGGCGACGCGCTGGCTCCTGACGCTGGTGGCCCTTGGCGCGACCGCTTTCGTCGCCGTCTATTTCCTCATCCTGCCGCTCGCCAAGACCTTCACCCTGGCCGGCATCGCCCGCGCCATCGAAACGCGCCACCCCGAACTGCAGGAACGTCTCAGTTCAGCCGTCGAACTCCTCTTGAGCCGCGACATGCCGCAGATCCGTGGCTCGGAGGTGCTCATCGCGGAACTGGTCAAGCAGGCCAGCCGCGACGCCGGCCGCGTCCAGCCGACGCGCGAGATCACCCTGCGGACCGCCCGACCGTTCCTCATCGCCGCCGGCGCAACGGTCCTGGTGCTGGCGGTCCTGATGGCGCTGGCGCCCTCGCAAGCCTTGCGCCTGCTGGCGCGCGCGGTAGCGCCCTATCTGAACTTGCCTAACGTCTCCGCCGACCAACTCGCGGTCCGCCCCGGCGACATCCGCCTGATCCAGGGCGACAGCCTCGACATCGAGGTCGTCGTCGCCAACGACGCCGTCGGCGCCGCCGAACTGAGAAAGGTCGGCCCGGACGGTTCCGAGAAGACCAGGGCGATGACTCGCGTCCCCGCGCCGGGCGTCGAGAGGCCGCGCTTTGTCCTGACGAACTCGTCGGTCAACGAAAGTTTCCGGTACCGCATCCGCGCGGGCGATGCCCTCACCCGCTACTATAGCGTCACCGTCGTCCAGCCGCCCGCCATCGCGAGGATCGAGGCCCGCTACGAGTATCCCGCCTACATAGGCCGACCGCCTGCCGAGGGCGAAGCCCCCGCGGGCAAACTCAGCGCGCCGGCCGGCACGGCGGTCCGCGTCGTTGCCGTCTTCGACAAGCCCCTGGTCAGCGCCGAGGTGCTCGTGAACGGCGAGCCGGTGGCGGAGGCGCGCGGCCTGGTGGAAACCCGCCCCGACGGGTCGCCCGCCTGCGCTTTCCGTCTGGACCTTCGGCCCGAGATGCAGGGCGCCTGGGCGCTGCGAGTCGTGGACCGGTACGGCTTCACGAGCAAGACCCCCGACTATCCGCTGGAGGTGCTTTCGGACCAGCCGCCGTCGGCCCACATTCTCGTCCCCAAAGAGGACCGCCTGCGCCTGAAGCCGGATGACCGGTTGCCCATCCAGTACGCGCTGGAGGACGACTTCGGCATCTCGCGGGCTGAGTTGCAGGTGGAATCCGACGGCCGGAAACTCGAGGCCATCCTCATTTCCTTGCCGCCAGCGGACGCCGAAGCCGCTCGGGCCATCCTCGGCGACAAGGTTCTGGACCTCGGCACCCTGCCTCTTCGCGGGGCCCAGCGCCTGACGTTCCGCCTGCGCACGCTCGACAACCTGCCGGATGACCTCCACGGGCCGCAGGAGGGCCTCTCGGACCTCTTCACGGTCGAACTCGACACCAGCGCCGCCTCCTATGTCCAGCAACTGCTTTCGGCCGAAGAGAAACAAATCCGCGATACGCTTAAGAAAATCCTCGAGGAACTCCTGGCCGCCAAAAAGGACTCCGGCTCCCTGAAAGGCGACCTGTTGAAAGTTCAGGCGCTTGACGACGGCCTGGTGCAGCGCATTGACCGCATCCGCAACCACCTCGGCACAGCCGAGGCCACGGCGCGCGACCTCGCGAACCTCGTTTTCCCCGGACCCTACGAAACAATTTACGTGCCCCTCGCGACCATCGCCGACACCATCCGCACCGCCAACGATGTGACGGGGCGGACAAAACTCACCGACAACCCTCAGCAGCGCGGACTGTTGGCCGGCCAGGCCGACACCCACATTGACCGTGCCATCGAACTGGTCCAGCAACTGCTCAAGCAATTTGAGGAACTCCTTAATGCCATGCACCTGGCGGAAAACCTGGATCAGATGGCCATCGAGGAAATGCGGCTGGCGGAACTGATGGCCGCCATGGAAGCCGCCATCGCTGAACTCGACATGACGCCTGAAGAGTGGGCCAAGGCCCAGGAAGAACTGAACAAGGCCCTGGCGGAGATGCTCCAGCAGAACCCGGACACTCTGGCCGCCGCCCTGGCCTCCGCCGCCGAGCAGGCCAAGGCTCTGGCTGAGGAAATCCTGGAACTGAAGGCTCAGCAGGACGACCTCGCCAAGGATGCCGGACAACTCAGCGAGGCGACCCAGGCTCAGGCGGCTCAGGCCATGCTTGAGCAACTCCAGGCCCAGCAGGCCCAACTGGCGGCCGAGGCCCAACAGTTGGCGAATGAAGCGGCAACGGCACAGTCGCCGGCGGCCCCGACGGGCCAACAGGCCGCCCAAAGCGCCCAGCAGGCGGCAGGCCAACTCCAGACCGGGGACCTGAGCCAAGCCGCTCAGAGCGCCCAACAGGCTGCCCAGCAACTCGGGCAAACAGCCGGTCAACTCGCCCAGCAGGCGCGCCACGAAGCCGGCCAACAAGTGGGGCAAATGGCCGGTCAGGAAGCAACGGCCCAGGCCGCTGAAGCCGCCAGGCAGGCCGCCGAAGCCGCTGGACAAGCCGCCGAGGCCGCCAGTCAGGCCGTCCAACAAGCAGGACAACAGGCCGGTCCGCAGGCAGCACAGGCTGCCCAGCAAGCAGCGCAAGCCGCCCAGCAAGCCGCACAGGCCGCGCAGCAGGCCGGGCAAATGACCGGCCAGCAAGCAGCACAGGCCGCCCAACAAGCGGGACAGGCCGCCCAGCAGGCAGGCCAAGCCGCCCAGCAAGCGGCACAGGCCGCCCAGCAAGCGGGGCAAATGGCTGCCGAAGCCGAGGGACAGGCCACCCAAGCCGCTGGACAGGCCGCCGAGGCCGCGGGGCAGGCCGCCCAGCAGGCAGGAGGCCAAGCCGCCCAGCAAGCGGGACAGGCCGCCCAGCAGGCGGGACAAGCCGCCCAGCAAGCGGGACAACAGGCCGGTCAGCAAGCAGGGCAGCCTGCGCAAGCCGCTGGACAGGCCGCCGAGGCCGCTGGACAGGCCGCCGAGGCCGCTGGACAGGCCGCCGCCGGGCAAATGGCCACAGGAGCCGAGGGACAGGCCACTCAAGCCGCTGGACAGGCCGCCGAAGCCGCGGGGCAGGCCGCCCAACAGGCGGGGCAAATGGCCGGTCAGGAAGCGGGGCAGACCGCCCAGCAAGCAGGCCAAGCCGCCCAGCAAGCAGGACAGGCCGCCCAGCAGGCCGGACAACAGGCCGGCCAGCAAGCCGGGCAGGCCGCCCAAGCCGCCGGACAGGCCGCCGAAGCCGCCGGACAGGCCGCCGAGGCCGCTGGACAGGCCGCAGCAGCCCAAGCAGCGCAGATGGCCGGCCAGCAGCCCGGTCAACAGACAGGCCAACAGGCCGCGGCCATGTCGCAACAGGCGGCCGGTCTTCAGCAGCGCCAGGAGGCCCTTGCGGAGCAGATGGGCGCCCTCGCACAAGACAACATGCTCGGAGCCATGACTGCGGAGCAGGCGGGCATCGCCGCCCAAGCCGAGCAACTCGCCCAGCAGACAGCCGGGCTTCAGCAACAGGCTCAGGCCCTTGCCTCGGCCAGCGCCTCCCAGGCTGCTCAGGCAGCGGCGCAGATGGCACAGGCCGCCCAGTCCGCCTCCCAAGCCGCTTCGCAAATGGGACAACAGGCCGGCCAGCAAGCGGGGCAACAGTCCGGTCAGCAAGCAGGACAACAGTCCGGTCAGCAAGCGGGACAGGCTGCCCAGCAGGCGGCCTCCCAGGCGATGGCGCAGGCCGCCCAAGCCCTGAGCGGGATGAGCGAGAGTCTGGCCGCCGCCGCTGCGCCGGCGTCCGGCACGCCTCTGGACAGTGCGATGGCCGGCGCGTATAGCGCTGCTTCGATGGCCGCCGCAACTCCTTCCACGCCGACGGCCGCCATGGCTGCCAGCGCCATGGCGGCAGCCAGTCAAGCAGCCTCCGCCAGTGCATCCGCCCAAGGCTGGGTGCCGGGTATGGTGCCGGGCATGTCAAGTAACCCCCGGATGGGCACCGGCCTGCAGGCGGTGGACCCGCGCGTGGCGAAACTGAAGGCGCTCGGCATCACGCTGGCCGACTGGGCGCGGCTGCCGGGAACGCTTCGCAGCCAGATTCTCCAGGCTGCCGATGAAGGCGCTCCTCAGGAGTACCGCACGCTCATCCAGCGATACTTCCAGGAGGTCGCCCGCCGCGGCAGCGCCATCCCCGAAGGAAGGAAGTAGCCCATGCCCGGACCTGTCACGCGAAGTGGACATCGCGTTCTCATCGCCGTTGTGCTGGCGACGCTGGCCGGTGCGGTGGCGATCGTTCGGCCGGGCGCCACGAGCGCGGATCAGACCTCGCCCCTCCTCGCCCCCTACCAGGACCGCCTCCAGCAGGCCACGGACCGAGCCCTGGAGTTCCTCGCCAAGAGCCAACTACCGGACGGCTCCTTCCCGACGCAGAAGAACGACACCGCTATCACGTCGCTGTCGGTCATGGCGTTTCTGGCCTGCGGCCACACGCCGGGACAGGGACCCTACGGCGAGGTCATCAACCGAGGCATCGACGTCGTCCTGGCCAGCCAGCAACCCAACGGTCTCCTGGTCCAAGGCACCGTCGCCTCCGGGCCGATGTACAGCCATGGCGCGAGCACGCTGATGCTGCTGGAGGTTTCCGGCATGGTGGACCCCGCGCGCCAGGCCCGCATTGACGAAGCCCTCGCCAAAGCCCTCAAACTCATCCTGGCCGCCCAGAGCATCCCCAAAGACGACAACAACCGCGGCGGATGGCGCTACCAGCCCACGAGCGGCGACAGCGACATCTCCTGCACCGGATGGCAACTGATGGCCCTGCGCTCGGCCCGTAACAACGGCGCCCTTGTCCCTACGGAGGCCATCGAGGAGGCCGTCAAGTACATCCTCAAGTGCCGACACAAGGACAGCGGGGGGTTCGGCTACCAGCCGGGCGGCGGCCCCAACCTGGCACGCACAGGCACCGGCCTTTTGGCGATGGAACTGTGCGGCCGGCACGGCGACCGGACCACCCAGGCGGCCGGCGGATGGATCCTCCAGAACCTCCCCCCGGGCGTCCAGGTCGAATTCTTCTACTACGGCCTTTACTACTGCTCTCAAGGGATGTTCCAACTCGGCGACAAGTACTGGGAGGGGTGGGCCCAGCGGATGTATGACATCATGCTTGCGAGCCAACAGGCGGACGGTTCCTGGCCGGTCGGCGGCGGCCCTGAGAACACGGCCGGCCCCTGCTACTCTACCGCCATGAGCGTCCTGGCCCTGAGCGTCTCGTACCGCCAGTTGCCCATCTACCAGCGATGAGGCGCTGCCCATGAGACGAACTCCACGCATGCGGCCTCGGCCGGGGCGAAGAGCCGCAGGAACCGCAGCCTGCCGATGCACCCGGCGGCCTATGAAGCCCTAGCGGCGATTCGGGCGGGCCTTCCTTTGTTTTGGTCGGCGGCGAATACCTCCTCGCCGGCGTCAACACGTTCAGTTTCACGGCCATCTCCTCGCCGAACAAGCAGTTCGATGCGCCGCTCTTCGGCAGCGGAGGCGGCGGGATGCTCGTGCCCGCCTATGCGGACTGGATCAACTCGGTGATCCCCGAGCCGGCTACCGTCGGACTGCTTCTCTTAGGCGGCCTCTTCATTCTGCGCCGGCGCGCGGCGTAGGGAGGGAAACCGTCGCCTGCCGCTTACTTCACCGCCCTTCGACTTTCCTCAGGGCGGCCCCGAGTCCCGACATGGTCGGGATCGAGGGGCCGCAAGCGGCTCTCCGGTCGGACGGTCTTCGCTTGACCCGGCTGCGCCCCCTAGGATACTCTGTCTTGGCAGATCCCGTGGGCGGGTGGCGGAACTGGCAGACGCTAGGGACTTAAAATCCCTTGGCCCTTCGGGGCCGTACCGGTTCGACTCCGGTCTCGCCCACCACGTGGGACAAAAACGGTGTCAGGAACCGTTTTTCTCAGGAACCGTTTTTCTGAAAACGGTTCCTGACACCGTTTCTCCCTAAACGACGATCTGTTGTTTCTCGGCGTCGAACCGGGCCGTCTTGCCCTGCTTCATGGCCAGATAGCCCATGATGAGGGCCGTCTGCACGTGGTACCCGAGTTCGATGGGTGCGTTCAGTTCGTTCTTGCGGGTCTTCGTGCAATCCAAGAGGTTCTTCCAGTGGTCGACGTTGTTCTCGGCGTGCTCGATGGGGAAGGTTTGGCGCGGCTTCTTGCAACCGTCGGCGGGGGTGAAGTGGATCTCCTTGCCCGAGACCGTCAGCGACCCGTCCCAGCCGCGGATGACGGGTATCCGCCCGCCGGCGCCGCGGCCGGGGATCCTCGGGTCGTTATTGCCCTGCGTGCCCAGGATCGCCACCGTGATCTTCTGAGGATAGTCGACGAGCATGTTGAACGTGTCGGGCACCTCGCGCTCGGTGTAGCGGAACATGCCGCCGGTGGCCACGGCGAGGCTCGGGAACGTGACGCCCAGCACGCTTACGACCGGGCTCAGGGAGTGCGGGAAAAGGTCTGTGCACGGCCCGGCCGCGTAGTCCTCATACATGCGCCAGCGGAAGAAACGGCTGACGTCGAAATCTCGCTTCGGCGAATCGCCGAGGAACGCCTCCCAGTTGAGGTCCGGCCCGGGCTTGGCGTTCTTATCGTCAATCGGCATGCCGCGCTCGCCCCAGTCGCCCACGCGGAAGTATCCGCAGTCGGCGTGGATGGGCTGGCCGATGAGGCCGTCCTGCACCAGTTTCCGCATCTGGTGCCACGCCCCGTCGGACATGCCCTGCGAGCCCACCTGGACCAGGCGGCCGGTCTTCTTCGCCTCGGCCGCAAGTTGCTTCGCCAGGTCAAACTGGCGCCAGTGTGTCAGCGGCTTCTCGACGTACATATCCTTGCCGGCCTTGACGGCGTCGATGGCCTGCGGCGCGTGAATGTGGTCGGGCGTGGCGATGCAGACCACGTCGACCTTCGGGTCGGCCAGGAGTTCACGGTAATCCATGTACCCCGTGCCACCGTGTTCTTTGGCGGCCCGCTCCATACGCGGGCGGTAAACGTCGCAGAACGCGACGAGGTCCACGGGGTAACTCTTCTGCTCCTTGAGGTGCTTGACCATGCCCATGTGGCTGCCGGCCCGGCTTCCGCAACCGATAAAGCCGACGCCCAGGCGTTCGTTGGCCCCGCGTGCGGCCCGCGGGGCGCCGCCGACGAAGGCCGTGGCCGCCACCATCGCCGCCGTCTTCATGAAGTCGCGCCGCGTGGCGCCGCTCCCGGATTCCGATGCCATAGTTCGCGCTCCTTTGTTCAGGGCTTGCCCGGTTTCGTGGACGATTCCTCCGCCTTCGGCGCCACCAGTTCCAGCCAGCGCCGGTACACTTTCTCGATCTCCTCGGCCTCGACCTTGCCGTCCCACACCGCCACGCCGTACGTGAGGGCCAGGGGCTTGCCCGCCTCAACCACCAGCGGCTCGCGGTGGAGGTTGAGCGTGGCCGACAGGTACGCGAACGGCTTGGCCATGATGAACCACCACGCCGGCCGCACGTTCGACGGGTGGCCGAACATGGCGACCGTGACGGGCTTGCCGTCGGCCATGGCCGTGTAGGCGCACCACGGGCCGGCCGTGAGACGTTCATCGCCGCGCACGACCTCGCCATCGACCGGCCCCTTCGGCGTGAAGAACGGCCCGGCGGCGTCCATCGACCGGATGAACCGCATGCCGAGACCGTAGTAATGGCTGCCGCCGAGTTGGACGGACGGGTGTCCCTCGGCGGCCTCGAGCCGGGTCTGCCACGTCAGGAGGGTGGCATCCGGCGCCGCCCCGCGGTAGACCGTGACCGAGCGAACCTCGTGCGCCACGGGCTTGTCCGCCTTCGGGGGTGCCCAGTCGATTCGCTCGGAGAACGTGGCCGTCGCCAGGCCGTCGCGGGCCTGGGTCCGGGTGTCGCCGACGGACCGGTGGACTTGGCGGCCGCAGGTCTTCGCCTCGCTCCAGAAGTCCACGCCGTCGATGCCCACGGCGAACATCAAGCCATGATGATGGGTATGGTCGGGCGGGCTGTCCAGCAGCACGTTCACGCCCCCGGGGGTGAATAGTTGCTTGACGTACGGCTTGAAGAGTTCCGGGTCGTGTACGTACTCCAGGATGGGCCGGTCGGCGTCTTTGATGGTGACCGACAAATCGCCGGCCTGAATCTGAATCCGCGCGGGGTCTGCGGCCGACGCCGTCGCGGCCAGGACGAGCGCCGCCGCCCATGCCAAGCCAAGGACCTCCACGGCTCACCCTCCGTTATGCCTGCGGACCTCGGTGTGCCAAGAGAAAAACGGGGACGGGAGTCGTTTTCCCAAAAACCTTGTTTTTTGCGCGCCAGGGCCGTTTTCTGCAGAAACGACTCCCGTCCCCGTTTCCGCCCGACTTGTCCGCCCAAGTCCCGGCCCCAACCCCAACGGGGCAGGCGGGGCAAGCGCGCCGGGATTCCCTCCGCCGGCTCGGCTCATGCCGGGGTGCACCACAAAAAAGTGGCAAAGTCCACGGGGGGTGCGGCTGCAGATCATGGCCGTGGCTCTTCAGGCCCATTCATGGGCCTTTGCCCCGCGTTAGCGGGGTGTAGCCCCGCCATTTTACAGGATTTTGCATCTTGCGTGTAATGTCCTTCGCTATCGTCAGTTAGATTGGACGGGTGGCATGGCCACGCTGTTTTGCGTGGCCATGCATG
>JBAUDW010000019.1:0-13530 GCA_049678285.1 Phycisphaerae bacterium
GGTGCTCGTCTACGACGCCTGGAACCGCCCGGTGAAGGTTTACGTTGACGCGGATGAAGGCCGCGACCCCGACGCGGGCGAGTTGCTGGCGACCTACGAGTACGACGGCCAGAAGCGGCGGATCGTCGAGACCATCGAGGGCGAGCCGGACGTGACGCGCGACAGCTACTACTCCGACGCCTGGCAGGTGATCGAGGTGCATGAGGGCGGGGATGCGGACAACCCGCTCAAACAGTTCGTCTGGGACCCAAGGTACGTGGACTCGCCGATCGTCCGCTTCCACGACGGCAACACGGACGGCGATTACCTCGACGCTGAGGACGATGTCCTGTACTACACCACCGACGCCAACTTCAACGTCACGGCCGTGGTGGACACCTCCGGGGCGGTCGTCGAACGCTACGCCTACGACCCGTACGGGCAGGGGACGATCCTGAACGGAGCCGACGGCGCCGACCCGGACGTGGACGGCGAGACGGTCTTCGAGTGGGACCCGGACGCCGACGGGGCGTCCGACGTGGACAACCGCACGCTCTACGCGGGCTACCACTTGGACACCGAAACCGGCCTCTACTCCGTCCGCAACCGCATGTACCATCCCACCCTCGGCCGCTGGATTACGCGCGATCCGGGCGGGTACGCCGATGGGGTCAATTTCTACGAGTATGTTGGCGGTTTTCCGACGCGGGCACTAGACCCCTCGGGGTTGAAGGGCCGAGTCAATGTTGGTGAGTTGACAACGGAAGCAGTAGTGGAGGAAAAGCAGTGTAAGCAAGCAGGTCCCGATCCCGGCGTCATTCAGCGCCTCATCGATTGGATTAGGGGGGACGAATTTTGTTGTGAGTATTCGGGCTATACGAAGTATGAGACCAGGCAGTCCAGTGCGCTCGAGGGATATTGGATTGTGCGAGGGCGTGAGCCAGGGAGGGGGAAGTGGATCTACGAGCAGACAGAAGTCAAGCGGTTTTGGCAATACTCCGATCTGGTCATTTTCCCCTTTGGGTGGCCAGTAACGGAGTATTCCGAGTATGGGGTATACGAGAGGTCTTATGCTCGCGCGTATTATTTGGTTTGCGAGTACGAATGTTGTAACACGAGAACGAACGAACTCGAAACCCGCACCAAAGAGACAAGCACCTTTTACGAACGGGCGGGGACCGAGACTGTCACGGAAGCAACGGGTAGGACGAAGCCAGACATACGGCATACGAGGCGTCAGAGCATCGAAGGCAATCGCGTAGTCGGCCCTGGCGATCCGCACCCGTTGGATGAAGGGGCTCCCGGACCGGCGGTCTGGCCTCCGTTGCCACCGCCCGGTGGTCCGCCGCCAATTGTAGGTCCCTGATGATTGTAGCGTAGGAGAGAGACATGTCAGCACGAAAAATCGGGGTATTGTTCCTCAGTGCGGGTGGTGTCCTTCTGGTTTCTCTTGTGATCGGCTGTAGGGAGAAGGCAGCGAGCCAAGATGCCGCCGAGATCATTCAACGTGCCATAGGACGAGAGGTAGGAAAAAAGCCAGCGGATCTTTCCGAAGAGGATCTGTTGACAATAACCAAACTGCAACTTGGCTCGGCCCCTATTGTAGATTTGAAGCCCTTGGAGAAACTGAGGAATCTTAAGGAGCTTGATTTATTTGAGGTGCCTGTTTCCGATCTCACTCCACTCGCATGTTTGGAGAAATTGGAAGTCCTTGGGTTGGCTGGCACAAAGGTTTCTGACCTCGGGCCGCTCAGAGGATTGACGAACTTGCGGGTGTTGGACATTAGCTTCACACCAGTTTCAGACTTAACTCCTCTTATGGACCTCAAGAACTTAACGGGTCTGACCTTGGTACGGACCAGAGTGCGCGATCTTGCACCCGTGGCTGGCTTGACGAGGTTGCGTGGCTTAGATTTACTGCACACGTCTGTTTCCGATCTCGGGCCGTTGAAGGGGCTGGAGAACCTGGAATCGCTCCATTTGACGGGCACGCTAGTATCCGACCTTACACCTATCAAGGGGCTGAAGAATTTGGAGTGGCTTTTCTTGGAGGACACCCTTGTTTTGGATCTGGAGCCAGTTCGTTACCTGGTTAATCTAGAAAAGTTGCGCCTCGATAATACGCGGGTAATTAACCTGGATCCATTAAGGGATCTGCCCAACTTGCGAGAGGTGACCCTAGTGGGTACGCCCGCGGCTGCAAAGGGGCTCTCTTGGCCACTTCAGTAATCTTACGGTCTGTACCCGACCAGGGCGTGGCGTTCAGCGCGTGAAAAGACAACGTGGAACGCAGAATTTTGACCGAATGCCGATGCATGACCAGCGGTCCGAAACCGGGAGATGAGGACACGCGGCGGCATCGCCGACGACATCTCCCGCGTCTCGGAGATCGCCGACGACGACCTGAACGAAGGCGGCCGCACCCGCTACGCGGTTTACGGCTACCTCGGGGCGGGCGCGATCGTGACCGTCGAGCACCCGGCCGTCAGCGGGGGGTTGACGCTGGACTACGGCTCCGACGGCAGCGGCGGCTGGGACGACTTCGGCCGCGTCACCGGCCAGACCTGGACCAACTCGGCCGAGACGACCAAGTTCGACGATTTCGCCTACACCTATGACCGGGCGTCCAACCGCACCTCCAAGGACCTGACCATCGCCGCCGCCACCGGCCTGGACGAGAAGTACACCTACGACGGCCTGAACCGGCTGGCCAACACCGAGCGCGGCACGCTGACGGACGGCGTCATCACGGACCTGGCCTTCGAGCAGGACTGGTCGCTGGACGAGTTGGGCAACTGGGCGGAGTTCAACCAGGACGACGACGGCACGGGCGGCTGGGACCTGGAGCAGGACCGCGACCACAACGAGGCCAACGAGATCACCGACCTGAGCGGCTCGTGGGTGGACCCGGCCCACGACGCGGCCGGGAACATGACGCTCGTGGCGCGGCCGGGCGACGAGACCAGCCCCGAGGAGGGCCTGGTGCTCGTCTACGACGCCTGGAACCGCCCGGTGAAGGTTTACGTTGACGCGGATGAAGGCCGCGACCCCGACGCGGGCGAGTTGCTGGCGACCTACGAGTACGACGGCCAGACGCGGCGGATCGTCGAGACCATCGAGGGCGTTCCTGCCGTGGTTCGCGACAGCTACTACTCCGACGCCTGGCAGGTGATCGAGGTGCAGGAGGGCGGGGATGCGGACAACCCGCTGAAGCAGTTCGTCTGGGACCCAAGGTACGTGGACTCGCCGATTGTCCGCTTCCACGACGGCAACACGGACGGCGCCATCGACGACACCTTGTACTACGCCACCGACGCCAACTTCAACGTCACGTCCGTGGTGGACACCTCCGGGGCGGTCGTCGAACGCTACGCGTACGACCCGTACGGGCAGGTGACGATCCTGAACGGAGCCGACGGCACCGACCCGGACGTGGACGGCGAGACGGTCTTCGAGTGGGACCCGGACGCCGACGGTGCGTCCGACGTGGACAACCGCACGCTCTACGCGGGCTACCACTTGGACACCGAAACCGGCCTCTACCACGTCCGCCACCGCTACTACCATCCCACCCTCGGCCGCTGGATCTCCCGCGATCCGATCGGGTATGCGGATGGGATGAGCCTATATGAGTATTGTCGGAGCGGGCCTTTGGGTGCGACGGACGCGACGGGGCTGCGGCCGATGGGTCCCCAGGATCCCGGCTACCAACCGGGGTATGAGACCCTACCGTGGAAGGATGTCCCCGAAACGGACAAGAAATGCCCCTGCCCCTGCGGCGGTGACGAGTTTGTCCCACCGTGGAAAAGGGAGCCCCCAGCGGACCAACCGCCCGCCCGCGAACAGCCGCCGGTTGGGCCCTGGCAGCCGCGTGACGATCACGCTCGGTGCCGAAACGGTTGTGCCCGCCGGGCAGTCGCTGGAGATCACGATTCGCTGAGCGGCATGGCGCCGCACGGCGAACGGAAAGAAATGGAACGATGTCGGAAGTCCGCATGGACCGGCGGCGGTTCCTGGGAGTCCTGGCCTCGGTCGGGGCGGCGGCGATTGGCCCGCGCACGCTCCGGGCAGAGGCGCCCGCGGCCGGCGGCCGGCCGCCCAACTTCATCGTCATCTTCACCGACGACCAGGGTTACAACGACGTCGGCTGCTACGGCTCGCCCGACATCGAGACGCCGAACTTCGACCGCATGGCCCGCGAGGGCATCCGCCTCACGGACTTTTACGCGATGCCGGTCTGCGGGCCGTCGCGCGCCGCCATCATGACCGGCTGCTACCCCATCCGCGTGGCGGAGCCCGGCAACCGCAAGAACCAGCACACGATCCTGCATCCCCGCGAGATCACGATTGCCGAGGTCCTGAAGGCCGCCGGCTACGCCACCGGCATCATCGGCAAATGGCACCTGGCCGGAGAGCGGCGCGAGACGTACCCGCCGGAACTTATGCCCACCGGCCAGGGGTTCGATTCCTTTTTCGGCACGCCGCTGCACAACGGCTTCACGCGGACGGTGAATCCGAAGTCGTTCCGCACGCAGTTGATGCGCAATGGCGAGATGCTCGACGATTTCCTCGACCAGGACGAGATGGACACGCTCACCCGCCGGTACACCGAGGAGGCCGTCCGGTTCATCCGCGAACACGCGGCCGGCCCGTTCTTCCTGTACCTGGCCCACAACATGCCGCACGTGCCGCTGGGCGCCAGCGAGGCGTTCCGCGGCAAGTCGAAGCGCGGCCTGTACGGCGACGTGATCGCCGAACTCGACTGGTTGCTCGGGCAGGTGATGCAGGCGGTCCAGGACGCCGGCATCGACCGCGACACGCTCGTCCTGTTCACCTCCGACAACGGACCGTGGATCGAGAAACAGATCGGTGACTACGCCGGCAGCGCCGACCCGCTTCGCGGGGCGAAGATGATGACGTGGGACGGCGGCCCGCGCGTGCCATGCATCGTCCGCTGGCCCGGCCACGTGCCGGCGGGACGCACGAGCGGCGAACTCGTCTCCACGCTCGATGTGCTGCCGACCTTCGCCCGCCTGGCCGGGACCAAGCCGCCCGCCGACCGGACCATCGACGGCTTGGACATCTCGGACTTCCTCCTCGGGCGGACCGAGAAGAGCCCCCGCACGCGGTACTACTTCTACTGTTACACGCATCTCCAGGCCGTGCGCGAGGGCCGGTGGAAACTGGTCCTGCCCCGGCCGGCCCATCCGAAGTGGTGCGGGTGGTCGGCCCGCATGATCGACGCCGTCCCCAGCACACAGTTGTACGACCTGGACGCCGACATCGGAGAAAAACACGACGTGGCGGCCAGGCACCCGGACGTGGTCGAGCGGCTGATGAAACGGGTCGAGCAGGCCCGCGAAGACCTCGGCGACTACGACCGGATCGGCAAGGGCGCACGCTTCTTCGACAAGCCGGTCCCGACGAAACGATAGTTCGTCGCGCCGCGTAAGGGCGCCGCGAAGAACTGAGGCTCCAAGTTGACCGTGTTTACAGTTCCTCAGCGGGTGGGCGCAAGGCCTTGATCCGCGTTCCGTCCGGCACAGGCGCATCAAGTGTAAGCTCGATCACGGTATAGAACGGATCGCGACGGTCTGCGGCCAGCGTGAGATCGATCCCCTTTTCCGTCTGCTGGAAGGCAACCGCTTCACCGCCAACCACGTTCCGTGCGGCCGTGACTTTCCCGGGCAGCGGATACAGGCGGAGTTTGTCGCCCTCCCACGGCTTCGCAAAAACGTAGACCCTGTTTCCGCGATGGGTGGATCCGCCCCATTTACCGTTCTCCCAGGGCCCGCCACGCGTGCCGTAGATCGCCTCGGCGCGCGGTTTGATCCAGTCGCCCACCTGCTTGAGCAGTTCAACCTGCCGCCCTTCTATTTCACCGGTCGGCATCGGACCGACATTGAGAAGAAGGTTTCCGCCGCCGGTCACGCAGCTCACGAGAATGTTCAGCGTTCCATCGAACGTATACATCCTGCCGCCCGGCTTCCACGACCACTGTCCGCCGACCAGGGTCATGCACGACTCCCAGTCATTCTTCAGATCCATGTTGCCCACGGACTGCTCCGGAGTTCCGAAATCGCCGTCCGTCATTTTCTTGATCTCCGGAGATGGCGGCCCCTGATCCTCGGGGGTCCTCGGCCCGCAGAACCTTGCCGCGCGGTTGTTGACGAGCATGCCGGTCTGGAGCCGGTACATCATGGAGAAAAGTTCGTCGAACTTCCACTTGCCCCAGTTCTGTCCGCCCACATGGTCAAACCACATCACGTCCACCTTGCCGTAATTGCTCAGCAATTCCTCGACCTGGCCGCGGTACCAATTATCATATTTCACGTTGTCCCCCACGAGATACTCCGGATTATACCAGTCGCGTGTGGAATAATAGAATCCGAGTTTCATTCCCGCCTTCTGGCAGGCTTCGGAGAACTGTTTGATGATGTCCTTGCCGTAGGGTGTGGCCATGATGTCGTACTCGGTCAGTTTCGAATCGAACATCGAGAAACCGTCGTGGTGCTTGGTGATGATCACCATGTACTTCATGCCGGCATCCTGGGCGATCTTCACCCACTGGTCGGCGTCAAACTTCACGGGGTTGAACTTCTTGTAGAGATTGTCGTATTCGTAATCGGGTTCGCATGGTGTCATGACGCCGTTGATGTCCCATGGGCGGTTGGCATAACGGCCCCAGCCCAGTTCCTTGCCGCTCAGCGAAACCGGCCCCCAGTGCAGGAACATGCCGAACTTCGCGTCGCGGAACCACTGCATGCGCGCATCCCGCTGTTCGGGCGTTTCGTGAATCTGAGGCACGCGGCTCAGGTCCACGGCTTCCGCGCCACCGGCCCGCAAGGCCGCACCTGCAACGAAAACCAGCGCGATCAACAACCCCGCAACCACCCTGCCGCCTTTCGTTCTGTTACGCATTCGATCTCTCCTTTCGCTTGTTTGACAAACCAATGCTCATGATCCGATGTTCCCATGCGTCGTTCATTTCGACGGACGCGTGACCGGATTCGTCCACCGATAATGGGCGCTGAGGACGGCATACCACCGCTCGGCATGCACGAGCAGCCCTCTCGGTCCGAAATGAATGCCGTCGTGCCGGTAGTCGGGACTGCCGACAAGGTCGTTCGTGTCCGGACCGCGACAGGCAACGCCCTTGTCCCACAGCGCTTTCTGGGCTTTCAAGACGGCGGTCATGCCCTCCTTCCAGTCCTGCCCTCCCTGGGGCGGGCAGTAGCAGGTGCCGGCCACAAACCAGTCGACCGGCCCGCCCAGTTGCTGACGGCTGAAGTTGATCATGGCGGCGGCTTCCCGGGCGTACTCGTCGGCCGGCGTGAAATCGGGCCGGCCCGCATCCGCCTCACCCTGTACCCAGAGCACGGCCCGAAAGCCGGCGGGGCCGAACCATTTCGCACGCTCCACGAGCCGCTCGATGTTCCCCGAACCGGCGCCCGGGATCCATTCCCGGACCCGCAACCAGTTGACCGTGGCCGAGCGAAAACAGACCGGCGCCCGCGTCGTCCTGGACAGCATGTCGCCCAGAATCGGCCACGGCGTGCCGCCATCGCCACACGCATCGGGAATCGGGTCGGCGGCCGGCGTGAACTGCTTGCCGTCAAAATAGACCGACAGGGTCTCCTTCGACGTCTGACGCGGATTTCCATAGTTGACGGAATTGGACTGCCCGGCGGTGATAAAGACATCGCCGACACCCACGCGTTCCACTGTGGCTTCAGCCAGGACAGCCGGATCAGCGGCCGATTTCCGGAAGCGCACGGTCAGCGTGTACCATCCGCCCGTTTCCAGTTCGAGGCTGCCGCCGAATCGGCCATCCTTGATCTACCCGCCCTGGGCCACAACGGTCCAGTCGACGGCCTTTCCCCGCAGCCCCGCGCCCAGGTCCGCTTTCGCCTCGACCAGGGTCGCATCCGTCGGGACCGTCCCGGCCACTTTGATCTTGGCCCACTCCTCAGCATTCCGCTGGAACACCTGCCGCTCCAGGGGGAAATCGAGAAGAGCGGCTTGTGCCAGGCTCGGCCCTGTCACCAGCGCCGCCACCATCACGCACCACAAGGCTCGGGTCGTTTTCATGATATCCTTTCATCTCCATAAACTGCCTTGGCGCGCCCGCCGGGGAGCGCCCTTTTCTCTGCCGTGCTCTGTCCGAGGAAAATCATGGTGGCACTATAACCTGACGGGTAGGCCTGTCAAGCATTCGCGCACGCGTTGGACCGTCTCCTGCCGCGCCGCGGAGGCCACGGGACGCCACTCGGGCGCGGCGGTTAATGTCTTATCGTGGAAATTCGCGCCTCAGGGTCGCCTTCTCAAAAGTTGCCGCGCCTCTTTGAACATCGCGATGGTCGCGGGCGACATTGTGCCATCCTGGTAGATTTCGAGATTGAACATCGGGACATTCTTGGTGGCGCCGAAGTCCTTCAATAACTTGGCCATCTCTCGCGCCGTCCAGCGCGGTTTGCCGATCTCCGTATCGTTCCGGCTGTGATCCCAGCCGCCTTCGGTGACCAGCGTGGCACAGGCTTGCAGGCCTTTGTAGGGTCCGCCTGTGAAACGACCATCACCGCCAACCGGTAAGTGGCCGGCGCCGTTTGGATCATCGGCACCTTCGCCGCAGAAGTGCAGGATCCCCGCCACCTGCCGATGGCACCGCCAGAACTCCGTCTTGGCCGCCAGGAGCCGCGCGAACAGCGCAAAACGCTGGTCGACGGTGGCGCCGGGCCCGAGGAGCCGGTCGTAGTTGCGCTTGGAGAGGGTCGTGGGCGATCCGTCGCGGTTCAGCCACAGCCATGCATACTCGTTGATGATAATCGGGTTGTTGCCCGGGTTGCCTTCGGGCCGACGCCCTCGAAGGGCGGCTGGGCCATGTCGGCCAGGCCCGGCACGGGGCACTTGTGGGCAAACGTCGCGGGGACGGCGTCCATGGCGCCTTCGGCCACGTCCCACTCGCCGTCGAGCGAAACGGTCTGCCGCAGCGGCCCGGTCGCCGCGCACGCGGTGGCAACGGAGCAGAGAACCAGCATCCCTCCCAAGAGGCGACAGCGAACCGTCATGGGCTGCCTCGCTTTCCTGTTTAGAAGTGGTTTCAAAACCTTGTGGGGCACGGATTGCGAGCAATCCGTGGCACCCAGGATTGGGCCCTACCCCGAATAAGTGGGTGCCACCGTCCCGGCGGGACGGTGCGTGACGGGTTTTGAAACCACTTCTAGTTGCTGCGCCCCTAATTCGTTACGACCACCGTCTGGCAGGTTCCCGGGGCCGTGACGGGCCAGCGGGCGGCGTTGCCCTCGGCCGGCGCGGCTTCCACATAGTACTCGAAGTCCTCCCCGCCGGGCGGGGCGATCCTGGCTGAGTATACGCCGCGCGCCACGTGCGCGAGGGGCACCCGCGTGAACTCGCCCTTCCCAAGCGGTCGCACGAACACGTGTGCGGCGGTCGGCGGCTTCTCTGCGAGGATGATGACCCTGAGAATGAGCGGCTCGCCGGCATCCAACGTCGTGCGGACCGTCGGCACGATCACCCGCACCGGGCCGCGATAGGCCATCTCCAGATCCGTGAGGTTGAGACGGGGCAGGTTGTGCTGCTGCCAGTTGGCCACGGTGCCCAGTTCGCCGGGCGTCGTGACGGTTGCCAGGAGGTGCCGGTGCAGGTCGGCCAGGGCCTGCTTCATGGCGGCCTCGTCCTTCTTGGCCCAGGCGCACTTCAGGCGTTCGATGGCCATCATATACCGGAAGTTCTCGAGCCAGTAATCGAACCGCTCCTGGTGGCCCGCGCCCTGGACCTGGGGCCGCAGTTTCTCGAGGTCGCCGACAAAGGCGTACGCCTTGAGGACCTCGTCGACGGGCTTGTTGTTCGGCCTGATGCCGCCCGGGCCGTCCACCCACGTGGTGGGTTCGGGGGTGCAGCCATCGATCTTCTCGAAGATCACCGCCGCCTGTTCCGCGACCTCCGGGCCGAACTGGTGCAGCGCCCAGTCGCGGTAGAAATCGGCGGTCGGGAGGAACCTGTCCTTGGGCGTGTCGGGCCCGGCGACCGGGGGGTCGGCGGCATAGTCCTTGTATGCCGGGCCGCCACAGTTGACCTTCTTCGTGCCGCCGGGACCCTCGACGGCGATCGCGGCGATGCTCGGGAACTCCGTCTCGGGCACGAACTCGATGTCCAGTCCGCCGTCGCGCACCTCCACATCCTTGAACGTGCAGTCGAGGGCCTTGTTTTGCCCGACCTTGGCGAAGATGTCGAGG
The DNA here is from genome assembly GCA_049678285.1 of Phycisphaerae bacterium. GTDB lineage: Bacteria > Planctomycetota > Phycisphaerae > FEN-1346 > FEN-1346 > JAPLMM01. Next base: position 10,236 of record JBAUDW010000019.1, read on the forward strand.
TTCTCGATGACTTGCTTATCCTGGATGCGAACGCCGAAGACGCGCTTGCCCGCCTCCTTGTAGTACGGCTCGCAGAACTGGAGCCGGACCGCGTACTTGCCCGGGGGCAGATTGAAGTGGTAGGCCGACAGGTTGTAGCGCACGGTCTGGTACAGCGCGGGGTCGTCGGTGCCGGCGATCGTGTTCTGGGGAAACGCCGCGACCTGTCCGCCCTCGGGACCTTCCTTGCGGTCGGGCGGCGGCGCGGCGACGGGCTTGTTCCATCCGCTCTGGTCCCACGCCGCCTGGGCGAGGGCCGAGACGTTGGGGCCCAAGACGCGCGTCCGCCAGTGGATGCCCAGGAGGCCCGTGCACCCGTACTTCAGGGCGTCGGCGGCGTCCTTCCTCATGCGGCCGACCCAGAGTTGGACGGAGCAGAGGTTCGGGTCGTCCTCCATCCACGGGATGGCCCACTTGGGCCGGCCTTCGACCTTCGCGAAGCCCGGCTCGACGAAGCTCTTGCCGACCTCCCGGTTGATGCAACTCATCGGCATGTTTTTGGGGAGCGTCTTGTCGAAGAGGGCCCGGTCGTTCTGCGGCCCCAGGACCCAGCCGCACGTGGCCAGCGTGAAAGGCGCCTGAACCTTTTTGGCGGCGGCGACGGCGGCCGCGAGGTCCGCCTGCGTTGCCTGCACCTGCTCGGGCTTGACGCTGCCCCAGGTCCAGCCCTCGGGCGTCCAGAACCAGTAGTAGTCGGCCTGATACGTCTGGGCTATGCGCTTGAAGATGCCCTCGTAGAGTTCCTGCACGACGGCCTTGTCCTTGGGGTCCTTGCCGAGGGCCTTCAGGTGCTCCTGCACGGCCTTCGGGATGGTGAGCGGCGTCTCGGTGCCGACGCACGTCTTGACGCCCAGGCGGCGGGCGTGTTTGAAGGCCTCGGCCAGCATCGCGCCGGAGCGGTCGAAGAGGTCGTTGGAGGCCTCGGGGGTCTGTGGCTGCGGGCAGAAGCCTCGCATCACGTCGGCGCCGAAATCGTCGCGGTCGAAGAGGTCGGCCGCGCCGAACGAGAACTCGCTGGTCTTCTTCGCGTTGTAGCCCCAGTTGCCCCTCAGGGTATTCTGCCAACTCGCGGGGTATGAGAACTTGACTTTCGTCCCCTCGCCGATGTCTTGCGGCAGGCCGATCCAGACAGCCGGTTCGGCGTTCGGGTTGCCCTCGGGGTACGTGTGGAGGCCGAAGAAGTTCATCCGGAGTTTCACGAGTTGCGAGATGTAGGCCTTGTAGTCGTCGAGGTTCCACCAGTCCGGCCCCTCGGGGAAGTCATGGAACGGCTGGATGCCGCGCGTCTCGAAGAGCGGCTTCCCGATTTCGCTGAGGTCGGGCAGGGTGAAGGGAATCTTCGCGTCGGGCACGACGTCGCCTTCCAGGTAAAACCGGACCCCGAGGTGCTCGGCGAAGCGGTAGGCGGCATAGAGGACGCCCGCATCGTCGCTGCCGACGACCAGGAGAACGCGCCGGTTGCCCTGGCGAATCGTCTCCAGGAGGTACTGTTGGGGCAGCACTTTCTGGCCTTTGAATCGCGAGGCGTCGGTGATGTCGCCGGGCAGGCGGCGGTCCTCGGTGGCGACGACAATGAGGTCACCACCTTCGGGCAGCGTTTTCACCCCCTCGACGATGGGCAGGAGCCTTGCCGTGCGAAGGTAAACGTAGCGCCGCACTTCCTTGGCCGCCAGCGTCTCGGCGTAGGATGCGCCCTTGGGCACGACGATAGTGCAAGGCGGGGCGTCGGCGGGCGCGGCCTCGGCCGTCCTGGCCAGCGCCTTCACCATGTCTGATGGCAACGTGTGCTCGTACCTGGCCGTCCGCCCCGGCGTGATGAGCGCGAGAAAGTAGGCATAGTCTCCCGTAATCTTGAAACACGCACTCCAATCGGACGCGACGGCCGCCCGAGCCAACTCCACGTTCTTCGTGCGGGAAACGTAGTAGAGGAGGTCCAGTTTCACGAACGGATCGGTCTCGGCCTTGGCCGCCTCGTAGATCGCCCACTCCGCCTTGGCCCCGTAATCGGACCACAGGCGGTTGGCGATCATCATGCGTTCGAACGGATGGGGTGAGCGACCCAGGCGGAAGCAAAGGATGGAAAAGGCTTCCTCATCCGTTCTCTCACGTATTCCGCGAATGGTTAGCGCGTAGGCCGTCGGTCCGGCCATCCAGTCGGACGGATCAGAATACTTTTTAAGCATTTCCTCTAAAAGGTGGGCGGCTTTCTCATCTTCGGCATAAGCCAGTAGGATCGCCCGGCACCGGTATATCCAGGGTCCCCCGGCCTCGCCCAAAGGCGCCTCCAGGCAGCGCGCGGCACTCTCCTGGGAAAGAACGCGTTCTCCGCGAGGTCGTTTCAGCAATTCGGAAAGTTCCTTGAGATCATCAACCGCTCCCCCGGGGAAGATAGTGTCGGCTCGCAAGAGAACGCATACCATCAGAGCACACAAGACGGCAGCCCCGTATTTTAACCAGCAAGGTCGGAAACGCATGGTCATCTCCTTTAATCGTTTCCCGAACTGCCCCGCCCCCGTTTACTCGCGAGGCTTTGGTTCAGACGGGGCCTCCGGCGCGGCGCTCTCGGCCTCGCGCCGGGCGACGTCTAGGAGTTTGCTAGGGCCAAAAGACCAGGAGTCCGCGTCCGCGTAGGGACTCACGCGGGCCATGAGGTACTGCATCTGCTCAGCCCGGAAGAAGCCCTTAGACCAGTCTTCGCGCAGCACCGCCCGCGCCAGAGCGGCATCCTTCATGTGCACCAGGGCGTGCAGCATCACGAACTGAGCGAACCTCTCGTCGAAGCGGTCCTCCGCACCCTCCGGGGGCCGTTCCGCGCGCGCGGCTTCGAGCAGGACCCAACCCGCGCGCCGCCCATAATCGACGGCCAGGCGGTTCGCCAGAAACATGCGCTCCCACGGGTTCGCGGAGAGCCCCAGCCGGTAACACAGCAGGCCGAACCGCTCCTCGGGGCTTCGGGACTGCGCCTCGCGCACCGCCACGGCATAGGACGCAGCGCCGCCCACTGAACTAGGCGGAAGGTGCGGCGCGTTAAGCCGCTGCGCCTCCGTGCGAAGCGTCTCAAGGCTCCGGGGCTGCGTCCCGTAGGCCAGACTGAGCGCCACCACGCGGCCCAGGTCGCCGGCGCCCTCCCGCGGCAAGATTTCGACATAGCGGTTTTCGTCTTCAGCCGTGAGTCGCCGCTGTTCGGGCGGCCGGCGGAGGAGCGCCTCGAGTTTCTTGACATCGGGCAAGGCTTCCCCGCCGAACGGAATGCCCT
>JBAUDW010000020.1:0-3665 GCA_049678285.1 Phycisphaerae bacterium
GTTATGCTCCGGATTCCGCGCTGCATACGTGTCTGCTGCCCGGCCCAGGAAGGACCGCTGGTCGCGGGCTACTGGTCCGCCTTGACCGAGACGACGGCAAGCGAGTCGTAAGAGGTCAGCCGTCTGCAATGCTTGGAAAGTCTTGATTCCCCGGCAGGGGCTCAGTCGGTAGCGCAAGGCGATGAAGACCATGTCCGTGGAACGAGAGCGGCCCGGCCGGGGCGTCAGCAGCTTGCGGTCCTTGGCCATCCGAATCAGCCATCGCAGGACCTCAATGTCGCGGTTGGCCCGAGCCAGCAGATGCGCCTTGCGCGAGGAATACGCCGCTTCGACCAGCAACTCAAGGATGTTCAGCGTTCGGTCGGCGATGCGCTGCCCGAACACGAAACGCTGGTTCTTCGGGAAGCTGTCCAGGCGGTCAAGCAGCCACTTCGTCACGTCGTACCACTTGACCAGCAAGACCGGCGGATCAGAAGCGGAACTGCGTCGCACCATTTTTCAAGAATCGGTCCTCGCTACGCTCGGACAAAGTGAAAAAGAGACAAAGTACAGAGGGTAACCTTCTTATCGTCTCCTCCTAACGAAAACGCCCACGCCTCTGAACACCAGCCGTGCCATCCCAGCGTACTCAGGGAACCTCGGAGACGCGGAACCCGAAGTGGTAGCTCCCGTACGACGGGTTGCCGTAGTCGCGGTACGACGCGCACAGGGGGCTGCCGGGGTCGCCGAACGACCCGCCCCGCAAGCCGCGATACGATCCGATCACAGCCTCATCCCACTCCCACACGTTCCCGCCCTGGTCGAACGTCCCGTAGGGGCTGGCAGAATTCTCCCATTCCCCGGCCTGCGTGCGGTAGTACGGGGCGCCGATGCCGCTAATGCCCATATCTCCGTCGTACGTGGCGTAGTTGCCGGGATCCGCCCCACCTTCCATGAAGGGAGTGCCCGTCCCGCTCAGGTTGCCGCTGTCGTTGACGTAACCCGGAGCGTTGTCGCTGCTGGTCGGGTAGTCATAGTAGTTGCCCGTGACGCCGTCGTTGTAGTGGTACGCCGCCTTGTACCACTCGTCCTCCGACGGGATCACCCACGTAGCGTCCGCCTCGCGCGTAATTGCCATCAACTCGGGGTCGCTTGTCGCCCCGTCGAGGAAGTAAGACCCGTCTTCCGTCGTGGTCAGGTCCTGCGGGCCTGTCGGCTGGCCGTTGTGCAGCCAGTTGGCAAACCGCGCCGCGTCGCCCCATGAGACATAGTTGACCGGGCGGTCTGCCCAATCCACTGCCACGCTGTACGTGTAGTTCGGCGACGAGCCGGTCCGTTCGATCTTGCACCCGTAGCTGCTGCTCCACATGCCCGTGTTGTACAGCCCGTAGGTGTCATCGTCCGCCACGGCGTTGAGGAACTGGGTGTACTGCCCGGCCGTGACCTCGAACCTGCCGATGTTGTACGCATAGTCCACGCCGCCGTAGCCATCGCCATGGGTGTCGTCGGCATTACCCAGGTTGCCGATGGTAACGGTGTCGATCACGAGATACGCAAGCGGCCCCGTCATGCCCTGCTGGAAGAGCGCGAAGTCGTCCAGGTCCGTGTCGCAATCCTTGTCCGCATCGCCCCACGGCCGCCCCTGACTGTCAACCACCGTGCCTGCAGGCGTGTTCTCGCAGACGTCGATCGGATCGTCCACGCCGTCACCATCTGAATCAACCGCCCACACCGGGGTCGTGGCCCCCAACAGAACCAGCCCGGCCGCCAAAGCCAATACGGTCATCAGTCTTCGCACGCGCATCTTGTGTCCTCCTTGCAAAACAGCCCTCAACATCACATCGATCCGACGGGGAAGCCGCTTTGCCCCTCCCGCGGAATCGGATGGACCCACCAGAAGGTGCATTATACCCCCCCGCAGAATCCAGCGCCGAAATGGGAACCTGGGAAGAAAAACCCGCCCCGAGAGCATCCCACCGAAGGGCGGAGCGAACCCCTAACCCGAACGGGCTCACGCGGACCCTGGGGAGGCGGCGCGAGGGCGAAGCGCGTCGTGCTGACGGCCCTCGGTCCCCGCGGCACCACCGGGCAGCACAGGCAATCGACCGGTCATGACGTAGGTTCTGAGGGCGTCGGCCATGGTCTTGGTGGGGTTGAGGCCGCGGAGCTTCAGCGTGCGATAGACGCTCATCAAGACCGCCTGGGTGGCCGCACCGCGGTCGCTGCGATTCGACTGGCTGTTCTTCCGCAGGATGACTGCTGGCCGGATCTGCCTTTCTCCGAAGTTGTTGTCGTGGGGCACGTAGACATAATCGAGGAACGTGAAGATGTACTCGCCATAGCGGCGCAGGCGTTTGGTCAAGCGCCGGGCGTCGGCATCCGCGTGCTCTTCACGTGCCATTTGACCGACACGACGGTTCAACCGGTCAATCCGGCCTCGATACCGCTCGGGCGCGAAATCCGGGCGCTTGCGAAGACGGATGCCATCACGCAGCAACCGGCGCAGTCTCTTGGCGAAGGCCTGCCACTCGGCGGAGTCGTTGCGCTGGTCCACCTTCTCCAACTCGCGCAGCAGATGCGGCAGGCACTTCTGCCGATCCGCCGCATCGACCGAATCGTAGGCGGCCCAGAAATCCGTGATCAAAACACCATCGAAGGCTTCGGTGAAGAACTTCTGCACAACTGGACTGCCCCGGCAGTACTCAATCGTGTAATAGCAGTTTCGATCGTTGGCGAAGCACCACAGCCAGCATCCTTGTCCGTTGACGCGCCAGCCGGTTTCGTCGGCGTGAAGGTAGGCGGAGTTCTTCGCTTCTTCCGCAATCTGCTCATACCAGGCCAGCAGAATCTCCGAGAGCCGCTGCCAAGCGTTGATCAGTCCGCCGGGGGTCAGGTCCGTTTGCAGATGGTAGCCCAGGATATCAACGATCTGGTCGATGGTGACGCCGAGGCCGTAATGGAGCCAGGCCGTTAAGGCAATCAGATGGTGGCCGATCGTCGCACGGGGCAACGCATCCGGCACCACCGGTTCGACATGCTTTTTGCACTTCGGGCAGTAGTCCCGATGGATCGTGTGCTCGGTGACGACCGACTCGATCTCTTCGGGGATATCTTCGATGACGCGGGTGCGTTTGCGTTCGCAGCGCTGCAACGGCCCGTCGCAACAGGGGCAGCGTTTGAGCCTGTGCGTCTGATGATCGTCGATCCGCGCGGGCTTCTGCCGTCGATGGCCCGGATGGCCTTTCTTCGCCCCGGGCTTCTTGCGCCGCTTGGGTGTGTTGGGCTTGGTGTAGATGGGCACCATGCCCGACGGCGTTGAGGGGGATGGTGGATGCGTCTGGGACGACCCTTGCAACTCGGCGATGCGTTTACTGGCGGCCATAAGCGCGAGCGTGACCGCTTCGGGCCCGAGCCGGTACAGTCGTTGGGCTTGCTTCTCGGTCAACTCTCCGCACAGGGCGGCTTCAACCAATCCCTTCGCCGCCGCAGTCTTTGCCTTCCCTGGCCGCATCACTGCTTGGATACCAGCGCATGGACCCTGGCGCAAGTTGCCTATTTTAACATATTCCGGCCCCGCCTTGCATTGCAGACGGCTGACCTCTTACTGGCCACCTTCTTGCGAGACCGCGGCATCTGGCGCCAAGCCTTCTCCCGGGCCCGGTCGATCACCGCCTGAAAGGCTTCCA
>JBAUDW010000021.1:0-32538 GCA_049678285.1 Phycisphaerae bacterium
TCCTCCACAGTTCGCGTTCCATGATCGGCTCCTTTCCTGGCGGGAACAGGCGCCATTATGAACGCGAACTTCTTTATGCGCAACCCCTTACGTCCCAGGGCGCAAAAAGTTCTTGCGCCCGTGGCTAGAGTACAATTCCGCCCCGACGGGGCGGGACGGCGTTTGTCATTCGGGTTCCGCGGAGAGGAAAAGGTGTCAGGTACTTTTTTGCGATGACGCGCTCGGCAGCCAGCAGCACGGCAAAAAAAGCACCTGACACCTTTTCGCCGGGCGAGCCCGGCGCGGGGTGCTAGGAGAGGTTCATCGCGAGCAGGAACTCGGCGTTGCTTTGGGTCTTTTCGAGGCGTTTGCGCAAGAGTTCGATGGACTCGACGACGTTCATGTCCGTCAGGACCTTGCGCAGGGTCCAGACGAACTTCAGTTCCTCGGCGTCCAGCAAGAGTTCCTCTTTCCGCGTGCCGGAGCCGGAAATGTCGAGGGTCGGGAAGACGCGCTTGTCCATCAGTCGGCGGTCCAGGTGGAGTTCCATGTTGCCGGTGCCCTTGAACTCCTCGAAGATGACCTCGTCCATGCGGCTGCCCGTATCGACGAGGGCGGTGGCTATGATGGTGAGGCTCCCGCCTTCCTCGATGTTTCGAGCGGCGCCGAAGAAGCGTTTGGGTTTCTGGAGGGCGTTGGCGTCCACGCCGCCGGAGAGAATCTTGCCGGAGTGAGGGACCTCGGCGTTGTGGGCGCGCGCGAGGCGCGTGATGGAATCGAGGAAAATCACCACGTCCCTGCCGTACTCGGTCAGCCGCTTGGCCTTCTCGATGACCATCTCGGCGACCTGGACGTGGCGGCTGGTGGGCTCGTCGAAGGTCGAGGAGATGACCTCCGCGCCGGGGACGTTGCGTTCCATGTCGGTGACTTCCTCCGGGCGCTCGTCAATCAGTAGGATGATGACGATGCACTCGGGGTTGTTCTTGATGACGGCGTTGGCCATCTTCTGGAGGAGGACGGTCTTGCCGGCGCGCGGCGGGGAGACGATCAGGCCGCGCTGCCCTTTGCCGATGGGCGTGATGAGGTCCACGATGCGCATGTCGAGTTCTTCGGTGGTGGTCTCCAGCAGCAGGCGCTTGGTGGGGAACAGGGCCGTCAGGTCCTCGAAGACGACCTTCTCGGGGAGTTTCTCGGGGTTGTCGAAGTTGACGGCCTCGACCTTGAGCATGGCGAAGTAGCGTTCGTCGTTCTTGGGCGGTCGGATCTGTCCTGCGACGACGTGGCCCGTGCGCAGGCCGAAGCGGCGAATCTGGCTCGGCGAGACGTAAATGTCGTCGGGCGAAGGCATGTAACTATAGTCCGGCGACCGGAGGAACCCGAAGCCGTCGGGAAGCACCTCGAGCACCCCTTCGCCGAACATCAAGCCGGTCGCCTGGACCCGTTGGCGCAGGACCTGGAAGACGAGGTCCTGTTTCTTGAGGCCGGCGAATTCGGTCAGGCCCTCTTTCTTGGCGAGGGTGTGGAGTTCGGCGACGGTCATTTTCTGGAGTTCCGTGATATGCAGGTCGCTCCGCTTCGCCTCCTCATAGCGGGTGTGCGCTTCCTCGTCGAAGCCTTCGGCCGTCTCGGGCTTGTCCTTCGGCTTGGGCCGGACGGCGCGGTCGGGTTTGGGGCCCTTAGTGGAATTGGTGGTCTTGCCCATTTGGGTATCCTCGATTCCGGATTGATTCGGATGTCTGGCCAATCAGGTTAACCTGAACGGTAGGGTGGCCGGCGTCCAAACGCCGGGGCTATCGGTTTCCGACACGCGCTAAAATCCTGCGGATCTGTTCTAGAGTATGTTCGGGCGAGGTATTGTTATCAACGATGTAATCGGCCCGTTCCCGCTTGGCCTTTAGGGAAACCTGGGCGGCCTCGCGACGGGCAACCTCGGCAGGCGGCCAGCCCCGGCTTTCCTGAGCACGAGTTCGACGGACCTCCTCGGACACCTCAATATATACCACGAAATCCGAGAGCGTGTCCAGTCCTTTTTCGAGGATCAGGGGGGCGTCGAGGATGACGGCGGGGACGTCTCGGCGTCGTGCGGCATCGAGGGCCTCGCGGGTGCGCTGGCATAACTCCGGGTGCATAATGGAGTTAAGCGATTCGAGCGCCTCGCGGTCGGCGAAGGCCTTGTCGGCCAGCCGGCGGCGGTCCACCTCGCCGGACGGGGAAAAAATTTCGTCGCCGAAACGCTTGCCCAGCGCCTGGCGCGTGGCCGAGTCCCGGAGGAGGTCGCCGGTCAGGCGGTCGGCGTCCACCACCGCGCAGCCGAGTTGAGCAAAGAGCGAGGCGACGAAAGATTTCCCGCTCGCAATGCCTCCCACGAGCCCCAGGACGGGCGGACGGGAAGGCGATTTCGGATTTCGGTCGCCCCGGCGACCAGGGATTTCGGAGTGCGGAGTGGTCACCTCGGCTCCTTTGGGGCAGTTTGTTGTTCATTCCGCATTCCGCGTTCCGCATTCCGCATTGGCTTTACTCGGCTTCCATCCAATTTGCGCCGCTGGCGAGGTGGACGCGCAGGGGCACTTGGAGTTTCATGGCGCCGGTCATCTGGTCGGCAATCCATTGTTGTTCGGCCTCCAGATCGTCCTTCGGCGTCTCGAAGATGAGTTCGTCGTGGATCTGGATGAGCAGGCGTGAGGGGTGGCCGTCGCGGATGCCGCGCGCGATGCGGATCATGGCGACCTTGATGAGGTCGGCGGCGGAGCCCTGGATGACCGTGTTGACGGCGGTGCGCTCCGGGAAGTTGAGGTGCTTGGGGTCCATTTTGTCGATGCCTTCGATGTAGCGTCGGCGTCCGAGGATGGTCGTGACGTAGCCGTCGCGTTTGGCGCGCTCGAGGACCTCCGCGCTGAACTCGCGCACGCCGCGGTAGCGACTGAAGTAATCGTCGATGAATCCGGACGCCTCGCCGACGCTGATCGAAAGGTCGTGCGACAGGCCGTAGGCGGTCTTGCCGTAGATGAGGCTGAAGTTGACGACCTTGGCGACGCTGCGCATCTGGGGAGTGACGTCGGCCTCCGGGACGCCGTAAATCTCGGCGGCGACGAAGGTGTGGATGTCGCGGTCGTCGGCGAAGGCGCGGCAGAGGGCGGGGTCGCCCGAGTAGTGGGCGAGCATCCGCAGTTCGATCTGGGAGTAATCGGCGGCGAGGAGGACCCACCCTTTTTCGCCGGGGACGAAGGCGAGGCGAATCTGTCGGCCCTCGTCGGTGCGGATGGGGATGTTCTGGAGGTTCGGCTCGGAGGAACTCAATCGCCCCGTCGCGGTGACGGTCTGGTTGAACGAGGTGTGGATGCGTTTCGTTTCAAGGTCCACCAGTTGGGGCAGGGCGTCGACGTAAGTGCCCTTGAGTTTCGCCAGGCTCCGGTACTCCAGGACCAGCCGGGGCAGGGGATGGCGGCGGGCGAGTTCCTCGAGGACCCCCGCGTCGGTCGAAGGCCGCGTCTTCTTCGCGGTCTTCTTGACGGGCTTCAGGCCGAGTTCGTCGAAGAGGACCTGACCGAGTTGCTGGGGCGAGTTGATGAGAAATTCGTGGCCGGCTTCCTCGTGAATCTGCTTTTCGAGCCGCGCCAGGCGCCTCTCGAGGTCCTTGGCGATCTCCGCCAGGACCTTGGTATCAATGGCGACGCCGGTCTCCTCCATCGCCGCCAGCACCGGGACGAGGGGCATTTCGACCTCGCGCGCCAGGTCCGCCAAGCCCGCCTCCCGGAGTTCCCCTTCGAGGCGTTCCTTCAGGCGCCAGGTGACGACGGCGTCCTCGACGGAGTACTCGGCGGCCTGCTGGATGGGGACCTCGGCCATCGTGCGCTCGCTCTTCTTCGCGCCCAGCAGGTCCGCGAGGGGGATCTTCTTGTGGCCGAAGTAGTCGAGCGCGAGGGCGTCGAGGTTGTATTCCCGCCGGCCGGGGTTCACGAGGTACGCCGCCACCATGGTGTCGAAGAACGGTTCCGCGAGGTCGAGGCCCGCGCGCCGGCAGACCAGCAGGTCGTACTTGACGTTCTGGCCGACCAGGAGGCGCTTCGGCGATTCGAGGACCGGCCGGAGGGCGGCGATCACCTTCTTCAAGGGGAGGCAGCGGTCGGCCTCGAGGCCTTTCAGGGGGACGTAGTAGCCCTCGCCGGCGGTCCAGGCGAAACTCATGCCGGCCAGTTCGGCCTCGCGCGGCGAGACGCTGGTGGTTTCGGTGTCGAAGGCGAAGGCCTTCTTGCGCGCGAGGGCCTTGGCGAGTTTTTCCAGCGCGTCAGGCTCGTCGACGATGCGGGTCCGGATGGCGGGCCCGGCCGCTTCGCCCGACAGATCCAGGTCTTCGATAAACTGGTTGAAGCCGAGATCGCGGAAGAGCGCCACCACCGCCGCGCGGTCGAAGGATTCGGGCGTCGCGCAGGTCTTGGGGTCGAGGTCGATGGGGACGTCGGCGTGGAGTCGGACGAGTTGGCGGCTCTGGAGGGCGGTGTCGCGGTGGGCGCGCAAGTTTTCGCCGACCTTCCCTTTCACCTCGTCGGCGTGGGCGAGGAGGTTGTCGAGCGAACCGTACTCGGCGATGAGTTTCGTGGCGGTCTTCGGCCCGACGCCCGGCACGCCGGGGATATTGTCGGTGGCGTCGCCCATGAGGGCCAGCACGTCGACCGTCTGCTCCGGCGTGACGCCGCGCTTCTTCCGAATGCCCTCCGGGTCGAGATGCTCGAACGTCTTGGTATCGAGCATCGTGACGCCGGGGGCGACCAACTGTTCGAGGTCCTTGTCGCGGCTGCAGATGACGACGTCGAGTCCGTCGCGGCGAGCGCGCTCGACGACGGCGGCGATGCAATCGTCGGCCTCGTAGCCCGCCGATTCGACCGCCGGGATGCCCATCGCCGCCAGAACCTCGTGGGCGCGGCGAACCTGGACCGCCAGGTCGTCGGGCATCGGCTGGCGCTGGGCCTTGTACGCCGCGAAAGCCTTGTGGCGATGGGTCGGGCCCGGAAGGTCGAAGCAGGCCGCCAGGTAGTCGGGCTTCTCGTCGCGGAGGATCTTCAGAAGCGTCCCCACGAAACCGAACGTGGCGCCGGTCGGTTCGCCCTTGGGGCTGGTCAGGTTCGGCAGCGCGTAGAAACTCGCGTACAACTGGCCGTGGCTGTCGATGACGTAGAGCCGTCGGGGCATGCGCTCGGGACCTGTGACTCGGGTTCCGGGGAGAAACGGCTTCTTCCAGACGGCGCGCATCGTAGGCGTCGGGGGGGGGCGTTGTCAAGCGGCTTGGGGGACCTTGCGCCCGGGCGGGCTGGGGGCGTATAACATGAAGGAGAAGCGTAATCCGCCGAATCCGCCGCCCGAGCGGGGCTTTTTTGGTTGACAAGAAGGCCCGCCAGACCTAAGGTTACGCGGCGATTGACAGACGGAGCGTGCGGCCGCGGCTGACCCGTGCCCGGATGTTCCTGCCGAAGCGGCGCGGAGGCAGGTCCGGCCCGTAGCGGATAAAATCGGAGGTCCTCTGATGGCGAGGCGAATGATTCGTGCTCGGCGTGCGAGCCCCTACCAGTTGTACCTGCTGATCGCGTTCGTGGTGATTTCCGTCGGCCTGGGCGTCGGTCTGGCGTGGACGTGGAGCCTGATGGACCAGCACAACGTGAACACGTTCGGCCTGGAGCGCCTCGAGCGCGCCAAGGAGTCGGGCCGGGACGTCTGGCGCGAAGTGCTCGACAAGTACCAGGGCGAGGGCGCCGCGCTTGTGGATGTGATCGAGGCCAAGGAAAAACTGGCCAACGAGTATCGGTTTGAGATTCAGCGGCTGACGGATCGCCTCCTGGGTGACCCCTTCAGCACGCAGCAGGGCCAGCAGTTGCGCCAGAGCGTCAGCGACGTCCTGAAGGCCACCAACGACATCCTCGTGCAGTGCAGCGGTTCGCTCAAGAAAAGTTACAAGGTCGTCGGCGAGCAGGGCGGCGAGGTCCAGATGACGAGCATGCAGGTGGCCGTCCGTTCGGCCATCCAGCGGATCGAGGCCCTGGTGCTCGAGGTGCGCCAGAACAACCAGTCCATGGAAGACCTGAAGGGCCAGATCAGGGGCCTCCAGGCCGAACTGGGTGCGGCCAAGGAGCAACACGCCGTCCAGGTGGCTCAACATCAGCAGAACCTGGCGGACGAGCGGACGCGACTGACCTCCGCGCGCGACAGCGCCGTCCAGCAGAGCGGGCAGTTCAACGAGGAGACCAAGCGCCTCCGCGACCAGTGGATGGAAGAGCGGCGGCAGTGGAAGATTGAGAAGGAGAACCTCGGGCGCGAAATCCTGACCCGCGACAACGCCCTCAACGACCTGAAGGAAAAACTCGAAAGGCTCGGGACACTTCCGACCGAATTGGCGGCCGACGGCCATGTCGTCCAGGTCGCCGAACTCGGGTCCGTCGCCTATGCCGACATCGGGAAGAAGGACGGCGTGATGCTCGGCATGCCGTTCTCCGTTTTCAGCCCGGTGGAATTTGGCAAGGAGGAGCCGATGCCCAAGGCCTCCGCCCGCGTCGTCCGCATCATGGACGACGCCAGCGAGTTGCGCGTGACGGTTCGGGGCGACGAACCGCTCGTCGCCGGCGACGTGCTTCACAACCCCGTGTACGACCGAGGCCGGCGCCTCCGGTTCTTGCTGATCGGCGAGATAGACATGGACGGCGACGGCGCGGACGATTCCGGAAGCCTCAAGGCGCTCATCCAGGAACTCGGCGGGCGCGTGGAAACCGAAGTGTCGGTCCAGACCGATTACCTCATCTCCGGCGAGCAGCCGACCGTGGCCGTCGCCCCCGGCCAGGACGCCGGCCCGATGGAGCGGCAACTGTACGAGGAGGCGCGGGCCGCCTTCGTCGCTTACACCACGGCGATGGACCGCGCGAAGGACTTCGGCATCCCCATCCTCTCCCTGAACCGCTTCCTCGGCCTCATGGGCCTTGCCAGCAGGGATTGAGGACGCAACGATCGACTCTCGGGGCGGGGCCGGCTTCAGGTCGGCCCGGCGCGCCGGGACTCGTTTCATTCCGCCCCGGTGACGGCTGGAAATCGCGCTCGCGCCCCGTTACCATGCTCCCCGGTCCCGGCAAACCCGTGGAGGCCGTGCCCATGCAAATCAGTCGGCGAGTCCAAGGCATTCTCCCATCCATGACCCTGGCCGTCAGCGCCAAGGCCAAGGCCCTCAAGGCCCAGGGCGTGGACGTCGTCGGTTTCGGCGCGGGCGAGCCCGACTTCCGGACGCCCGAGCACATCTGCGAGGCAGGCATCCGCGCCATCCGCGACGGCCACCACGGCTACGTGGTGCCTTCGTCGGGCCTGGCGGAATTGAAGGCCGCCGTCACCGCCTACCTCGGCCGGAAGTGCGGCCTCAAGTACGAGCCGTCACAGGTCATCATCACGTGCGGCGGCAAGCACGCCCTCTACGAAGCCTGCCTGGCGACCCTCGAGCCCGGCGACGAGGCCGTCCTTCCCGCCCCCTACTGGGTGTCGTATCCCGAGATGATCCGCCTCGCCGGCGCCGAGCCGGTTATCCTCCGGGCGCCGTCCGACCGGGGCTTCAAAATCTCGCCCGACCAACTCGCCGAGGCGATCACCGACCGCACGCGCGCCGTCATCCTCAACTCGCCCTCCAACCCGACGGGCGCCGTCTACACGCGCCAGGAACTGGCCGACCTCGCCGACACCGTCGCCGGACGCGACCTCTGGGTCTTCAGCGACGAAATCTACAACGAACTCGTGTACGACGGCGTGGACACCTGCTCGTTCGCGACGCTCGGCCACCGGATCGCCGCACAGACCATCACGTTCGGCGGCGCGTCGAAATCCTGGGCCATGACCGGCTGGCGCATCGGATGGGCCGCCGGACCCGCCGACCTCATCAAGGCCATGGGCAACCTCCAGGACCAGTCCACCTCCAACCCCACGAGCATCAGCCAGTACGCCGCCGTCGCCGCCCTCTCCGGGCCCGAGGAACCCCTGCGCAAAATGCGCGACGAGTTCGACCGGCGCCGACGGTACATGGTGGAGCGGCTGGCGAAGATGCCGGGTGTCGAGTGCGTCCGGCCGCAGGGCGCCTTCTACGCCTTCCCGGACGTGAGCGCCGCCTACGACCGCGTCCTGGGCGCGGGGGCCAGGGGGCCCAAGAGCGTCGCCTTTGCCACCCGGGCCCTCGAAAAGGCCCACGTCGCGCTCGTTCCCGGGGCGGCGTTCGGCGACGATGCCTGCGTCCGCCTCTCCTTCGCCATCAGCATGGAACAAATCACGAAGGGCCTCGACCGCCTCGAGAAGTTCCTGGCCGGCTGACGCGCCGTGCAGTTATGAAGCCCAGGGATTTCAATCCCTGGGCTTCTTCTTACCTGCCACCCCCGCGCCTTACCGCAGCGCCTCTTCCACCAGGTCGCAGACGAGGGGCGCGAGGACGGCAAAATCGAATTCGGTTTCGGCGCGTCGGCGTGCCGCGCGGCCCATTTGCGCGCGAAGCGCCGCATCGCCCGCCAGGCTCCGCACCGCCTCCACCCATTCCTCGACCGTGTCGGCCCAGAAACCCGTCCGCCCGTCCTCGACGTAGTCGGCGTTGACGCCCACGGGGCTCGTCACGACCGGCAGCCCCGCCGCCATGTACTGCACCACCTTGAACCCGCACTTCCCGCGCGCCTGCGGCGTGTCCGGCAGCGGCGCCAGGCCGATGTCCGACTCGGCCAACAGGCGCGCCTCAGCGTCGAAGGTCCACGGCACATTTTCGACGGTGAGGCCGTGCGCGTCGAGTTCGGCGTCGGCGATGACGCGCAGTGTGACCTCGGGCATCGCGCGCCCGAGGGCCTCGAAAACCGGCCGGAAAGACTTCAATTGCTTCAGGGTGCTCCGGCTTCCGATCCACACGAGCCGCAGCGGATAGGCCGTCTCGTAATCGCTCTTCGGCCGAAAGCGCCCGGCGTCCAGCCCCGTCGGGATGACCTCGATGCGGGCCGCCCCGGCCGACCGCGCGTGGTCCGCCAAAGTCGGGTTTCCCGCCAGGACCAGGGTCGCCGCCTTCACGGTCCGCGCGAAGCGGCGCAGGCGGCCCGGGTGCGGCCGGGCGGGCGCGCGGGCCTGGTACATCACCGCATCGTCGAAGTCGTAGATCAGGCGGCGCGCCGCTCGGCGAAGGACGCCGCCGTCCCACGCCGTCAGCGTCTTGCGGTGAAGCAGCACGCCGTCGAACTCGCGCGCCCGGCGCACCTGCCGACGGCGTTCCCACGCCGACCGCGTCAGTTCGACCACCTCGCTCGCGATGCCGCGCTCCGCCAGCGGCGCGAGATACGGCTCGATGCGCTGCCGAAACGGCGCGCCCGCTCGCTCGCGCGTCACGACCAGCAGTCGTTTGCTTTCCGCCACGGCCTATCCCTTCTTGCCCGCGTCTCCCTGGAATCGCGTGAACCGTACGCCGATGTCCGCCAGCACGACCTCGCCCGTGTATTGCTCGGCTCCGGGTTTGCGGAACCCGACCTTCACGGCCGCCAGCGTGACGGTTTTCGTCGCGCGGACGGTCGGCCCGAGCGGTTTTCCCGTGTCCGGGTCGAGGCCGCTCGGAATGTCGATCGCCAGGACCGGCCGGCGCGCGTCGTTGACGGCGCCGATGGCGGAGGCGTAAGGCTCGCGGATCTCGCCGCGCGTTCCCGTCCCCAGCAGGCCGTCCACCACGAGGTCGGCCTCGGCGAGCATGGGGCGAAGTTCGCTGAGCGCCGCTTCCACCTTGCCTGCGAGGACGCGGACCTGGAAACCCAAGGGCTCGAGGACCCGGAGGTTCGTGTCGGCGTCGCCGACGATTTTTTCGCGCGGAGCCAAGAGTGCCACCTCGGGCCGGATGCCGGCAATCGCCAGGTGCCGCGCGACGACAAACCCGTCGCCGCCGTTGTTGCCCGGTCCCGCCAGGATGACGACGCGCGATTTGGCGCGCCCCGCGAGCATCGCGCGGGCCGCCTCGGCGATCTGCCGGCCGGCGTTCTCCATCAGGACGATGCCCGGCAGGCCGAGCACCTCGATCGCGTAGCGGTCGAAGGCGCGGATTTCGTCACGCGTCGCGACGGGTTCCTCCATCCCGACTTCTCCTTCAGGCTATCGCGCGAACGAGGGCGAGGACGTCTTCCTTCGTGACGGCCCGCGGCGTCGCCTTCGTCGAGCCGCTCGCGAGGCTTTCCTCGGCGATTCTCTCGAACGCGTCGGCGCGAAGGCCGTATTCCGTGAGCCGCGCCGGCAAGTCGCACGCCGACAAAAGGTCGCGCGCGTACGCCGCCGGGTCGTCGCCCAGGAGGCTCGCCAGGCGGGCGAACTTCTCCGGCGCTGCCGGGCGGACGAACTCCAGCGCCGCCGGCAGAAGCACCCCGCACACCAAGCCGTGCGGCACGGCGAAGCGGACCCCGATCGGGTGCGCCATCCCGTGGATGACCCCCAGGCGCGCGTTGGAGAGCGCGAGGCCGGCCATCGCGCTTCCCCAGGCGGCGCGCGTTCGGAGCGCGAGGTCGTCGCCGCGATGCACGACGCCGGGCAGGGCGGCGGCGAGTTCCTCGACGGCCCGGAGACTGAGGGCCTCGGTCATCGGCGTCGCGTGGCGCGAGAGGTACGATTCGACGGCCTGGACGAGCGCGTCGACGCCGCTCGCGGCCGTCACGAAGGGCGGGCAGGGGACCGAGAGTTCCGGGTCCACGAGGGCGACGGCCGGCACGAACGAATCGTCGCGGATGCTCGCCTTGAAGCCCCGCGCGCGGTCGCTGAGGACGCCGTTGTTCGTCATCTCGCTTCCCGTGCCGGCGGTCGTCGGGGCGGCGATCATCGCCAGGCCCCGGCGCGCCGGTGCGCGGCCGGTGTGAAAGGCGCGGGTCGGCTCCTCTTCGTTGGCGAGACCGGCGGCGACCTTGGCGACGTCCATCGCGCTGCCGCCCCCCAGGCCGATGACTACGTCGGCCCGATGCCGGCGGAGGGCCTGGCGGCAGCGGTCCACGGCGGCGACGTCGGGCTCCGGTTCGACCTCGTCGAACAGATCGGCCTCGACGCCCGCCTTCCGGAGGATCGCCAGGCACCGGTCCGTGATGCCGGTCTCGGCCATGGCCCGCCGGCCCGTCACGAGGAGCGCCCGGCGTCCGAAGCGCAGGGCCTCCTCGCCGAGCGACTCGATGGCGCCGACGCCGAAGAGAAACCTTTCGGGGGCACGGAACAGGGCGGCCGTCAACGTCGCCTCCTTCTGCTGGCCCGGACAAGTCCGATTATAAGGCGGCGGACGCCCGCTGCAACTGTTCGCCTTCGGCCCCGCCGGAAGCGTTGGGAGTGCGCTGCATGCCCGCCCGGAACAGGGCGGGCATGCCACCCGCGCGCCGCCCGGGTGGCATGCTCACGCTGTGTTGTCGCGTGAGCATGCGCCGAGCCGGGACGATTGACAGGCCCGAGGGCCGTGTGATTAAATGGGGCCATGCCGGACAAGGACGAACGCTGGATGCAGGAGGCGCTCCGTGTCGCCCGGGCTGCGCTCGAGGCCGACGAGGTTCCGGTCGGCTGCGTCGTCGTTCACGAGGACCGGATCGTCGGCCGCGCGCACAATCAGCGCGAGATGCTGCGGGACCCGACGGCCCATGCGGAGATGATCGCGCTGACGCAGGCGGCCGGGGCGCTCGAGACGTGGCGCCTCGGCGGCTGCACGCTCTACGTCACGCTCGAGCCGTGCGCCATGTGCGCGGGGGCGATGGTCCTCGGGCGCATCGACCGCCTCGTCTATGGGGCGACGGACCCGAAGGCGGGGGCCGTGGAGTCGGTCTTTCGCCTGCTCGACGAGCCGCGGATCAATCACAAGGTCGAGGTGACCCACGGCGTCCTGGCGGCGGAGTGCGGGGCGGTGCTGTCGGATTTCTTCCGGACGAAGCGATCGTCCGAGGTGGCCGGCGAGGCGGGCGCCGGCACCTAGCGTCTCGGGCGCTTGCCACGGCGCTGCCGCGTGTTAGAATGTGCGTGGCCGCGGGTGTTGCCGGCGTCGGCTGTCGGCCGGATGCGGAGAGGTGCCGGAGCGGTTGATCGGACCGGTTTCGAATTACTTTTTCACGCCTCAGCGTAAATCCTTGCCCTTGGCCCCATTGCATTTCAGACAGTCACTTACGGCGTGAATTCGCATACCGCAGGAACCGTAAGAAGGCGCCGGCCGCCGAAGTCTCTCCTTTCCCGGAAGAGTGAGGAAAAATGGGGTCTGACCCCATTTTGGCCCGACAGGTTGGCGGCGTCCGGCCCATGCCCGGGTGGAAACGGCCCTTTCCGCACCCGACGAGTCTTCCATTTCTGAAAACGATGAAGGGCGGGGCCGAGGGGGGCCGATAACTACTCTGATGGTTGAGGCCTGACGTGCTGGGAGGGTGGATGCTATGCGCACCATGGCCGGAACCGTCATTGGCCGCCGGCCTCGGATGTGGCGCCGGCTTCTCGTGGCGGTGCTGACGGGCTGCCTGGGCGTTTTGGTCTCCGCCGCGGGGTTCATTGCGGTGCGCGCTTGGGAACAGGACCGCCTGCGGACGGACTTTGAGCGCAATGCGAAGGACAGCCTCTCCGTGCTGAAAGGACTGACCCACGAGAACCTTCTTGCCCTCGAACTAGTCGGCTCTTTTTATTCCGGCAGCCAGAAGGTCGAACGGGCCGAGTTCCAAACGTTTGTGACGCCTTTCCTGTTGCACCACGGATGCGTTCAAGCGATGGAGTGGATCCCGCGCGTGCGGGACGCCGAGCGCGCAGCGTACGAGCAGGCCGCGCGGCAGGAGGGCTTCCCGGACTTTCAAATCGCCGAGCGGCAAGCCCAGGGACGGATGGTGAGGGCCGCTCAGCGGGACGAATACTTCCCCGTCTATTTTGTGGAGCCTTACGAGGGCAACGAAATCGCCCTCGGGTTCGACCTGGCCTCAAACCCTACGCGCCTGGAAGCGCTGAACCACTCGCGCGACACGGGGAAGATGACGGCCACCGCCCGGATCACCCTGGTGCAGGAGACCAGGCGTCAATTGGGTGTTCTGGTTTTCCTACCGGTCTACCGTAAAGGTGCGCGGGCGGACTCCGTGCAAGATCGTCGGGCGAATCTGGAAGGTTTTGTTCTGGGTGTCTTTCGGATCGGCGACCTTCTCGAAAGCGCTCTGTCACAGTTGGAGCCGCACGACGTTGATGTGGCGCTGTATGATAGGTCGGCTCCCGTTGGGAAGCGCCTTCTCGCCTTCCATTCATCCTGTTTGCGCCAAGTGCCGGCCGAGATGCCCGACGACGCGGATGCCCACGCGCCAAGGGGCCTGCACCGTGCCGCAACGCTCGATGTGGCGGGGCGCAAATGGTTGGTGCTGTGTACTCCCGCTCCGGAGTTCCTCGCTATCGGAAGGAACTGGCAAGCGTGGGTAGTCCTCTCCGTCGGGTTGGTTTTCACCGGCTTTTTGATGGCCTATTTTCTGGTGACCATCAGACGCACCTTACAGGTTGAGCGGCTGGCGGCCGACCTTTCGCAGGCCAACGCGAAACTGCGAACAGAAGTCACCGAACGCGAGCGGGCCGAGGAGGCGCTGCGGAGGAGTGAGGAGCAGTACCGAGGCATCTTCGAGGGGTCAGCCGATGCCTTTCTGGTTTTCGACATGAACGGCGTCATCGTCGAGGTTAGCCCCGCAGCACGCGCCATGTATGGCTATACCCGCGAGGAGATGATAGGACTGTCGGGCAAGGACATCGTACACCCCGATTATTATCACGGGTTTAGAGAACTTAAACGGCAGATTAAGGCCCAAGGTCTGTTCTGTGCGGAGTCGGTTGATCTGCGCAAAGACGGCACCACATTCGACGCCGAGGTGCGTGTAGCCCTGTTTGATTACAGGGGAAGTCCGCATTTTCTGGCCGTGGTGCGCGACGTCACCGAACGCAAGCAGGCCGAGGAGGCGCTGGATGAGCGCGTCAAGGAACTCGGGGTCTTATACGAGGCGAGCCGGATTGCCGACCAGCCGGACATCTCCATTCAGGAAGTCTTTCAGGAGACCGTGCAACTTCTGCCGGGCGCCTGGCGGTATCACGAGATTGCCTGTGGCCGCATTCGCTTCGACGGCCAGGTTTTCGAGACGCGCCCCGGAGCACAAAGCCCCTGGTGCCAGAAAGCGGAGATCCGGGTCGGCGGCTGGGAGCGAGGTTCCGTCGAAATTTGCTACCTTGAAGAACGCCCCCCGGCTGATGAGGGCCCATTCCTGAAAGAGGAACGCACCTTAATCAACACCCTGGCCAAACAACTCGGCGCCGTCGCCGAACGCAAGCAGGCCGAGGAGGCGCTGCGCCAATCGGAGGAGAAATACCGAACCCTCGTGGAAACTGCCCAAGAGGGTATTGGGATTGTCGGTCCGGACGAGAACATCGTCTTCTGCAACCGAGCCTACGGTCGGCTGTTGGGCTACGAACCGGAAGAACTCATCGGACTCAACCTGCAACAGCTCACGGTCCCGGAGGAATTCGCAAAGTACAGGGAGCAGACCCAAAAGCGAAAAAGGGGCGAGGCTTCACAATATGAGACGGTGTTGTACACCAAGGCGGGTGATGCCAAATACTTCTCTCTTTCCGCATCTCCACTCTGCGATGACGCGGGGACATTCATCGGAACGCTTGGGCTGATAACCGACATCACCGAGCGCAAGCGGGCCGAGGAGGCGCTGGCCCAGCGGACGGAGGAGTTGGCCCGTTCCAACACGGAACTCGAGCAGTTCGCCTACATCGCTTCCCACGACCTGCAAGAGCCCCTGCGCATGGTGGCCGGCTACGTCCAACTGCTGGCCCGCCGTTATCAGGGCAAACTCGACTCCGACGCCGACGAGTTCATCGCCTTTGCTGTCGATGGGGCGACCCGGATGCAGGCGCTGATCGACGACCTGCTGGACTATTCCCGGGTGGGGACGCGCGCGAAAGAATTCGAACCGACCGACTGCGAGGCGGTCCTCGACGGCACCCTGTCGGATATGGAGAGGGCGGTCGAGGAAACCGGCGCGGTCGTGACCCGTGATCCTCTCCCAAGGGTAATGGCTGACGAGGTCCAACTGGGCCGGGTGTTCCAGAACCTGATCGGCAACGCCATCAAGTTCCGCGGCGACGAGCCGCCACGCATCCATGTCTCAGCCGAGGAACAGGAAAATGAGTGGCGGTTCGCCGTCCGCGACAACGGCATCGGCATCAAGCCGCGGCACCACGATCGCATTTTCGCCGTCTTTAGTCGCCTGCATGGGCGCAGCGCCTATCCCGGAACCGGCATGGGGCTGGCGATTTGCAAGAGAATCGTCGAGCGCCACGGCGGCAGAATCTGGGTCGAGTCCGAACTCGGGAAGGGCTCCACGTTCTATTTCACCATGCCCGGAGAAAGGTAAGCGAGCATCATGAGTCGAGCGAGCGCCAAGACGGCTGAAATCCTGCTGATTGAGGACAACCGGGGCGACATCCGGCTCATCAAAGAAGCCTTCAAGGAGGGGAAGATTATCAACCACATGAGCGTCGTTGAGGACGGCGAGGCGGCCATGGCGTTCCTGCGCCGGGAAGACCCGTACGCCGGCGCGGTGCGGCCCGACCTGATCCTCCTCGATTTGAACCTTCCGAAGAAGGACGGCCGGGAGGTGCTCGCGGAAATCAAGGCCGACGAGGACCTGAAGCGCATCCCGGTGGTGATTCTGACCACTTCCCGGGCCGAGGAGGACATCCTGAAGACCTACAATCTCCATGCGAACTGTTACGTCACGAAACCCGTGGATTTGGAACAGTTTCTCGCAGTGGTGCGATCCATCGAGGACTACTGGTTGGCCATCGTCACACTGCCGCCGGAATAGGCCCCATGGGCGATAAACCGATCAACATTCTATTGATAGAGGACAACCCCGGCGACACCCGCCTGATCCGGGAATTCTTGGCGGAAAAGGGGGGCGGCCAGTTCCGTCTGGAGTGGGCCGAGCGCCTTGAGGAAGGGCTGCGGCATCTGGACGCCGGGCACGTTGACCTGGTGCTGCTGGACCTTTCCCTCCCGCAGAGCGCGGGACTCGATACGCTCGCCGTCGTGCTCGGTCATGCGCCTCGGGTTCCCACAATAGTCCTGACCGGCTTGGATGATGTGGCCGTGGCCGTTGAGGCCGTTCGGCAGGGCGCGCAGGACTATCTGATCAAAAGGCAGCTCGATGGCAGGCTCTTGGTGCGTGCGGTGCGCTATGCCGTCGAGCGCAAGCAGATCGGGGAGGCGCTGGAAGGGGCCAAACAAAAAGCCGAGACCGCCCGGTGGTGCGCCGAAAGCATCGGTGCCGTGACCGCCGAGGTCTCCCGGCAT
Organism: Phycisphaerae bacterium; assembly: GCA_049678285.1. Classification (GTDB taxonomy): domain Bacteria; phylum Planctomycetota; class Phycisphaerae; order FEN-1346; family FEN-1346; genus JAPLMM01. The sequence goes on from JBAUDW010000021.1 coordinate 16,316, forward strand.
ATGAAGCCTCGCGAGATAGCCGAGGTTGTCGTCCGCCACCTCAGTGGGGCTTTGCACACGCCGCGGTGCAGCATGGTGCTTCGCACAGACGACGCCGACGGCGTCGAAGTGGTGGCGCTGTATCGTGACGGCAAACCGGCGCCGTTCGGACACAAAGGGCCCATGACGCTCGCTGAACACCCGCACATCGCCGAGGCGATGCGAGAGCGCCAAACCGTCGTGGTCCGGAGCCAGGAGCGCCACGAACTGGCGTTGCGCGGCCAGGCGGCTGTGGACAAGCCCTGGTATTACATCATGGTCCCCATCGCCACCGGAGAAGATGTGTTCGGAACGGTCAACATCGCGGTCGTCGATCCGCAGACAACCTACGACGACCAGGACCTGTTGATGGTCGAGACGATGTGCCGACACGCTGCCCAGGCCCTGAAGAACGCAGCCATGGTGGACGATCTGGAGCACGCTCACGCCGAGATGGAAAAGGCCAACCGCCGCCTCGAGGAACTCGCCACCACCGACGAACTCACGGGCCTGGCGAATCGCCGACGGTTCATGGAAGCCATCGGCCTCGAAACGGAACGGGCAAGGCGTTACGGGTCCGATCTCGCCCTCGCCATGATCGACGTGGACGGCTTTAAGGCGATCAACGACGCCTGCGGCCACGTGTTCGGCGACCGGGTCCTTGTGGAGGTCGCCAGGGCGCTTGAAAAAGGCGCCCGCGCGACCGACGTCGTCGCACGCTACGGGGGCGACGAGATCATCATCCTCATGCCGAACACCGATGCCCAGGCGGCCGTCAGCGCCGTCGAACGCATCCGTCGCAGAATTGCCGGCCGCGTGGTCTCCGACGGCCAACGCTCCCTCGAAGTCACCATCAGCGCGGGCATCAGCGCCCTGGACTCCAAGGACCGCACGGCCGGGCCGGACCTTCTGATCCGCCAGGCCGACGAGGCGCTCTACGCCGCCAAGCACGGCGGGGGCAACGTCGCGAAAACCTGGAACGAGATCGCACGGGACCGGACCGAAGGGGGCGCCGACGAGGCCACCCGCGTCGAGGACCTTCGGCGAAAGGTGGCCGGCCTCTCGCTTCAGTCGAAGGAGATGTTCGTCCAGAGTCTCTGGGGCCTCGTCCATGCCCTCGAAGCCCGCGATGCGTACATGAAAGCCCACTCGGCGAGCGTCACCCGCTACGCCGTCGCCATCGCGGAGACGCTGGAACTCGACCCCGAGGAGACGGGCGTCATTCGCCGCGCCGCCATGGTCCACGACATCGGCAAGATCGCCGTGCCCGATAGCATCTTGCAGAAGCGAGGCCCGCTCGATGACCACGAGCGGTGCATCATGCAGGGCCACGTCCTGGCCGGGGTCAAGATTATCGACCAGATGCACTTCCTGGAGCGGGAGACTCCCATCGTCCGCCATCACCACGAATACTGGAACGGCGGGGGCTATCCGGACGGCATCTCGGGCGAGGCGATCCCCCTGGGCGCCCGCATCCTCGCCGTCGCCGACGCTTTTGACGCCATCACCTCCGACCGGGTTTACCGCAAGGCGCGGTCTGTGTCGGAGGCCCTCCAGGTCCTCATCGAGGAATCCGGCCGACAGTTCGACGCCCGCGTCGTCGACGCCATGGTCAAGTGGATCCTGGAGATCGGCCGCGAACTCGGTAAGGAGAGCGACCTGGCGGTCGCCGACCTTCTGCCCGCCCCCGCCGAGGCGGCCCCCGTGGCGCCGTGAAGCGGAACGTCCCCAACGGGGCAGGCCCGCCGGGAAGGTGCGTTGTTCCAGCGGGCGCAAGTCCCGCCTCGTCTATGGAGCGACGGACCCGAAGGCGGGGGCCGTAGAGTCGGTCTTTCGCCTGCTCGACGAGCCGCGGCTCAATCACAAGGTCGAGGTGACCCACAGCATCCTGGCGGCGGAGTGCGGGGCGGTGCTGTCGGATTTCTTCCGGACGAAGCGCGCCGAGGACGACGCCGATTGAATCGCCGCCCGGCGCGGAACGCCCGGCCTTGAGTCCCGGCGCGCCGGGACTCTAGACCGGGATGGACAGTCCGCTCCGACCCCGGTACAATTCATCTGCCGTCCACTGCGCGGAGAGGTGCCAGAGTGGTCGATCGGACCGGTTTCGAAATTCTTTTCGCTGTTCATGCGCAAGTCCTTGTTATTGCTGTAATTACAGTCGCCCAAATCACTTGCAGACGAAAACGGAATGCCGCCTGAATCGCCCCAAAGTGCCCGAAATGGCCGTCCGGGTTGTCGCGACAACCACCCCGCTCAAGGACTCCTCAGCACATGGCCGTGCTTGCACCTAGTCGATCCCATAGAGGGCCTTCGCCAAAGCATCAATCTGCAGCCGAGCGTCTTGTCTGCGGCCGACTTCCAGGGAACCGTCGCATAACTCCTTGGCTAGGACTGCAATCTCCGCGCAGGTTGACTGCGCCGACCCCTCCGGGAGCACAAGGGGAAAGTCCCGCAAGGTGAAGACCCGGCAAATGTGCCGCTCCGGCCCGATGGCTGGCATCCGGTGCTGGGTGAATAGCCAGAACACCTCGCTGTTCAGGATACCCAGGAGATAGTAGGGCGAGATGGTATTGGCGTCCGGCCGCACAATTACCACAGTGCTGTGAAACAGGACGCCCTGTCGCGCATCAAGGGTGAAGTTTCTTCCGAAGCCGACCTTGCCGGCGATTAGTTTCGGCGCGCTTGTTATGTTTTGCGGTTTGCGGAAGCGAGGCACCCACCAGGGATCGCCAGTGCGCCTTTGAGCTGCCATGAGCCGGTCCCTCCTGCTCTGGAGGTATCTATATGCCGCCTGGAAGCGTTCTGCGAAGGCCTCTTCGGTCAGCAGTCCGCCCTGTTCGTCATACGGGAAGATGCAGAGGGTCGTCGGTTCAGGGGGCAAGTACGGCTTGACGTCCCGTCCCCGCACGATGGGGCGCACGGCCTGTGATTCGACGTGGAAGGTTTCCCCGTACTGGCGTTCCCGGACGAACACCGAGCCGCCTGCTCCATCTCGGACAGATTGTAGGAGAAACACCTTGTCGGCCCCCGTGCTTGCTCCGCTGCGGATCTCCACGGGGAGCAGCCCTAGCCTGACACCCGCCCGCTCAATCCTGGTGAGGCCGACCGCGTCTGCCCCATCTGCGCAGGACCACGGTTTAGCACCCAAACGCCGGACGGGTAGGAAGTGGACCGCAATGTTGGGGTCTTCGCCCTCGTGTGAGGAATGCAGCCGACTCAGCGCGCGGTCCACGGCGTCTGCTCCGTGCAGCTGGACGGATCGCGTTCGGAACTCCTTCTTGCCCCTGCTGAGGCACAACAGCGCGATCGGGACCTTGGCATCCGGATAGACCTGGGCGTCGGGGAACTCAACGATCTCTTCGACGGTTGCGCTCTCCGCGATGAGTTTTCGAAGCCCTCCTCCACTCCTGGAGCGGAGGAAAGAGTTCGAGACACTGAAGCCGAGACGGCCACTTTCACAGAGAAGGCCCAGCGACTTCTCAATGAAGAGCATGTACAGATCGAACGAGCCGCATGTGGCTGTGACAAATTGCCGCTTGTATTCCTCGATCCGGTCAGGCTGGGTTCTGTGTAAGTCCTGCAGCCGGACGAACGGTGGCCCGCCTATGATGGCGTCGAATGACTCCGGGAGTCGGTGCTCCTCGGGATTGGCCGGGTTGCAAGCGAAGCGGAGGAAGTCCATGCAGACAATGCTCCTATCAAACGTGGGCAGTTTCGTCCCGGTCACGTCGCGGACATCCAGGCCATCCTCCACACAGGATGCCCAGACGGTTAGAAGCAACCGCTGGCGGGTCCACTAGACAGCCCTCTCGTCGATATCCGTCCCGAAGACCGCGCCCGCAATGAACTCCAGCCGCTCACGTGCGGACAGGTTGATGACAGTGCCCCATCGAAGCAGCATCTGCGTGGCCGCGATGAGAAAAACGCCGCACCCACAAGAAGGGTCCAGAATTCGTGGAGGAAGATCGCTCACGGGCGCGCCGGCCGCAAGCAGCGGACTGAGGGTTCTGCGCACCAGATACTGGACAATAGGAATTGGCGTGTAGTGTGCACCCCAATCGTGCCTCCGATGCTGGGTTTCCAGCGTGCCGAAGTGGAAGAACGACGCCTCAAGCGGCCGGGCCAGGCACAGTTGATGGAAATCCCCGAAGAACGCGGAGGGGACTTCCGTTGGGCTCATCAGGTTCAGGGCTTCGCCGATGCGCTCCACCCATGGGCTGTTGAGCACATTGTCAGGAACGGGCACTTGTTTGTCGGCATCGCCTGTCTGGAAGACAGCCGCCAGAATGGGAGAAGAAGCGGACTGGCCAACAGCGGTCCACAGGTCCTGAACGCTTCGCGCCGTTGACGAGGCAATCATGTCGCGCAACGGCGACACGGAACCCGGCGATGTTCGTCTAGCCTTTTCCACCAACAATGCCAGCGAGATGAGCTCGTCCATCGCGTTCCCAATTGCGCGCATGTCGGGAGCACCGGACACGTGGCCCACCCACGTGTGCGCGAGGTGCTCGCGCCAACTCTGGATGTACTTCAGACACCGTGTGACCTGCTCGTAAGGAACGGTAGGCTCGTGGTTCAGGGGCATCCGTGCTTCTTCCGGATCGCGGGTTGCTGGCTGCAAGGTCTACCTTTGCAGAGCGGTACACTCACAAGACGCAGTTACATCGGCCGATGGCGGCGGTCAGGCCGAGCGCCTCAAAGACGCCTCTCTCCTCAAGGCACAGGCCGATCTCCAAGTCGGGCGCGCACCCGCCTATGGTCTCCATCATGTGCCGATAGAGTTCGGTTCTCAGGATCGCCGGGTAACGGAGTCGGCCGTCCAGCGACGGCCCGAGGGGATCGAACGTGTCTGAGACGGCGTTTGAGCGGCCAAGTTGCGATTCCATGAGACCCCGTGCCGCCCGATACGAGCAGATGCCGCCCAGGGTGATGCGGTCCAGCGGGACTTCGGCCAGAAGCCCTTCGAGGAACGCGGTGTAGGCCCTCTCCCAGCCCGGCACGGGGATGATCGGCATGATGACGGCGCGGACGGGGTAGCCGGCGCTGGCGCACCGCTTCATCGCCTCGATCCGCTCGGCCAGGGGAGGCGTGCGTGCCTCAAAGGCCGCGATCACCTCGGCGGGGTTGAGCGACCAGGAAAGAATCGTGTGTCCCCCATGGTCGAGGTCCAGTAGGTTCTCCACGCCGGCGGACTTCGTCAGCAGCGTCATGCGTGCGAATCGATGGCCCGCGAAGAAGGGAACCAATGTCCGCGAGTAACCCGTCAGTGGGTCGAGCGCCAAACCATCCTGGAGTTTGCCGAGGTAGAATGCTGTCGGCTCAGCCAGGCGCGCGGCGATTCGGTCGATCTCGGCGAGGATCTCGGGCAGATTGAGGAAGACCTTGACCGTCGGCGAGAAGCGGACGCCCGGCGTGCCGGCTAGGTAGCAGTAGCGGCACCCGTAAGGGCAGAAGCCGTACGGCGAGAAGTGCCAGTAGTTGGGGCAGGTGTTGCCTTCCTCACGGCTCCGGCGGACGGCGCTTCGGTGTTCGCCGAGCACAAGGGTCCGCTTTCCCCGCCGCAGGGCGGCCGGAGGATCGGCCTCGCCCAGGTCCACCCGGTTGTGCGGCACCTTCGGTTGGTCGGCGACTTCCGCATCCGGGTAGGCGCAGCAAATGTGCTGGGCAAACAGGCGGTGGCTGGGTGTCGTCTGGCTGCCTTTGGCGAGCACGATCCGCTCGGGCCTGAAGCCTGGGGCAGGGCGTGGCCTGTAAGCGGCATCCCCCCCGTCCGGAAGCATGTCTCCCATTGACCGCATCCTGTCTCCGTCAGCCTGAGCCACGGATACCTAACATATACCTTACAGGCGTCGACCCTGTCAAATGGAATCCCTTCTACGCTGTCCGATAGGGACCATGGCTCGCCTCGCGCATCACTTCCTCCGGGCCCCCCGTGGTGCCAAGTTGGTCCCGATCAAGCCACACGTCGCGTCTGCCGATACGTATGATTGACATCAGGGGCGTACAGCCCATGTCTTCTCGCGCCGACAACGTCATCCGCTGTGCCGTCTGCACTCACGAGTCCGTGGACAAGGGCGACGATTTCCCTCCTGCGGAGCCCAGTCTGGCTTGACGAGGATAGCACCGTCGGATAACATGAAACCTGAGAAGGGGAAGCGAATCAAGGGCCCAAGATTCTCAGAGGAGACTCCCGGAGGGCCGGACGGCGGCTGATACCTGATTTACACATGTGTAGTTAAGATATGTGCTGGGTCTCGTCCGGTTGTCGTCCTTGGGGCGGGACGCGGGATCGGCGGATAGTCGTGACGGGATGTCGCTTGCGTCCGCTCAAAGGGTTGTAGTTGGCGCGGAGAGGTGCCAGAGTGGTCGATCGGACCGGTTTCGAAAACCGGCGTGGCCTTTAGTGGTCACCGGGGGTTCGAATCCCCCCCTCTCCGCCAGATTTTTGGTGGGCGTTTGCGGCCCCGCCGGCCGCCTGGTTTCCGATGGGACTCTCGCGCGGGTGTGTCGCTCAGGCGAAACGCATTATAACACGGGCGGCGATTCGCGCCGGCAGGGGTCGGCGGCGATCAGGCGCTGCGCAGGAATCGGTCGACGGCCTCGGCGGCGCGGCGGCCCTGGTCGATGGCGCGGACCACCAGGGATGCGCCGCCGGTCGGGCAGATCGCGTTGAAGGAACGGCGAAGGTACCGCGCGGAGATGTCGACGCCGGCCTCGACGCCCGTTTCGAACGCGACGCCCTCGGCCCGGAGTTGCTCGAGCCGGCGGCAGGCCTGTCCAAACGCGGAACGCGGAGGAATAATGGGGTCAGACCCCATTTTCCGTTTTCGGGGGGCGATTGGGAGAGCGGAAGCGCCAAGGCCGATGGCGCCCAAGAACTGGCGGAGAGGGGGGGATTCGAACCCCCGGTGACCACAAGGGCCACGCCGGTTTTCAAAACCGGTCCCTTCAACCGCTCGGGCACCTCTCCGCGCTTCTTCAGTCTATCGGCACGGTCGGCCATCTGCAATTGCCTGAACCGCGAATACTTCGCGCACAATAAGTAGCAACAGCGCCGCTCGCTGGCGCTCGCGGCTCCGACGTTGCGCCGTGAGCGCGAGTGTGAATCCGAGCCGCGACCGACAGGGAGCGGCCAAAGGCGCGCCCGGCCCCTCCGCTTGACGCACCCCGCTTCCACGCCTACCATGGTCCGGTCGCCACAGGCGACTCGACTAGGCGAGCGGAAAGGGCAGGGCGGCTTGCGCGCACTCATCGCCATCCCGGTCTATAACGAGGAAAAGCACCTCGAGCGGGTCCTCGCCGAGGTCGTCAAGTACTCGCCCGAGGTCCTTGCCGTCAACGACGGCTCCACCGACCGAAGCGCCGAGATCCTCGACGCCCACCCGTTCGTCGAGGTTCATCACCACGACACGAACGAAGGCTACGGCCAGAGCCTCCTCGACGCCTTCCACATCGCCGCCTGCCGACGCTTCGACTGGATCGTCACCCTCGACACCGACGAGCAGCACGACCCCGCCGCCATCCGCGTCTTCCTCGACGAGGCTGCGCGCGGCGACGCCGACGTTCTCTCCGGCTCCCGCTACCTTCCCGAGAGCCTTCGCGAGACGCCCGTCCCCGAGGAACGCCGCGCCATCAACGTCCTCATCACCCAGGTCCTCGCCCGCGCGACGCCCTACCGCCTGACCGACGCGTTCTGCGGGTTCAAGGCCTACCGCGTGGCGGCCCTGGCGCGCCTGAATCTGACGGAGACCGGCTACGCGATGCCGCTTCAGTTCTGGATTCAGGCGGCGCGGGTGGGCCTGCGCGTCCGCGAGATCCCCATCACGCTCGTCTACGTGGACCCGTCGCGGCACTTTCGCGGCGGCCTCGACGACCCGCGCCGGCGCCTTCGCCTTTACCTCGACGTGCTGGACCGTGAACTCGTGGCCTGGGCCGCCGAAAAGGGCGCCTGTGCGGGGGTCGCCTGATGAGCCCCATCGAGCGCCGGCGATTGCGTGTGCCCCGCGGCGACCGGCAGGCGCTCATCCGTCCCGAGCCGGCGGCGCTCCCCGCCCTCGTCCGGCGCAATCAGGACCTCCTGGCCTCCTACCGGTTCGCTCTGGCTCCCAGCTCGCCACGTCGAGTCGCCTGCGGCGACGCGCCGGGATTCCACGAGTTTCGCGCGGCCGCACGGGCCGAGGTCGTGGCGATGGCCCGCCGATATGCCCGGCGATGGGGCTTCGCCGTTCAGCGAGATTGGTCCGAGCCCCAGCCGATTATCCTCTCCGGCCATCAGCCTCGGCCGTTTCATCCCGGCGTCTGGCTCAAGAACTTCCTGGCGGGTGAACTGACGTCGGCGGTCGGCGGCATCGCCCTGAACCTCAACGTCGACAACGACGAGGCCCACGTGCAGGTCTTCCGCCTGCCGACGCGCGACCTGGTGTGCAAAATGGGCGGCGACGAAGTCCGCACCGTCGAGGTCGAGTTTGCTCCTCACGCGCGCGGCGTCCCGTTCGAGGAACAGCCCGCCGGGGCGATTCGCCAGGAGACGGTGGACGACGTTCTCGCGCTCGTGCCGGCGCCTGCCTTGGCTGACGCTTTTCGCGACTGTTGGCAGCGCCTCGTCCAGGCCGTGCCGGAGGCCGCGAGTCTCGGCGAAGCGTTCGTCGTCGCGCGACGGCGGTTGGAGGAAAGGCTGGGCCTGGCGAACCTGGAACTGCCTGTCTCGGCGCTTTCCGACACATCGGCGTTTCGCTTGTTTGTGGCCGCGATGCTCCGGCGGCGCGAAGACTTCTTCGCCGCCTACAACGATTCGCTCCACGAGTTCCGGCGCGTGTACTGCGAGCGGAGCCCCGCCCAGCCCGTGCCGGACCTCGCAAGCGAAGGGCCGAGAATGGAACTGCCGTACTGGATCTGGCGCGCGGGCGAGCCGCGCCGGCGCCTCTGGGTCGAGCCGACGCCTGGGGGCGGCCTGGCCCTCGCCGCCGATGCCGAACCCATCGGACGCCTTACCGCCGAGGACCTCGACGATGCCTCGCGCGGCGCCGAGCGTCTCGCGGAACTTCGGCGGAGCGGATGGAAGATCCGCCCCCGCGCGATTTCGATGACGCTCTTCGTCCGCCTGGCGGTGGGCGATGTTTTCATCCACGGCGTCGGGGGGGCGCTCTATGACCAGATCACCGACGCAATCATCGAGCGTCTGTTCGGCGTCCGTCCGCCGGAAATCATTCTTGCCTCGGCCACGGTCCATTTGCCGCTCGAAACTTTCCCCGCGACTCCCGCGGACCTCTCGGCCGCGCAGCGGGCAGTCCGCGATTGGCGCTACAACCCCGACCGCCTGCTTCCGGAGGGCGTTCGGCGCGGCGGCGAGGCCGAGGCGCTCACCGAGGAAAAGAAACGACTCATCGCGACGCGCGGGGCGACGCGCGACGAGCGCCGGCGCGTCTGGCAGCGCGTGCGCGAGATCAACGGGCGGCTCCTCGCCCTCGCGCCGGAGCAACCCGACGCCGCCCGAGAAGAACTTTATCGCATCCAGCGGTACGCACGGTACAATGATATCCTTACGAACCGCGAGTATCCGTTTTGCCTGTATCCGCCGGAGGACCTTGCGGCGTTTTACCGGGGGGCGTCGCGCATCGCGCGCGATAAAAAGAGGAGCGCCCCGTGATTCAACTCGCCTTCAGCACGAACGCGTACACGAAGCATCGGCTGGCGGAGGCGTGTGAGCGGATCGCCGCGGCCGGATACCGCGCCGTCGAGATCCTCGCCGACGTCCCCCACGCCTACCCGGGCTCGGAACTTGCCGCAACCGGCAAACGCCTGGCCGAACGCGTCCGCTCGCTGGGCCTCGCGGTCGTCGCGATGAATGCCAATACCCTGATGGGCTACTGGAAACCCTTCCCCAAGGAACTCACCTTCGAGCCGAGCCTCATCACCCGCGACGACGCCCAACGCAACGCCCGAATCCTCCTGGTGGAGGCGGTCATGGCCCACGCCCATACGTTCGGCGCCCCCGTCGTCACGATTACGACGGGCCAGCCCCTTTCCGGCGAACCGGCCGCTGTCCTCCGCGAAAGGTTGATCGAGGGCCTGGAACGGCTCGTGCGGGCGGCCGATCTGACGGGCACCGAACTGGCGATCGAAACCGAGCCCGGACAGTTCATCGAAACGAGCGCGGCCCTGAAGGAACTTCTCGACGAGGTGGACCATCCGCGACTCGGAGCCAACCTCGACGTCGGACACGCCGTCTGCATGGGCGAGACGATCGCCGACTCGGTCCGCCTGCTCGGCCGGCGCCTCAAGCACCTGCACCTGGAGGACATCGAAGACCGCCGGCACTACCACCTCATCCCCGGCCTGGGGGACATTGATTTCGCGTCCGTCCGGCAGGCGCTGGACGAGGTGGGCTACTCGCGCGCCGCGGCCGTCGAACTCTACACCTATGCGGACGAACCGGACCGGGCGGCCCGGGAGGCGTTCGCGGCCCTTTCGCCGATCTTCCCGGCCGAGTAGGCAGGGTTTTAAACGCAGAGACGCCGGTTTTTACCGCAGAGATCGCAGAGAAAAAAGGAAGGATTCAGGGAACGGCGAACGGCAAGACGGCATCGGGCTTTCATCCGTCGGCTGTTCGTCGTTCCCCTAGTTACTTTGTTCTCTGCGTCCTCTGCGGTGAGAAGCAGTGCTCATTCGGCGGTGGCGATGCGGCCGCGGCCTTGTTTCTTCGCGTCGTACATGGCGCGGTCCACGCGGCGCACCAGGTCCGCGAGCGATTCCTTCCTGTCGTACTCCGCCACGCCGACCGACAGGCTGAGTTCGACGGGTTGGTCCTTGATGCGTGTCGGCTGGGCTCGGGCGCGCTCCAGGAGCCGATTCGCCAGCAACTTCGCCTGGGCGGCCTGCGTGTCGGGCAGAACGACGACGAACTCGTCGCCGGCCCATCGCCCCGGGACGTCGACGCTGCGGACCGTCTCCAGAAGCATCGCCGCCAGGTCCTTCAGGATCCGGTCGCCCGCCTCGTGGCCGTGGGCGTCGTTGACGGCCTTGAGTTGGTCCACGTCGATCATGAGGATCGACAGCCGGCTGCCGTAGCGCCGGCTCCGGTCGGTCTCGCGCGCGAGGGCCTCCTCCAGCGCGCGGCGGTTCGCCAGGTCCGTCAGGGGGTCGGTTTTGGCTCGGCGTTCCATTCCGCGGTAGAGTTCGACGTTGTAGATGCTCGCGCCGATGAGTTCGGCGATCTGCTCGACGACCGGCAGGTCGATGTCCTTGTCGAACGGAGCGTGGTCCTTCTTGTCCGCGAGGTTCAGCACGCCGCGCACCGTGCCGCCCGCCTTCAGCGGCACGATGACGCACGAGCCGGTCGCGTACTGCTGGCGGAACTCGCGCTCCAGGACGATGTCCTCGGCCTGCTCGAACTCGTGGAACTCGCCGATGAGCAGCAGTTCCCCTCGCCGCACCGCCGCCGCCATCGGGCTCCGCGGGTTCTCGGCCAGGTCCACGCGGTCGGCAATCGGATAGCCGTGCGAGTGGCCCTGAAGGATCAGCCGGTCGTCCGCCGCGTCGTAAAAGTACAGGCTCGCCCGCTGCGCCCCGACGAGCGCCGGCAGCCGCTCGATGCACACCCGGATGATCTTCTCGAGGTCCAGCGAGTTGATCTCGCGCGACAGCCTCGCCACCTGGCGGATCCGCCCCAGCGCCTGGTCCAGCCGCTCACGCTGCTGGCCGAGCACCGCCGCCTGCGTCTCCATCTCCGCCACGCGCGCCGCCAGGCGGTCGTTCTGTTCGGCCAGCCGCTCCACGCGCCCGCCCATCTCCTCCATTGCGGCCGTCCGCTCGATGTTCCGCGCCCAGCCCTGCAGGCGCCGGCCCAGCGCTTCGGGCGAGGTCGGCGTGACGAGAATGTCGTATGCCTCCTCGACGCGCGCCGCGCCGAGCTGGCTGATCGCCCCCGCCGGGCCCGCCCACACGCATCGGCCGGCGGCGGCGTCGAGCGCCTCGGCCAGCGACCCCTCGGCCTCGCGCGCGACCTTGGCGTCCACGACGACGAGCAGCGCCTCGGCGGAGGCGATCCGCTCCGCCGTCGCTTTCGGCGCCGACTCCAGCCTCAGGCCCGCCGGCGCCGACGCACGTTCCCACGCACGCCGGAGCGACGGCTCCTCGGAGCAAAGGAGGAGGACGGCGGCCTGGCCCGGCCCGGGCGCGGCCTGCGGCTTCGGCGGGCGGTTGGCGCGTTTGCCTCGTGGGCTCATCCGAGAGAGTGTACCGGCCCGCCGCCGAGCCGTCAACTCATTCAGCCCCCGCGGCGCCCCGGCCTTCGCCTCCCGGAGTCCGGCCGGGGAGGCGCATGAAAACGGGCGGCCGTCGCCGCCCAGTCTTCCAGCGTCTCCGCCCGGCGCGGGTTGGGAAGACGGCGCGATCCTTAGGGCACCCAGCGATATTCCTTGTACTCCGGGTGCGCGGCCGTTCCGTTCTTCCAGTCATCCCATTCTTTTGGTGAAACGGCGGACTTTGGTCTTTTTGAGTCCCTAAACACATCGGGCGTCATCTTGATGACGTGTCCGTCCATGCACGCAATGTAGCCGTACCCCTGGTGGCGGGTGGTGATCGCCTCGCCCGATTGCTCCCCGATCTGGCTGTCGTCGAAGTTGCTGTTCACAGGGTCTTCCTCGACCAGCAGGATGTGGTTCGACGAGAAGTCGCTATGGAGTCGCGGCCCGTTCGCGCTATAGACATTGGAGTTCATCGCGTAACTGCCCCAAAACCGCGCCTTGCTCTTGTGAGGGCGCGTGTCGGCCGTCTGCCAGTAAACGTGCGTCGAGTCTCCCCGGTCCACCGCAAACTCATCCGCGTGGGTCGGGCACAGAAAGATCTCCGGAGACCCCACCAGTTTGTTCTTCATGTAAAGGCCAAGGTCAACGCACACGCCCGAGTCCAGCCCGTAACACCATCCCGCCTGCGTGTCGCTTGGCACCGGCCGCGGGAAAAAACCGTCGTGCCCCTGGCACCACGCCACCGTGATCTGCCCCAACTGGTTCAGGTGGTTCTGGCACTGCGTCTCGTACGCCGACCGGAACACCGCCTGATACGCCGGAAACAACAAACCCACCAGGATCGCAATGATCGTGATGACCACCAGCATCTCGATCAGCGTGAACCCGCCTCGTTTCGCCTTCACCGCCACGCCTCCTGCTGCTCCCGCCTTCCTGCTTCCTCCGGCCCGTGCGCTCGGTCTCCCCTCAGGCATTATAACCCGCCCCAGGTGTCCCGTAAATACACTCCGGGCCCCCGCCTTCAGCCCCGCCACCCCCACAATTGCCCTCGCCGCCTTCCTCCCGGTTGTCCTCTCTCGCCCCTTGGTCCTTTCGCGTTTTTTGTTACTGCGTCACTGCGTTGCTCTCTGTCTTATTTGCTATTACCCGGCTTTTCCAGCTTGCCGAACGGTCCCATGGCCCACTCGCGCGCAAAGGAGGCGCCACAGCGACATCTGCGAGCGATACTCGATGTCGGTGCAACCAGGGTTTTTGGGATCGACCGGGATTTCCCGGATGACCCTGCCAACGACCGCCGTGGACTTTTAGTCTATAATTATCTCTCCGGCCCACTGCTTTACAAGGCGTTTTCCCTGGGGCCCCAACCTCGGGTGTGGCAAGATTTTCTGGCAAGGTCCCTGGCACCTCGAATGGGTCGGGTGGCATGCTCACGCTTTGCCTTTGCGTGAGCATGCGCCAGCGCTCCATGCCCACCCGGAACAGGGTGGGCATGCCACCCGCGCGCCAGGGGAAGTGCGGCCTGGCACCCAAGTCGCTGGGTTGTGGCCTCCCAAGGGCCTGCCAGAAAATCTTGCCACACCCCCAACCTCCGAACAAGGGCATTCTGTGCGGGTGAACCCGAAAGCGCAAGAGAAAACCTCAACTTCTATCTGGGGAATCCGGGCTTATATGCCTTCTCCCGTCTTTCCCTTGTTCTTTTCTCCCCGCGGTGCGCCTGACCCTCGACGAACTCGACATGGTCATGAACGTGGGGCTGCTGCTAAGTGGTTGCTGTGACGACGTCGAGGACGACATCCGAGCCGTCGTCGAGGCCGCCGAGGGCACGCTCGTCAAGGTGATCCTCGAGGCGCGCGCCGCCCTGCCTGGCCGTGCCGTCGAGGTCTAGAGAACGCACAGGGGCGCGCACGCGCCTGGCGAGGAGAACGCGAGCCACCATGGCACGAACCATCATCGCCTACGATCTGGGGACCGGCGGCAACAAGGCCTCGCTGTACGGCTCCGACGGCCGGCGCCTGGCGGCCGTCTTCGTCCCCTACGAGACCCGCTACCCGCAGGCCGGCTGGCACGAGCAGCGCCCGATGGACTGGTGGGACGCCGTTGTCAGAAGCACCAACCAGTTACTTGCCTCCGGCGAGGCCGACCCGGACGACATTGAATGCCTCGCCATTTCCGGCCACAGCCTGGGCTGCGTGCCGTTGGGCGCCGACGGGGCGCTTCTGCGCGACGCGACGCCCATCTGGTCCGACAAACGCCCGCAGTCGCAGGCCGCCGCATTCTTCGAGAAGGTCGGCGAGAAACGATGGTACCGCATCACCGGCAACGGGTTCCCTGCGCCGCACTACACGGTCTTCAAGATCCTGTGGTACCGCGACAACGAGCCGGACCTTTTCCGCCGCATCGACAAGGTCGTCGGCACGAAGGACTTCATCAACTACCAGTTGACCGGACGGGTTGCAACCGACTTCTCTTACGCGTCGGGCAGCGGCGTGTACGACCTGCTGGGGTGGGACTACTCGCCGGAACTCATCGCCGCCGCCGGACTCGGGCGGGGACTGTTTCCGGACATCGTGGCGTCAACCGACATCCTGGGCGAGTTGACGCCCAATGCCGCCGGACAACTGGGGTTGCCTCGACGCGTCAAGGTCGCCTGCGGCGGCGTGGACAACTCGTGCATGGCCCTCGGGGCGCGGAACGTCGCCGAAGGCAGCGTGTACGCGTCGCTCGGGTCCTCGGTCTGGATTGCGGTCTCGTCGTCGCAGCCCCTGCTGGACGAGGCGGCCAGGCCCTACGTGTTCACGCACGTCATTCCCGGCATGTTCACGTCGGCGGTGGCCATCTTCTCGGCCGGCACCAGTTTCAAATGGGTCCGCGACAATCTGTGCGCCGACCTCTCGGCCCAGGCCGAACGCGACGGGAAGGACCCTTACGAGGCGATGACGGCCCTGGCGGGCGGCGCGCCCATCGGGGCACGCAGCCTGCTCTTCAACCCGAGCCTGGCCGGCGGATCGAGCCTCGACGCCAGCCCCCACATCCGGGGGGCGTTCGTCGGACTGGACCTCGGACACACCCGGGCGGACGTGATCCGCGCGGCCATGGAGGGCATCGCCATGAACCTGCGTCTCGTCCTCGACGAACTGCGCGCCTTGTGCGACGTGCGGGACGAGATGGTGGCCGTCGGCGGCATCAGCCGGAGCCGCTTGTGGCGGCAGATCCTGGCCGATGCGCTCGGCACCAGGATCGTCAAGACGAACATCGGCCAGGAAGCCGGTTCGCTGGGGGCGGCGGCGGTGGCGGCCGTCGGCGCCGGGCTGTGGCCCGACTTCGGCCCGATCGAGCGGCTCCACGAGGTCCAGGACGTATCCACGCCCGACCCCGCCGCCGCTGCGACCTACGAGAAACTCCTGCCCGTCTTCCAACGAGTCTGCCGGGACCAGTCCCGGGTCGGCGACATGCTGGCCGGTCTGGTCCTGTAGTCCGG
This sequence comes from Phycisphaerae bacterium, assembly GCA_049678285.1. Lineage (GTDB taxonomy): Bacteria > Planctomycetota > Phycisphaerae > FEN-1346 > FEN-1346 > JAPLMM01. The sequence continues at coordinate 32,057 of JBAUDW010000021.1, forward strand.
CCTTACCGGAGGGGCGCCTCGGAGGCTTCCAGGGCTGTGCCAAGAGACTGTTTCACGACTCCGGGTGCCTTGCGGCAACCTTCGGCGTACGCGCCGGGGTGCTGGCGGGCCGCAATCGAAAATTCCTTGTGTCATCCCCCCGTCCACTGGTATATTTGGATTGTTCCGTGCTTGGGGGATGTGCCATGAAACGTCTTGTCCACATCGTTCCCGTCGGCGGTTTTAACCTCTTCGACGCCATGCAATCCGAAGTCGCGCGCCTGACGGCTGGCGGCCGAGGCACCTTTCGCCGCCTCGGACGAAAAGAGAAGAACCGCGCCCGCTGGAACCACCTCCGCTACCAGGGCCGGATCGCCCTCGAGCGCACTCGCGGCCAGGCCGTCGCCGCCAAGGTCACCGCGGCCGGCAAATCCGCCAACCCCTGGCAACTCCTCCACGCCTTCATCGGCTGGACCGACCGCCACTTCGCCACCAAGTTGCAG
>JBAUDW010000022.1:0-3253 GCA_049678285.1 Phycisphaerae bacterium
CGCAAGAGACGGTCGCCGGCAACACGGGGACCGGCGGCCCGGCCGAATCGGCCGCGCGCGAAGAACCGACCTCCGACGCCCCGAGCGCCGGCGCGTAAGCCGTGGGCGAATCCGCCGCGGGCTCGGCCGGTGTGCTGCCAGGCGGCTGCAGATACACGGGGCCGGATTTCCGACGTCCAAGACACTTTCGTTCGCCTGGAGACGATGCACGAAGGAGCATGCTCGATGGCAATCAGCACGGAAGACGTCCTGAAACTCCGCCAGAGGACCGGCCTCGGGATGATGGACTGCAAGCGGGCACTGGAGGAGGCGGCCGGGGACGCGGAGAAGGCCATTGAGATCCTTCGCAAGAAGGGCCTAGCGACGGCGCAGAAGAAGGCGACACGCACCGCCGCCGAGGGCCGCATCCACTCCTACATCCATCACAACGGCAAAGTGGGCGTGATGGTCGAGGTGAACTGCGAGACGGACTTCGTCGCGAAGAACGAGCAGTTTCAGACGTTCCTGAACGACGTGTGCCTGCACGTGTGCGCCGCCTCGCCGATCGCCGTCCGCCGCGAACAGGTGCCGCAGACGATCGTCGAGCGGGAGCGTCGCATTGCGCGCGAACAGGCGGCCGGCAAACCCGAAAAGGTGCTCGAGAAAATCGTCGAGGGGAAACTGGCGAAGTGGTTCGCCGACAACGTCCTCCTCGAGCAGCCGTTCGTCAAAGACCCCGACCGCACGGTGGGCGACCTGGTGACGGACCTGATTGCGCGAACGGGCGAGAACATCGTCATCCAGCGTTTCGCGCGGTTCGAAGTGGGCGAGGAATCCGACTGAGCGACGAGTCCCCATGGCCGACCACGCCTACAAGCGGGTGCTCCTGAAAGTCAGCGGTGAAGGATTCTGCAAGGCCGGCGGCTCCGGCCTGGATTCCGTGGAAGTCGCCACGATCGCCCGGCAGGCGCAGAAAGTGGCCGAAACGGGGTGCGAACTGGCAATCGTCGTCGGAGGAGGAAACTTCCTCCGCGGCGTCACGCTCTCCGAAAAGGCCCACATCAAGCGCGCGACGGCCGACTACATGGGCATGGTCGCGACCGTCATTAACGCCCTGGCGCTTCAGGACGGCCTGGAGACGTTGGGCGTCAGCACGCGCGTCCAGTCGGCGATCGAGATGAAAGACGTGGCCGAGCCGTTCATCCGCCGACGCGCCATCCGCCACCTCGAAAAGAAGCGCGTCGTCATCCTGGCGGGCGGCACGGGAAACCCGTTCTTCACAACCGACACCTGCGCGGCCCTGCGGGCGAACGAATTGGGCGCCGAGGTCCTGCTGAAGGCGACAAAGGTGGACGGCGTGTACTCGGACGATCCGCAGAAGAACCCGAAGGCCCGGCGATTCGATCGGCTGACCTACGACGACGTGGTCCGGCAGAACCTCAGGATCATGGACACGGCGGCGATCAGCCTCTGCCGCGATAACCACATCCCGATCGTCGTCTTCAACCTGAAACACGAAGGCAGCATCCGCCGAGTCGTGGCGGGCGAACCCATCGGAACCTTCATAGGAGACTCCTGACCGTGCCGATCGACGACATCCTCCTCGAAGCCGAAGACAAAATGAAGAAAGCCGTCGACCATCTCCGCCAGCAGTTCCGGACGGTGCGGACCGGCCGGGCGTCGGCCGGCCTCGTCGAACACCTGAAAGTAGACTACTACGGCACGCCGACGGAACTGAGGCAACTGGCCACCATCACCGTCCCGGACCCGCTGCTGCTGGTCATCAAGCCGTTCGATCCGGGCTCGACCGCGGGCATCGCGAAAAGCATCCAGGCCTCCGACCTCGGCATCACGCCGAGCACCGACGGCAAGGTCATCCGCCTGGCGATCCCTCCCCTGTCGGAGGAGCGGCGGAAGCAACTCGTCCACCAGATTAAGGAAACGGCCGAGGCGACCAAGGTCGCCCTGCGGAACATTCGCCGCGACGCCATCCACCACATCGACGCCGAAGAAAAACAGAAACTCGCCAGCGAGGATAACGCGCGGGCCGCTCGTGACGAAGCGACCGAACTGGTCCACACGTGTGAGAAAGAAATCGGCGAAGTCCTCGAACACAAGACGAAAGAGGTGATGGAGGTCTAGGCGCGCCTCGCGCCGCCCCACCTGTGGGGCCCCTGGCATCCGAATCGGCGACTGATAGGGGCGCTCCCGTCATCGGGAACGCCTCGCGTTTTTGTCGCGCCGGACGCGCCCCCTTTTGATTCAAGGCCGGAGTGGACTGCGTCCGATAACACGCCTGGGAGCGAGGGACCGCCAACGTCGTGTTCAAATCGGGCCGGTGCACGCCCTTCCCCTCCCCGGAAAGCGAGACGGATGGAATGAGCCAAATGAGTCTGGTGGATCGGGTAAAGTCATGGTTCGGTGTGGCGCGGCTCGAGAGGCAGCGCCGCGCGGGCGTGGGCGCGAAACCGTGGACGGAGGCTTCGACCGCGCCGGCAGCGGGGCTCCTCATGGCCGGCGCCGGCGGGAATGCCACGGCGGTGCCGCCGATTTCCTCGGCATTCGACCCCGGCAGGCCGGCGGTGCCCGCGGCCGGCAGGCCCGGCGCCCAGACCACGACCGTCGCCACGGAAACCGGCAAGGCGCCGGACACGCAGTGCCCGGAGCCCAACCCTGAATGGATCCGGTTGCTGAACACGCTGCCGGAACGGATTGCCGAATCGTTGGCGGCGAGCGCGGCCGGCGCGAAGGCCCTGGAAAAGATCGGGCGCGAACTCGAAGGCCACCGCGACGCGACCCGATCGCTCGCCGAGTCGGTCCGCCAACTGCCGGACCTCGCGACCGACCAGGCGGCCGTCACGAAACGCACCAACGACCTCCTGGAACAGCAGACGCGGCTGGCGGAAGCGACGGTGGACGGCCTGACGGGCATGCGGGCGGCATTGAAGAGCGTCGAGGAAAGCGCCCAGCGGCACCTGGTGTGCATCGCCCGGCTCGAAGCCGCTCACCGCGAAGTCCTCGAAACCTATCAGACGCTCGTCCTCCGGACGCATCGGCAGCTGGGCCGACTCGCGATGCTGGCGGTGCTGCTGGCGTCGGCGGCACTGGGCGGCGTCGGCTACGCCATCTACCTGACCATAGGACACTAAGAGCGCCTAACACAAAGAGTTTTCCAGGAACCGCCAGCAGATAAGAGACGCGCCGATGGCCATGAAGGATTCATGGATGTCGTCGCGGCGGTCGTAGCGGGTGCGGAGGCGACGGGACTGATGCA
>JBAUDW010000023.1:0-9175 GCA_049678285.1 Phycisphaerae bacterium
TCCATCCTCGTCCTCCTCCCGGCCACCCGGCCGGAAAGAGGACAATTCTACTTTGCGGAAACCGGACATTATCACTTTGCGGCGACATTCCGCACCTCGGTGTTGACAACTCGCCGCCGTTGAGTACTCTGTTCTTAACTTGCCGAACGCAAGGAGGATAGAGATCTCCGTCGAACGCATTCCGGTCAAGGTCTTTCAGGACGACAAGGAGGCCTCTCGCGCCGTCGCCCGGCGCGTGGCCGATTGTATCCGCCGAAAGAACGCCGAGGGCCGCCCCCCCGTCCTCGGCCTGGCCACCGGCCATACCCCCATCAACGTCTATCGCGAACTCGCCCGACTCCACCGCGAGGAAAAACTCGACCTCTCCGGCGTCATCACCTTCAACCTCGATGAGTACTGGCCCATCGCTCCCGCGGCCCTCCAGTCCTACCACCGGTGGATGAACGAAAACTTCTTCCGGTCCGTCAACATCCCGCCGGAAAACATCCACATCCTCTCCAGCACGGTCCCCGAACGCGAAATCGAAGCCCATTGCCGCGCCTACGAAGAGGCTATCGCCGCCGCCGGCGGCATCGACGTCCAGATCCTCGGCATCGGACGCATCGGGCACATGGGGTTCAACGAGCCCGGCTCCGACCGCCTGAGCCGGACCCGACTCGTCCGACTCGACAAAGTTACCCGCCGCGACGCCGCCGCCGATTTCTTCGGCGAAGAAAACGTCCCCGAAAGAGCCCTCACGATGGGCGTCGGCACCATCCTGGAGGCACGGGAAATCTGCCTCCTTGCCTTCGGCGAACACAAGGCTCCCATCATCCGGCGCGCCGTCGAGGGCGACGTCACAACCGCCGTCGCCGCCAGTTTCCTCCAGGAGCATCCCGCCGCCACCTTCTACACCGACGAGGCTGCCGCCGCCCACCTGACGCGGCTGGCCACCCCCTGGCTTCTCGGACCCTGTCCCTGGGACGAACGCCTCGAACGCCAGGCCGTCATGTGGCTCGCGCGCGAACTCGGAAAACCCATCCTCAAACTCACCGAAGAGGACTACGCCGAGCACGGCCTCGCCGAACTCCTCGCGGCACACGGCGGCTGCTACCACGTCAACCTCACCGTCTTCCGCCGCCTCATGCAGACCATCACCGGTTGGCCCGGTGGAAAGGAAGGCCAACGCCGCATCCTCGTCCTCGGCCCGCACCCCGACGACGACACCATCTCCATGGGCGGCACGCTCGTGCGTTTCGTCGAGCAAGAGCACGACGTCCACGTCGGCTACATGACGAGCGGCTACCTGAGCGTCTTCGACCACGACGTCTCCCGCTACGCCGACTTCGTCCGCGAGTTCAACCGCATCTTCGGGCTGACCCCCAACCAGACAGCGGCCATCGAGCGCCACATCGACCAGTTCCTCCGCCAAAAACACCCCGGCGACATCGACACCCCGGAGGTCCAGGCCGTCAAGGCTCTCATCCGCCGAGGCGAAGCCGTCGACGCCGCCAAGTTCTGCGGCCTCTCCGAGGACCGCCTCCACTTCCTCGACATGCCCTTCTACAACACCGGCGTCGTCCAGAAACTCCCCATCAGCCCTGAAGACATCCAGATCGTCCTGGGCCTCCTGGAGTCGGTCCGTCCCGAGATGATCTTTGCCGCCGGCGACCTCTCCGACCCTCATGGCACCCACCGCATGTGCCTTGAGGCGGCTCTGGCGGCCCTGGAAGCCTATCAGGCCACCGAGCGGCACGCCTCGCGGCGATGCGGGCCCGCCCCGGCCCTCTGGCTCTATCGCGGCGCCTGGGAAGAATGGCCACCCGACCAGATTGACATGGCGGTCCCCCTGTCGCCCGATGAACTCAAACGAAAACGCTTCGCCATCTTCCGCCACCAAAGCCAGAAAGACCGCGCCATGTTCCCAGGCCCCTACGACAGCCGCGAGTTCTGGCAACGGGTCGAGGAACGAAACATGGCCACCGCCGCCCTCTACAACCTCCTCGGCCTCCCGGAGTACCACGCCCTCGAAGCCTTCGTCCGCTGGCCCATCCCGCGTTCCGCCTATGCCGCCGAACAACTCGAAAAACCCTGAACCCCTGCCCTGAGCGACCCTGAGTGAGGTCGCCCAGGCGACCGAATCGAAGGGGAGTCGAAGGGGCCATCTTGACACGCGCGGGGAAACTTATGCCCGCTTTCGCTTGACCCCATCCCGCGACGCTCTATAATCGCGCCTTCCTCATTCGGCCCTAAACGGCGGGGGATTGGCTGTGAACGCAAGTTACAACTGGCTCCGCGAATACGTCCCCACGGACCTCTCACCCCGCGAGGTCGCCGAACGCCTCACCCGCATCGGCCTCAACGTCGACGCCATCGAGGACCTCCCCGGCAGCGACGCGCGGCTCGATGTCGAGGTCGGTGCCAACCGGCCCGATTGCCTCGGCCACATCGGCATCGCGCGGGAACTTGCCGCCGCCCTGAATGTTCCCCTCCGCCTCCCCGACGCCGACTATGCCGAATCCGCGACCCCCTGCGAGAAGAAGGTCCGCGTCGAGGTCGAAGACCTCGACCTCTGCCCCCTCTACACCGCTCGCCTGATTGAGGGCGTCACGATCGGCCCCAGCCCCGACTGGCTCCGCCAGCGCCTCGAGGCGGTCGGCATCCGCCCCGTCTCGAACATCGTGGACGTCACGAACTACGTGATGATGGAAACCGGCCAGCCGCTGCACGCCTTCGACTTCGCCCGACTGGCCGAGGGCCGAATCGTCGTCCGCCGCGCACGCGCGGGCGAGCGGTTCGTCGCCATCGACCATTCGGAGCACGCCCTCTCGCCCGAGCGCCTGGTCATCGCCGACGCCCGCCTCCCCATCGCCCTCGCCGGCGTCATGGGCGGCGCCGAAACCGAAATCTCCGACTCCAGCCGCGACATCCTCCTCGAAGCGGCCGTCTTCGACCCCCTCTCCATCCGCGCCACCAGCCGCACCCTCGGCCTCGCGAGCGAATCCAGTTTCCGCTTCGAGCGGGGGGTGGACGCGTGCGGCACGGACTGGGCGAGCCGGCGGGCGTGCCAACTTATCCAGAAGGTCACGGGCGGCAAGGTCGCCCGCGGCGTCGTGACCGCCCCCGGCGCGCCGGGGCTGCCCGAGCCGCGGGAACTCACGCTCCGCGCCGACCGCATCGAAACAGTTCTCGGCCTCGCGATCCCCGCCGACGCTGCCGCGGAATACCTCCGCCGGCTGGACCTGGAGGTCCTCGAGGCGACGGCCGAACGCATCCGCGTCCGCGTGCCTTCCCGCCGGCCCGACCTGGAACGCGAGATCGACCTCGTGGAGGAGGTCGCCCGCCACCACGGCTACGAGCAGATTCCCGAATCGCGCGAAATCCCCGTCGCCTACGCCGGCCCGACCCCGGCCGAACGCGTCCGACAGGCCGCCGGCGAGGTCCTGACGGCCGCGGGCTATTTCGAGGCCGTCACCTTCTCCTTCACGAGCGCCGACCGGGCCGTCCGCTTTCGACGCCAGGACGTCGAGGCCGAACCCCTCGCCCTCCGCGGAGCGGACCTCGCCCTGCGCCAGTCCGTCCTGCCGGGCCTCCTGGATTCGCTCCGCGTGAACCAGAACGCCGGCGAACCGGCCGCCAGGCTCTTCGAGATCGCCAAGCGGTTCATCCCCGCCCCGGGCGGCGACCTGCCCCACGAGGACGCCCTGCTCGCCCTCGCCACCGGTTCCGGCGCGCCGGAATTCGAGAACGTCAAGGGCGCCCTCGAAACGCTCTTCGAGCGCCTCCGCGTCGCCGACCGCATCCGCTTCGTCCCGACCGACCGCTATGCCGACCTCGCGGCAGACCAAGCCGCCGAGATCCTTCTGGACGACGAGCCAATCGGCATGGTCGGCTCCGCAACGAAGGAGTCGGCCGCCGCCTTCGAACTCGACGAGCCCCCGACCGTCGCGGAAATTCATTTCGGCCGGCTCATCGAGGCCGCCCGGCTCGAACCGGCCTATCGCCTCCTGCCCCAGTTCCCCGCCATCGCGCGGGACCTGGCCATCGTCGTGGACGAGGCCCTCCGCTGGGCCGACATCGAAAAGGCCGTCGCGTCGGCCGGCGTGGCCGAGGTCGAATCCCTCCAGCCGCTGGACGTGTACCGCGGCAAACAGGTGCCTGCGGGCAAGAAGAGCATCGCCCTGCGGCTGGTTCTGCGGCGGGCGTCGGGAACCCTGACTCACGACGACGCGGCCGCGATGCAGGCCCGGATCCTCGACGCCCTTCAATCGCGCCTCGGCGCCGTCCTGCGATCGTAGGCCGGCGGCGAAACCACCTCTGAGGACTGAAAAGGCGGGACTACTTCGATTCTGCGACCGGAACCTCGAACAGGGGCGTCGGGGCGAACTCGCTGGTCAGATACAACGTCTTGCCGTCCGGGCCGTAGCAGACCGTCTCTCCCTGCCTTCGTTGGGGCATCCGGAGAACGCGCGGCGGCCGAGCGAAGGCCTCGGACCACTTCTCTCGATCCCGCCTCGCGTATTCGTAGGCCTGCCCGTACGTCAGGACGACCGCCCGCAATCCATCCGGCGAGATGTCCATCGCGGTCGCGTCCGGGATTGCCAAGGTGGCCACGGCCTTGGCAACGACCGCAGCCTGAGGCCCCGGTTGCTGCCAAGGCAAAGCATAAACCTTGCACGACCCGCCGCCCTCCTTGCTCACAAGGTAAATCATCCCGTCGGTCGGGTCGATGGCCACCGCCTCACAGTTATGCGGCCCGTCCTCATAGGTGAAATCCATCTGCCGACCGACGCGGACCTGGCCGGCCGCCGGTTGCTCCGGGGTGCCGACTGGGGGTTCGACTACTGCGTAGAGGGTGTATTTCTGCCGCCGGCGCTCATTGTCCCCGACATCGCCCAAAAGCAGATACCCCTTGCCACGCGCCTCGAAGGAGGCCATGTCTTCCCAGTCACCGGCCTGGGCCCCAACGATCGTGTAGGTGGCAACGTGTTCGCCTCGGATGGTAAAGGCAAAAACGCGGGCCGAGTCGCCGGAATCGTTGTGCGTCCAGAAGATCCCGCGGTTCCGTCGGCCACAGGCCAGACCGCTGCTTTCATTAATCTGGGAGTTGGCCAGCGTCGCCACTTGCCGAGGATCGCCATACGTGATGGATGGCGGCCCGGCGGGCGTCTCCTCGCCCAGTCCGGCCGCCACCAACGCCCAAGGAACCAGGACCGCCAGACCAAACGGTATGACGAACACAGACACCGCACCAGGTCTTCTCACGATGGCGCCCCTCAATCGCAGAAACCCTCACCGCGCCCGGCATCATAACCTAACGGCCGCGATTGTGGATAACTTTTTTTCGCGAGTTTTGGGGGGTATTTTCGGGCGATTTTTTGGAACCCACCGGCCCTGGCGCTGGCGTCAGGGGGGTTTTTTCGGCGGATGGGGTGCCTTTGGTAAGATGGGCTAGCGCAAATTTTGACTTTTTTAGGGGTTTTTTCACGTTTTTGGGTCGGTTTTTACCGGTTTTTGTGCCCTTTTTCGCACTTTTTCCATCCATGTCATGGGCATACCTTTATGTTAGTAACTTTTTTCCCGCGTCTTTGGCATGGGTATTGCGCAGCCTTCAACGCAGAGATCGCGGAGAAAAATTGGGGAACGGGGAAAGGCGGGGGACGGAGGGACGGAGTAACTGAGGGACTGAGTAACTGAGGCGGGGCGGCGGGCAGGGAGCGCGGTTGGCTAACCCCGACCGCTAGGGAGGGGTGGCAGTGCGGAATGCGGATTGCGGAATGACAAAAACCGAGCCGCGAGAGGCGGGCAGGCTCCAGGACCCTTTTTGGCGCCAGCATGTTTGGGGGCGGAATCGGTTGGAACCCCCGACGCCCGCACGATATACTACCATTACCCCACGAGCGGCCCCTCGACCATGCCCTTCGACGGGCTCAGGGCCGTGAGCATGGTCGAACGGCTCGGGCCGCCCTGAGGTTCTCGAAGGGCGGAGACGGGAACGTGAGCGCCAGACTCGTTCATATCGCCGCCGCCAAGAACCCGGCCCGAAAGCCGACAAGAGAGGAAGGAATTAAGAGCGCCTAACACAATGACTTTAGCCGGTGGGCCAAGGCGGACGATGTCTGAGGCAGGGGGACGCCCCTTGCCTCGGAGCCCGTCATGGCCAAGCCTTTGTTGAGCGACGAGTTATGGTCCATCATCGAGCCCATTTTGCCCAAACCCAGGCGCCGGCGGTTCCGGTATCCGGGTCGCAAGCCCCTCGACAACCGCCAATGCCTCACGGGCATCCTGTTCGTCCTCAAGACTGGCATTCCCTGGGAGGACCTGCCCCAGGAGATGGGCTGCGGCAGCGGCATGACCTGCTGGCGGCGGCTGCGCGACTGGCGGCGGGCCGGCGTGTGGGCGCGGCTGCACGCCACGCTGCTGGCGCATCTGCACGAGGCCGGCCAGATCGACTGGTCGCGGGCCGTGGTCGACTCGGCCTCCGTTCGCGCCGTGGGCGGGGGGGAAAAACGGGTCCCAACCCCACGGATCGCCGCAAACTCGGCAGCAAGCATCATGTGATCACCGACGCGCACGGTATCCCCCTGGCCACCACGCTGACCGGTGCCAACCGGCACGACGTCACGCAACTGAAGGCCCTGGTGGAGGCCATTCCGGCGGTGCGGGGGAAGCGCGGCCGACCCCGCCGACGTCCGGACCGCGTCCAGGGCGACCGGGCGTACGACTCGCAGCCGCATCGCAACTGGCTGCGCTCCCTCGGCATCGCGTCCGACCTGGCCAGGCGCGCCACCGAACACGGAAGCGGCCTTGGCGTGTATCGCTGGGTCGTGGAACGCACCTTGTCGTGGCTGCATCAGTCCCGTCGCCTCCGCACCCGCTACGACCGCCGCGACGACATCCATGAATCCTTCATGGCCATCGGCGCGTCTCTTATCTGCTGGCGGTTCCTGGAAAACTCTTTGTGTTAGGCGCTCTAAGTGACTTCGAGGCGGCCGACGAGGTCGAGCGCCCTGGCGCAACCCAATCGGCGAAGCGCCTCGCCCAGCCCCTCGGCCAAGGTGCGCCCGGTCTCCGGATTGACGAAATTGGCCGTCCCGACCGCGACCGCCGTCGCCCCCGCGCGGAGGAACTCCAGGACGTCCTCGACGAACTGGACGCCGCCGAGGCCCACGATCGCTACGCCCTTCGCCGACGCCACCTCCTGCCACACGCGGCGGACCATCCAGAGCGCGACCGGCTTGATGGCCGGCCCCGAAAGGCCGCCCGTCACGTTCGAGAGCCGCGGCCGGCCCGTCCACGGATCCACCGCCAGGCCGCGCAGCGTGTTGATGAGGCTGAGGGCGTCGGCCCCCGCGTCCACCGCCGCCCGGGCCGTCACGGCGATGTCCGTCACGTTCGGGCTGAGTTTCACGATGAGCGTGGCGCGCGCGACCTCGTGCCGCACGGCCTCGACGAGGCCCCCAAGCGTCTTCGGGTCCACGCCGAACTCGATCCCGCCTTCCTTGACGTTCGGGCACGAGACGTTCAGTTCGATCCCCGCGACCCCCTCGGCCGCATCGAGCGCCCGGGCGACCCGGACATACTCGTCGCGCGTCGCGCCCGCGACGTTGACAATGACCGGCACATCGTACCGCGCGAGCGCGGGAAGTTTCTCCGCGAGGAACGCCTCCAGGCCGACGTTCGCCAGGCCGATGGCGTTCAGCATCCCCGCGCGCGTCTCGACGAGGCGCGGCGGGGGATGGCCCTCGCGCGGCTTGAGGGTGATGGATTTCGTGACGATCGCCCCGAGCGACCCGAGATCGTAGAACGCCGCCAGTTCTTCTCCGTAGCCGGAGCACCCCGACGCGGTCGCAATCGGGTTGCGCATCCAGATCTTGCCGACCGTCACCGCCAGGTCCGCTTTCGCGTCGCTCATGCGTCGTCCCATAGGATCTCGTGCGCGTCCATGACCGGCCCGTCGCGGCACGTGAGGCGATAGGTCCAGCCGCGGGGGGCGCCCGGGTCGCGCCGCTTGGCGACGCAGGACAGGCACACCCCGATGCCGCAACCCATGTGCCGCTCCAGCGAAATCTCGCAGGCGAGCCCGCGTTCGGCCGCGATCTGGGCCAGGCGCTTCAGCATCGCCTTCGGCCCGCAGCCGTAGAGCGCGGCCGGCTCGCCCCGCCCCGGCCCGTCCAGATAGGTTTCGAGCGCGGCCGTGACGGGCCCGCGAAACCCGGCGCTCCCGTCGTCCGTCGCGAGGAACGTCGTCGCGCCGCCCAAGGCAAACTCGTTCGCCGACGCGGTCTCCTCGAGTCCCGGCGCGCCGGGACCCGTCGGTCGCGGCGGCTCGGAGAAATCCAGCGGCATCGCCTCTAGCGTCGCCGCGCCGAAAAGGTTGACGACGCGCCGGCCGGCCCCGGCCAGCCATTCCGCCAGGCCGAAGATCGGCGCCAGGCCGCACCCCCCGCTCACCAGGACAGGGAGCCGATCCTCCGCCGGGGCCGTGAAATGCGTCCCCAAAGGGCCCACCAGGTCCACGGCGCTCCCGATCGGCCGCGACCCCAGAAACCGCGACCCCGGCCCTTTGACCTGCACCAGGAGGTGGAGGCGGACCTGCCGGCCTCGGCATTCGACCCGCGAGATGCTGTAAGGCCGCCGGCCGAAGGCACGTCGCCCGCCCAACTCCAGGCCGGTGGTCTCGGGCCACCCTTCGGATTCGTCGAGGACGCGTCCTTCCGAGGCCCGGGCCTCGCGCACGTCCGACTCGCACAGGATGTTGACGAACTGGCCGGGCAGGCTCCGCCAATCGGGCGGGGCATCGAGCACGAGCCAGACGAAGTCCCGGCCGGCGGGTCGGCGGTCGACGACCGGCAACTCGAGCCGCCGGGCCCGCGAGACATCGGCTTCCTGGGTGGCCCGCTCGGCCGCCATGCGCCTGCCTCTCGCTCGTGATCGGGTTTCGGGGAACGGATTATCGCGCCGGCGGGCCGCGAAGCAAGCCTTTTCCCCCCTTAGACATTGACAGGGTGTGGCCGCGGATTGTGGCAGTGGCTGTCAGGCCCATTCATGGGCCTTCGCCCCGCTTTAGCGGGGTTTAGCCCCGCCATTTTACAGGATTTTGCATCTACGCGGCCTTGGCATCATGAATCAGTGTCCGAATCAGGTTGAGGATGATCTTGCCTTGGACCCACAGGCGAACCCGGGGAAGGGTGCG
>JBAUDW010000024.1:0-3082 GCA_049678285.1 Phycisphaerae bacterium
CTCCTTCTGCTCATGGTCGAGGCCTTGTCGCTCGGGCGGTACGTCACGCGCCGGATCGAACGTTTGCGGGAGGGGGCCAACCGCTTGGCGGACGGGTACCTCGCGGTCCGGATCAGAATGGAGGGTAAGGACGAACTGGCGGAACTCGGGACCTCCTTTGACCGCATGGCCGACGTGATCCAGGCGCAGACGCAAAAATGGATAGGGTACTCAAAGAGTCTCGAAAAGGAGGTGGCCAGGCGGACGGGGGAACTGGCCCAGGAGACCCTGAAACTCGAAAGCAAAAACCAGGCGTTGGCCCGGGCCAACAGGGAATTGCTCCGCCTGGACACCATGAAGGACGAATTTGTGTCGGTCGTCTCGCACGAACTTCGCACGCCGCTGATGGCCATGCAGGGCGCCTTGTCGCTGCTGGTGGAAGGGGAGGCCAAGCAGGAGACGGGCGAGGCAGAGGAGTTCATCGCCTTGTGCTACCGGAACACGAACCGCCTCATCGCCCTCGTGGAAGAGTTGCTGGACCTGGGGAATCTCGACAGCGGGCGAATCCGCATATGGCCGAGAACCATACGTTTGGCCGAGGTGGTGGCCGACGTCGTGCAAAGCCTGCGGGTGACGGCTCAGGAGCGTGCGCTGGAACTGACGGCGGACGTGCCGGCCGACCTGGTCGCCTGGGCCGACGCCGACCGGACCGCTCAGGTGCTCACCAACCTGATTTCCAACGGACTGAAGTTCACACGGGAGGGCGGGGTCCGCATCACGGCACGCGACGCGGAAGGGTTCGTCGAAATCTGCGTCGCCGACACAGGCGTCGGCATTCCGGCCGAGGTGCAGCCTGTCATCTTCGACCGCTTCATTCAGGTGCACGATCCGGCCAGGCAAAATGCCGGGGGCGTCGGCCTCGGTCTCGCCATCGCGAAAATGCTCGTGGAAAGGCAGGGCGGCGAGATTTCGGTCGAGAGCACCCCGGGCCGGGGGTCCACCTTCCGCTTCACGCTGCCGCGGAGCCCTGGTGAGACGCCCATGGAGCAGCCGGCGGTTCGCGAGTTAGCAGGCCACATAAACGGATAAATCACGGAATTGACACAGAACGGCCCTCGCGGGCTTTCCCTGTCACACCACCGTACGTACAGGTCCATATACGGCGGTTCGATGGGTTAGGCGTCCGGCCTTGCCGAAAGACGGGGCAAGCCGAGCGAGTCCCAGAAGGCGTCCGGCAGGGCCAGCGAGAGCGCCGGGCTGGCGCTGAGGCGCCACGGGCCGCGGGGGCTCCCGGCGGTTTGCGCCGCCAGGTCCTTGCCCACGCCGCGCCGACGCAACTCCCTGAACCGAACCGGCCCGCGTTCCCACTGTTTCCAGAGGAACTAACGCAGGCGCGCATAGGGTACGACCCTTAAAAACCTGCGCCGGAAAATCAGCCTGTTTTTTTGTTTGGGTTTTGTTTGGATTGCGATTATCCTTACCCCATTTTTACGGACCCGCCAGCGAATAACCAACCGATTTTCTCCTGTGGAGTTTAGCCGCTTTTGCGATCCGCAACCCGCTGGAATGGCCCGAGAACGAGGCATTTCATGCATCTCGGCCTCCGCGGGGCAAAGTTGCACGAAATAGAAAGGCCCCATTTTCAGGTTTCTACGGGGGTTCTTGACCCTGGAAAATGGCTAAGAGCCCCTAACAGAATGGAACTGGCCGGCCCCTGCACTGGGCAGACAGCCGCCTATTGGCACCAATCCGGTCATTGTTTTAGGCGCTCTAAACCTCACTCTCGTGACACCTGTTACAAAAACCGGGAAGGGGTCATTTCTTTCAAGAGGAGCCGGTGTGTAGGCCGATAAGTAGGTCCTGGAAGGTAAGCGTCTGGCGATGGACGCCGCTATGCGTGCTGTGTCCAAGTCGCCAGTCAATAACAGTTTGCATTCAGGCGTTCGTGATGTATAGTGTACCCTGGTAGAACGATCCTTCAGAAAGGAGAGTACTATGAGAAGCGCATGCAGTTTGTTCAAGAAGTTCCTGGCTGATGAGCAGGGGTTGGAGACGGTCGAGTACGCAGTGATCGCGGGTCTCATCGTTGCGGGAGCGATCGTAACCATCGCATCGATAGGGGCTTGGGTGCTGGTTAAATTTGAAGCACTGGAAACGGCTCTCTCCGGTGGTGCCGCGCCCGCGCCTTGAAAGCGGCGTGCTGGTCGGCGGTTAAGATCGGATCGGCCCGATAGACTTATGGTCCACGAGGACGGTCCACGAGGGAGGAAGCCTGACCATGTGGGCTCTGACCTTGTGGAACGAAGGGTCGCCGTCGCTCCAGTGGGGGGTCGTTATCAGTGTATCCCTGCTGGCGGCAGTTGTTGATGTTGCGTGGCGGCGAATCCCAAATCTTCTAGTCGGGCCGATCTGGGTCGGGGGGCTCGTGTGGGCCGCGTGGCTCGGCGGGCCTCCGGCACTGGGCGACGCGTTCGTTGCGGGTGTGATGCTCGCCACTCCCTACATCCTGCTTTTCCTTTTTGCGGGCGGTGGGGCAGGGGACGCCAAACTTATGGGGGCGATCGGGACGTGGCTGGGGCTTGTCAATGGCACGGTCGCCCTTTTTTGCGTCTCGCTGGCGGGGATTGTGGTTGGGATTGCGTTTGCCCTGGCGAAGAAACGGCTTCGGACCGTCTGGGCCAATCTGGCCGGTGAACGGTGGAGGCTTCTGTTGCTCGCTTTCGGCCCTGGCCGGTGGAGGGTGATGCAGGACCCGCTGGTCGGGGGCGACCTGCTGAAGATGCCCTACGGTGTGGCCATTTTCGCCGGCGTTTGCGCTGCAGCCGCAGGAGTGCTGCTATGGCGTGCCTAAAGATGCGGGAATCGCGGCGGGGCACAGCAACGCTTGAAACGGCTCTCGTGCTCCCGTTGCTACTTCTCCTGACGTTTGCGTTGATTGAGTACGGCTGGTTGTTTCTCCGGGCGCAGGAGATTACAAACGGGGCTCGCCAGGGCGCACGGATCGCCGTCCGGCCCGACGCCACCAACGCCGACGTCCAGGCATCAATAACTGCTGCGATGGAGACGGCAGGCATCGCCGGGTATCTTGTAACTTTCTCGCCGG
>JBAUDW010000025.1:0-6027 GCA_049678285.1 Phycisphaerae bacterium
AGAATGGCCACCGCGCTTTGTTTCCGGGGCGTTATGAACGGCGGTCCGCCCCCAAAGGGGTCCAAAGGAAACAGGGACACGGCGGATCTGCGCTGCGCTCCGACACGGCAGGGGAGGCGGGTGAGAGAACTCGGCCCGAAGGGCTCCTTCGAAGGAACAGGGACCCCAAAGGGGTCCAACGTCAAACAGGGAGAAATCGGAAAACCGAAATCCGTAGTGCGTCCCCCGAATTCCTCGAATTTCTGAACTCCTTACCTGACGGCACGCAGAACCCAAGGCTTGGGGGCCGGAAAAAGCTTGCAGAATCATGAAAACAAGAGAGAGTGAAAATCCGGACGCCCACGACGGTCGTGGGCAGGTCCACCCGGGAAATTCCGGCTCACTCCTGTTGGCACAGAAATCGGGGGCAGGTCACAAGGGCCTACGACCGTCGTGCACGAGCGTTGACTCAGGCAGTGTCTGTCGTAGAGTGGCCGATGCAGAGAATGAAAGGACGAAGCCATGCGGACCACGAACAGGCGCCGGAGTCCTAAAGGCGTGTTCCCCTCAGCCGACCGCTTTTTCTGGCGCGTTCCTGCCGGCACGGTGATCTTCTGTGTGGTGGCGTTCCTGGCTTTGGCCGCCGCGGGGTGTCGTGCCCATCCGGTCAGCCTGGTCACGATGGTCGTCGGCGACGCCGTCAACGACGCGGATGTGAAGGATCGGCGGGACCTCTTGATGGGTGAGCCGGAGACAGCAGCCGACAGCATGTTCGGCACGCGACAGGAAACCCTCGTTGACATCGACAGACCGGGCGTGAGCCTGATCTTTTATCCGGTCCAGGGCGATCTGCTCAAGTCGTCGCGATACATCGTGGAAGTGGAGAATGGCGCAATCGTGGTGTTCGCCAAGACGAAACAGAATATCGACGGCGTCGAGGACATGATCCACGATGCGCGTCTGGAGAAGAAACTCATCGGCAAGTCGCCCGCAGAGTGTTCTCAGGAAGACGACCTTGGCACACCCTTGCGGACGCTCCGCAGCCGCGAGAAAGATCAATTGCTCCGCGTGTATGATGTCCGAAACTGGTCGGATTTCATGGGAGCACGGTATTGCGTGCTGCGATTTGACAGCCGCGACCGTTGCGAGAGTGTTGCGCTCATCGGCGTCAGTGCATCCACAAGAGAGGATCCGATAAGGCGATAGGTCCGAATTAAGTATGGTGTCCCCGGAAATTGCCGCGGATGAGTGACGAAGTGACGGAGTGACCCTTCGACTCCGCTCAGGACAGGCTCCGTGACGCAGGCGGGTTCTGCGTTGCCTCTGCGGTTCCGCGTTCTACGTTCCGGGCCTGCCCTCCGAAGCCTTGGCGAAGGAGGGTTCCGCGTTGGGATCGGGTGTCGCCGGCCCGAAGGGCTCCTGTGAAGGAACAGGGACCCCAAGGGGGTCCAACGGCGAACAGGGACCCCAAAGGGGTCCAACGTCAAACAGGGAGAAATCGGAAAACCGAAAGCAGTATGGTGACCCCCGAATTCTTAGTCCGCATCGCTATTTGACCCCGTGACACCATTTGACTTTCTTGCCGCTGCCACACCAACACGGGTCGTACGGCTCGACGTTCGGATGAAGCCTCAACATCTCGGTGCTGTACATGGCTTTTCGTCTCCGAATCTGCTCGTACTCAATGGCCTCCTCGCCTTGTATGATGATTTCACCGTGCTGATACGCACGCTGCCCGCGGTTCCAGAACTCAAACTTTTCGTCGCACGTCTTCAGGAAGCCAACAATCGCTGGATGGTTCCTTATCGCCCTCCGCACGTTGTTAAACTGGCGCCCTTCGTAACGTATTGAAGGGTCCACCAAAAAGAGGATCCGCATAGTAGGGTGCTTCTTTGGTGTGACGTCGATGAGCTCGTTGTTAGGTGCGCGCCATACGGCGTGGGGCTCCGCCTCAACGAAAAGCGTCGGCTGCTCCCCAATCGACCAGCCACAAACCGAGGCTCCGCCCTCAGCTAGAACTCGGTCGTGCACAATGGGAAAACACTCGTTGACCGGCGCTCCTTGAATAGGGCGCACATCCACGTATTCCGGCTTACCGCCAGGGACGAGTTCTTGACACAGAGCAAGGATCGATGACGACAAGTTCGCGGGTGTAACTGGATGCAGAAACATCTCCATGCACTCTAACTCCCAAACTCACCTGCCGTGCCTGGTTAGGCGATCCTATTGTTCTCCACAAACTTCACCCAAACACCGCCTGGTCAAAGTCCTCTTGGCCGAGAACATGTCCTCTGTCAATCGACAGAAGCAGGAGATCGGCCAGCAAATGGTAAGAGTCGTTCAACGCCGACGCAACTTTTTCATCAGTCAGTTGCTCACCGTGTACCGCCTTGCTCCTCAAACCGTAGAGCTTCTTCACCTCTTCAAACTTGGCTTTGCGTCTATCCCCGCGCTCTGCGAGGATACATGCTGACAGCAAGGAAATCCGATAAACCAATTCCGATGTAATGCCAAAGATCGCCTCGATGCCGCTCCAGAGGCGAGCCACAGCTGATCGAGCATCTTTGGCGAAACGCCAGTCGATCGCGGCTTCAAGGGCGAAACGGAATGGCTGGCTCTCCGCCGCAAGGCTGTTGAACACATCAAAGTGCTCATGGATCCAGGCGGCATCCTCGACGGAAACTTCACCTGTCCGGGCATCCTTATTCGTCAGAAGAGTCAGATGAAAATCGAGCAGATTGCCCTGAAACCTGGGCAGATCCCGCTTGGACCTGTTAACAACCGCCTCCGGTCCTTCCACCCTCAGTTGCTGTTGGAACAAATGGGAAGTTCGTTCTTGATGACCAGCAACGATACTCCACGAGTAAGAACTGCACGCAACACATAGATGCCTCGTGAAGCCTCGCAGCACCAACAGAGCCGACGCCAACCACGCCCTATTCAGGGTGTCGTAGCCAGGCAGAATCGCGGCGTCTTTCGCGGATTCTATTTCGGCGCAGCACCCCGGAGCCAGAGGCTCCAGAACAGCCCAACCTCGAAAGCCGACAGCTCCGGCAGAGGCAAGGTCGAAGACAGAAAGGGGCTGCTCAAGGGGACGGAGCGAAACCCCGGGTGCCAGTGTCAGAGCCTCTGCCGGACGAGGAAGTCCCGCAATCAGGACGTACCAGTTTCCGTCATGGGCCTCCGGTGAGGGCGACTGCTCGCTCATTAGCCCTGATCCCTCGGTGTATGCAAATCAGCCTAACAATGTTTAGATGGACCCGCTTAAGATGCGGAACTTTGGCTTCCTGACAGTATAACACGCCGCTGATCCATCACCGGCGGAGATTCGGTCGGACTGCGATCGGCCGATCTCGGCGTGTCATGTGCTTGCTGCAATGGATGTGCCCCCCGACGGCGCCAATTCAGCCAAGGCCTTTTTCACCCTCACCCCTTCCCTCTCCCGTCAAGGGAGAGGGGGTTATGAAACAACCTCTAAGCCCTATGGGTCGGCCGGAAGTATAGCCGATGAATTCGGGGTTTGTCAATACATTCTGACAACGCTCTTGCCTCCACGGCGGGGGCGGTGAGGCAATGCAGAACGCAGAATGCAGAACGAACGACAACGGATTCGAGGCGAGATCCCCGCCCCAGGCGGGTAAACCTCGATCCCGGCGCGCCGGGACTCGGGATGACAGAGCGGGCGGGGCTTTATATGGTTCTCGCGGCGTGGTAAGATTTCCGGCGGGGAGAGCACGGCCGGGCAAGACCGGCCGTGGCACACAGGCGCGCGGGGACCAGTGGCACCCGGCATGCTTTCGCGAGCGAAAGCATGGCACCCGGCAAGACCGGCCGTGGCACACAGGCGGGTCGCCACAGGCGACTCGACGTGGCGAGCGGAAGATGACCATGAAGCATCGGATGACGCGTCGCGAATTCCTTGAGCGTTCGGTGACGGCTGGAGCCTCGGCCGCAGCGGGCCCGGCTTTAGCGCCGGCGGCGGCGAGGGCGGCCCTTCCCGCCCGAACCTCGTGTTCCTCTTCAGCGACCAGCAGTCGTTCGACATGCTGGGCTGCAACGGCAACGGGCAGATCCTGACGCCGAACATCGACAAGGCGGCGTCGGAGGGCGTGCGGTTCAACCACTGCATCTCCAACTCCCCGGTCTGCACGCCGTACCGCGGAATCCTCATGAGCGGCATGCATCCGCTGTATAGCGGAGCGATCACGAACGATTTCCGCTTGACTTTTTCGGACCCTGCCACCATGCTGGCGGGTCGCACGCAACCCGCAAACCCAAGGAAGGAGATCGGCCGT
This sequence comes from Phycisphaerae bacterium, assembly GCA_049678285.1. Classification (GTDB taxonomy): domain Bacteria; phylum Planctomycetota; class Phycisphaerae; order FEN-1346; family FEN-1346; genus JAPLMM01. The sequence goes on from JBAUDW010000025.1 coordinate 4,275, forward strand.
GGATAAGGCGAAAAAACTCCCCCAGACGGTCCAGGGGAAAGCGCCCGTGGTGACGTTCGGCGTGTTCGCGACGGGCGACCCGCGGATCGACCAGCCCTCGCGCCAGCGCGCGAGCAACATCGTCCAGATGGTGGCCGACACGATCGCCGAACGCGTCCGGATGCCCGACGGCCGGCCCGTCGAGGTCGTCTGGACGCCGCTCCTGGTGGACGGCGAGAAGCAGGCCGACACGGTCGCCCGCCAGTTCAAGGCGGCCGGCGTTTCCTGCCTCGTCTGCGCCCCGGACACGTGGGCCTTCCCGCAGTTGACCGTCATCAGCCTCCTTTCACACTTCCCGCCCGACGTGCCGTTCAACATCACGTGCGGCAACTCGGGGCCGAAGCCCGGCGTCGTTTATGCCCACGCGCTGAACGGGGCCCTCGCGCAGATGGGGCGCCTCGCGGCGCTGAACGTCGGCACGTGGCCGGACACGGGGATGAAGCCCAAGATGACCGACTCGACGGCCGACGCCCTCGTGGACTGGTGCTATGCGGCCCTGACGTACGCGGGCCTCAAGGGCCGGCGCGTCGTCATCTTCGGACACGATTCGATGGGCATGGAGACGGCCCTGGCGCACGTCATTCCGACGCGGCGCACGTTCGGGCTGGAGATCACTCGGCTCGACATGAAACTCCTGGCCGACATGCTCGCCAAGGGCGCCTACGACGCGAAGGAACTGGCGCGTCTGCGCGGCTGGCTCCAGAAGCACCTCGGCCGGCGCATCGAACTCCGGGACGAGGCCGACAGCCGACGCTTCGACGCGGGGCTCGCCCTTTACCTCATCATGCGCGACCTTCTGGAGGATGTCGGCGCGGTGGGCGGCGGATTCATGAACCAACTGGAGTGGGGTTCCGACCGCCGGGGCGTGCCGCTGCCCATCTGCGACGCCGCCGAAAGCCTCTTCAACTCCACCTTCGACCATCGCGGCGCGAAGCCCCCGACGCCGTTCGCCACCGAGGCCGACGTGCAGGGCCTGCTGACGATGCTCTTCAAGACGTGGCTCTCGGGCGGCCAGCCGCCCCTCTTCATGGACTTCCGAAAGGTCTGGGAACCGTGGGAGATCCAGGCCCTCGCGAAGAAGTTGGGCGTCAAGTTCACCAAGGGCGACCTCTGGGCCCAGCGCGGATTCGTGGACGGCGACAACTCCGGCTCCGCGAGCCTCGACTGGGCCGGCCGGCCCGGCGATGCGCCAGAAAAAATCATGAAACGCATCTCGATGCCTCAGGCCGACCCGGGCTACTTCCCCGGCGGCGGAAACTCGGTGACGTTCTTCACGCCGGGCGGCATCACCGGCATCGCCGGCCGACTGGCCTACAGCGCCCCGACCGGCCTCTTCAGCCTCATCTGGGACGAGGCCGTCACCGACGAAATGCCCGCCAACCTCGCCCAGGCCGTCGCCAGCACCTCGACGCCCACCTGGCCGCATACCTGGGTCATCCCGAAGTACGCGACGATGGCCGAGTACAAGCAGTACGCCCCGGCGAATCACTTCCACATGACGTGGGACCTCGCGCCGCGGCGGCTCGAGCACTGGATGGACCTGGCGAACGTCCTCTCGGTGACCCCGTGGCAAGCGCGCCCGGCCTTCATTGAGGGGACCGACCGCCCGCTGCCGCTCGCGTATCTCCTTGCCGGCGGCGAGACGGCCGTGAAACTTCGCCGCGCCGCACAGTAAAGTCCGGCGGGCGGCCGCGCGGGACGGTAACGTTTAGCC
>JBAUDW010000026.1:0-25085 GCA_049678285.1 Phycisphaerae bacterium
CGCGCATCGGCCTCGTCGGCGAGGTCTTCGTCCGATGCAACCAGTTCACCAACAACTTCATGGTCCGCAAGATCGAGTCCCTCGGCGGCGAGGCCGTCCTCCCGCCCTTCGAGGAATGGGTCAACTACATCGCCTGGAGCCGCGTCACCGACGCCCGCATCGAACGCCAGTGGCGCCGCCTCCTCGTCGAACGCATCGTCGACTTCGTCCAGCGGCGCGAAAAGTACAAGGTCCTCAACGAGTTCCGCGGCTCGGTGCGCCACTTCTTCGACGAACCTTCCAGCGACCACGTCATCGACCTGGGCCGGCCGTATCTCGACCCCGCGATCCGCGGCGAACCCATCCTCTCCATGGGCCGATGCATGGAATACGTCCACGACGGGTGCGACGGCATCATGAATCTCCATCCCTTCAACTGTATGCCCGGCACGATCGTCAACGCGCTCCTGACGAAGTTCGCCAAGGACCACGACATGCCGGTCCTCAAGGTGGCATACGACGGCCTGGAGCAGGCGACCGAAATGATCCGCCTCGAAGCCTTCATGTACCAGGCCCGCGAGCGGATGCTCTCTCGCCAGCGCGCGATGGGCGGCGGCACGGCCACCCCCGCCGGCGCCGCCCTCGCCGCCGTGCGCAGCGCGGACTCATTTTAAAACCCAAGCCCAGGGATTCCAATCCCTGGGCTTAGGGCTTCGAACAAGGCCCATGGCCGATCCCAACTTCATCCGCCAGACGCTTGAGGACCTTCGGGCCCGCGGTCTGTATCGCCGCCTGGTGGCGCTCGGCTCCGCCGCCGGGCCGCGCGTCAGGGTCGGCACCCGCGAAGTTCTCCAGTTCGCTTCCAACAATTACCTAGGCCTCGCGAACGATCCGCGCGTCAAGGAAGCCCTGGCTCGCGGCATCGAGCGGTGGGGGTGGGGCGCGGGCGCCTCGCGCCTCGTCGCCGGCCACACCGAGGCCCACGAGGCCCTCGAGCGCGACCTCGCCGACTTTATGGGTGCCGAGGCGGCCCTCGTCTTTCCGACGGGCTACCAGACGAACCTGGGCGTCCTGGGGTCGCTCGTCGGGAGGGGGGACCTCGTCTTCGCGGACCGCGAGAACCACGCGAGCCTCTATGACGCCGTCAAGTTGTCCGGCGCGAGGCTCGTTCGCTACCGCCACGCCGACTCTGGCGACGCCGCCCATGCTCTTGAGAAGCACCGCGGCGCGCCGGGCCGCCGGCTCCTTGCGACCGACACCGTTTTCTCGATGGATGGCCGCCTCGCGCCGCTTACCGACCTGGCGGACCTCGCCGAGCGCGACGGCACGATGCTCGTCCTGGACGAGGCCCACGCCCTCGGCATCCTCGGCCCCGGCGGCGCGGGCCTCGCGGAAAAACGGTGTCAGGAACCGTTTAGGCGACAAAAAACGGTTCCTGACACCGTTTCCGCTACGGCGAGCGTCGGGACGCTTTCGAAGGCGCTCGGCGGCATCGGAGGGTTTGTCGCGGCCTCGCGCGAGGTGTGCGACCTGATTGTAAACCGCGGCCGGTCCTTCATTTACACGACCGCCCTTCCGGCGGCGGCGTGCGAGGCGGCGCGCGCGGCGCTCAAGATCGTCCGCGCGGATCCTGAGCGCCGGCGGCGCGTCCTGGCGCTGGCTGAACGGCTGCGCGGCGCCTTGCAGGAAAAAGAGTTCGACTCGGGGCGCAGCGAGACGCAGATCGTTCCCGTCCTCGTCGGCGCGCCGGAGCGTGCCCTTGCCCTGGCGGCCGCGCTTCTGGAGAAAGGTATCTTCTGCCCCGCGATCCGTCCGCCGACGGTCCCGCCCGGCACGAGCCGCCTCCGCGTCAGCCTCACCGCCGAGCACACCGAGGAGGACGTCGAGCGCCTGGTGTCGGCGCTGGACGACGCGAGACGAGACATTTGAGATTTCTGAGCCGCTCTCCCGGCGCGCCGGGAGAGCAAGGCCTCAGTTCGAGAGGCCGTAAAGCAGGATGTTGGTGGCGAGGCGTTTGGCGTCGTCGGGCTCGAGCGCCCGCGCGCCGTAGGTCCTGATGCCGTCCAATCCGGCGCCGATTCCGTAGGGACTGTACACGACCACCAGGTGGCCGTTGCGTTTCAGGCCCAGGAGGACGGGGCGGTCGAGGTTCGGCGCGTCGGCCTTGGCTGCGGGCGAATAGGCGACGCGGTCGATCTTCGTGCCGACCTGGCCGCTGTAAATCGGATGGTCGGCGGGGAGTTCCTCGAGCGGCGAGTCGGGAAAGAGGTCCGCCACAAGCGAGCGGAACGCTTTGTCGAAGGCGTCGCGTCCGCAGCACGCCTCGGCCCAGAGGAATCCGCCGCGATCCAGATAGTCCTTCAGGGCCGCACGCTCCTTGTCGGAGAGCGTGAACGTGTAATGCCCCACCAGGTAGAGGACGGGGAACCGCCCTGGGTCCGCCTCCGTGAGGCGGATCGGAACGGGCCGGCTCCAGACCGAGACGCCGAACTCGCGCGGCAGGTTCTCCAGGAGTTTCGGCAGGGCGAGGGGCCGGGGCTGCCAATCGCCGTCGTGCTGGATCTGGCCGATGCGAAGGACATTCGGCGGGGGGGTCTCCTCGGCCGGCATCTCCAGGACGGTCGCCTCCGCGAGGCGGTCGGGCAGCGCTTCGTTTCCGGTCGCGTAAACGGCCAGGTTCTCGCCCAGGCGCAGAATGTCGTTCGGTCCCGGCGCGCCGGGATCGGCGGCAGCCCAGGCATCGGCCAGACCCTGCGGCGCAAGGATGACCGACGCGCGGCAGCCGACGCGGAGCGTCTCGAGGCCGACCGGCGGCACGGGGTACACCGCGCGATAGACAGGATGGTTCGCGGGCAACGGTTCGAACGCCGCGCCGGGGAAGAGGTCCGGGAGCAGTTGGCGGACGCTTTCGGTGAAGGCGGCGTCGGCGCCCTCGGCATCGAAGAGAATGAGGCCGCCCTGTTCGACGTACTCGCGGAGTTTCAGGACGGAGGCGGCCAGCATCCGCAGCGGCCCGCGACCGGTGACGTGAAGGATGGGGGCCGCCAGCCAGTCTTCGATGGGGCTCTCGGGCGAAAGCGTCTGCCAGGCGACCGCTTGGCCGCCGACGCGCGTCTCGAGGAACCGCACGAGGTGCTCCAGGTCCCGCGGGTCGCGGCGCCAGGCGCCCTGCCACTCCAGGCGCTGGACCAGGAGGGGCTTAAAGCCCTTGGCGAGGAACAGTAGTGCGAGGGCGTCCTGGTACAGGTGGTTGCTCCAGGATCCGTCGGCGCGCTGGCCCTTGACGAGCAAGGCCGTCCCTTCGCGGAACCAGTCGTGCGGGCCGAAGGTCCGGCGGCCGCTGGTGACGCCCGCCCGCTCGAGCGAGTAGAGCCAGAAATAGTACCAGGCGGCGCCGCGGTTGGGATTCTCGTCGAGGGAATAGTGCTCGGCGATCCACTGAAGGCCCTGCTCGATGGCGGCGGAGCGCTGGCCGGCGTCGTCGGCCGACTCCTGGGGCGCGAGGCGCTCGGCGCACAGATACAGGCTCGCCAGCGCCGCCGCCGTCATGCTTCCGTACGCTTCGTTCGGGTCCGGGTCGCGATAGACGTATCCCCACCCGCCGCCGGGCAGTTGCGTCACGCGCAGGTGCCGGTCGGCGCGCCGCCAGACCTCGATGGGGACGTGAGCGCCGGCGCGTTCGGCCTCGGCGAGGCCGAGGATCGCAAACTGGGTGTTGGAGGCGTCGGCGCGTTCGTAGGCTCGGCGAAGTTGGGTTTCGTTCTGGACCTTCCGTAGGCCGCGCGCCAGCACTGCCCCTGCCATCTCCGACTCCGGCACGAGGCCGTAGCCCCACGCGCCCGTCGCGTGCTGGATCTCGACGAGCCAGTCGACGCAGGCCTGGAGGTCCTCACGGTAGCGTTTGGGGTCGGCGGCGGCGAAGGCCATGGCCTTCAGTGCGACGACGTAGGTGGCCTCGTTCGGCACCCGATGGAGCGTAGCGAGGCCTTGGGCGACGGCCTCGTCGTCTGGCGCGACGCCGGCCTGCAGGAGGGCGTAGCAGGCCAGGGCTGTGACACCCCCCTGGCGGGCGTAGTCGGGCCAGGTGCCATCGGTCTTGCGGTCGCGTTTGAAGCGGTCCACGGCCCTGAGGATGGCCATTTGAACCTGCCGGCCGTTGAGCGGTTCCTCGGCGGCGGCAGGGTGTGGAAAAGCCGTAAACATGACTCCCGCAATCGCCGATAAGAAAAGGGAGCGACCTAAGGCCGCGGGTCGCCCGACGTGCGCCGAGAGTGCCGACATCCCAGACCCCCAACAGTTCTCACGGGGATTATCGACCGGCGCCGGGCGGCGGCTTCAGGTCAAATGCGCCGCACGCGGCGCCGCTAAGCGCCCGTGCTACAAGAGGTTGCGATAACTTCAGGACCCCCTATGGCGAACCAAGAGTTTGATGAACGCCTCGAACAGTTCAAACGCACTCGCGACCACCTCGTCGGCGAGGTCGGCCAGCGCATTGTAGGCCAGCGCCAGGTCGTTGACCAGATGCTGGCCACCGTGTTCGTGCGGGGCCACTGCCTGTTGGTCGGCGTGCCGGGCCTGGCGAAGACGATGATGGTCCGCAGCCTTGCCGGCGCGATGGACCTGAAGTTCAAGCGCATTCAGTTCACGCCCGACCTCATGCCCTCCGACATTACCGGGACGGACGTGATCGATCAGACGCCGGATGGACGGCGCGAGTTCCGGTTCCTCGAAGGCCCCCTCTTCGCGAACATCATCCTGGCGGACGAGATCAACCGCGCACCTCCCAAGACCCAGTCGGCGCTCCTGGAGGCCATGCAGGAATGTCAGGTGACCGTCGGCCAAGAAACCTACGCCCTGCCCGAACCGTTCTTTGTCATCGCGACGCAGAACCCCATCGAGCAGGAAGGGACGTACCCGCTGCCCGAGGCCCAACTTGACCGATTCCTCTTCTGCGTCCACGTGGGTTACCCGTCGGCGGCCGAGGAGGAGCAGATCCTTTCGATGCCGACGGGCGCGGTCGCCGGCGCGGTCGAGCGGGTGCTTTCGGCCGACGAAATCCGCGGATTCCAGGACGTCGTCTTATCGGTTCCCGTGTCGCGGTACGTGGTGGCGTATGCGGCGAAACTGGTGCGGGCGACGCGCCCGAGCGACCCGAACGCGCCGGACTTCGTCCGCGAGATGGTCGAGTGGGGCGCCGGGCCGCGCGCGGGCCAGCACCTGATCCTGGCGGGGAAAGCGTTTGCGGCGATGGCCGGCCGGGCGGCCGTCAGCGTGGATGACATCAAGGCCGCCGCCGTCCCTGTCCTGAGGCATCGGGTGGCGACGAACTTTGCGGCCGAGACGGCCGGCCTGGATTCAGTGGCGATTGTGTTGCGGCTCCTGGAAGCGGTCCCCGAGCCTCCCGTCCGCCGATTCGCCGGCTCGCGCGCCGCCGAGGTCCGCCCCGCCGCTGCCCCGACCGCCTGAAAAATGGGGTCTGACCCCATTTCCCCCTGAACGTTTGGTGGCGGGTCGAAACGAGAGACGCATGGTGCGACCGGAACAGTACCTGCGGCCGGACGTCGCGCGGCGTGTGACGCGGCTGGACCTGAAGGCGAAGTTCATCGTCGAGGGGTTCCTCGCCGGCCTGCACGACTCGCCGTATCGGGGCTGCAGCATCGAGTTTTCGGAGCATCGCAAGTACGTTGCGGGCGACGACCCGCGTCGGCTGGATTGGACCGCCTGGGCCAAGACCGACCGCCTCTTCGTCAAGACCTTCCAGGCCGAGACGAACCTGTCGGCCTACCTCCTGGTGGACACGAGCCGGAGCATGGGCTACACGGGGCCGGGCGGCGGGATGTCGAAACTGGAATACGCGACGGCGCTGGCGGCCGCGATCGGGTATCTGCTGGTGTGCCAGCACGACGCGGTGGGTCTGGGGGTTTTAGGTGCGGGCCTCTCAAAATTGCTTCCGCCGCACGGTTCGCGCCGGCAGTTGGTGCGGGTGCTTTCGGAACTGGCGCAGACGACGGCTGAGGGGGGGACCGCGCTGGCCGACGGCCTGCACGCCGTCGCCCGGCGAGCCAAACGCCGGAGCCTCATGATGCTCCTGTCGGACCTGGTGGATGAGCCCGGGCCGGTCCTGGAGGCGCTTCGTCACCTGGCGTTCCGCGGGCATGACGTGATCGTTTTTCAGATTCTCGACCGGACGGAGCGCGACCTGGACCTTACGGGTCCGGTGATTCTGGAGGACCCTGAGACGGGCGCGCGGGTGACGACCGACGCGGATCATATCCGGGCGGCCTACGGGGAGCGGATCGCGTCGTTCGTCGGCGAGTACGAGCGGGGCGTCCACGAACTCGGTGCCGATTTCATCGCCATGACCACCAGCACGCCGTTCGACCAAGCCCTGTGCCGATTCCTTTCCGACCGCAAGCACCGATTCTGAGGCCCGCGTCATGACGTTCACGGACGTTTCGATGCTGGCGGGACTTGCGGCGCTGGCCATCCCCCTGGCGATCCATTTGCTGGGTCGCCGCCGGGCCCGGCGTATGATGCTCCCGACGGCGCGCTTTGCCGAGGGCGCCCACCAGGCACGGCGTGGCCTCCTGTGGTTGAAGCGCGCCGGGTTGCTCGCGCTTCGCCTGGCGGCCGTGGCGCTTCTGGTCGTCGCGCTGGCGGGTCCGCGAATCGGCGGGGCGGGGAGTCCCGGCGAGGCCGGGGCGTGGGCCGTCTGCCTGGACACTTCGCCGAGCATGGCGACGCTCGAGAAGGGCGTCAGCCGATACACGGCGGCCCGGGAGGCGGCGCTCGGGCTGCTCGGGCGCCTTGGGGAAGACGAACAAGTCCTGCTGGTGCGGTGCGGGGAGAAAGCGTTGCGGGGCACGCCCGAGCGGCTCCGAGCGGCGTTGGCGGAAGACGTGCCTTCGGGCTGGTATGACGAACCGATGGGTTCGCTTATTTCGCGGGCGGTGGCCGGCCTGCCGCAAGGAAAGGCCCGCCTCGTGATTCTGACGGACGCGACGCCGTGGGCCTTGCGCGACCTCGGCGCCGGCGAGTTCCGGGATGCGCCGGCCGGCGTCCTTCTCGTGCCGGTGGGGAGCGACGTGGCGAACGCGCGGCTCGACTTGCCGCGGATCGCCGTGGTGGAGATGCCGGAGGGCCTGCGGCTTTCGCTGGAGGTGGACGTCGCGTCGGCGGAGTCGGCGCGCGGTGCGACGGTTCGCATGGCGCTCGACGGCGGGACGGAGACGTTTTCGGCCCAGGCGGCTGCGGGTCACGGGCGGGTCCGGTTCCTCGTGCCGGTCTCCGGGGCGGGACCCTGGCAAGGCCGCGTCTGGCTGGACGGGGCCGACGCCCTTGCGATGGACAACGAGCGGTTTTTCACGGCCGTCGCGCCGGTTGCGGCGCGCGTGCTTGTGGTGAATGGGGCGGAGGGGGCGGAGAAGGTTCCGGTCGCCACGGCGACTCGACTGGGGCGAGCGGCGGTTCATATTGCGGCGGCGTTCGCCGGGCAGGATCCCCTCATGCCCAAGGAAGCGAGGAAAGTTGACGCCGGCCGCGTTGAGGCGAAAGACCTTGCGGCGTCGGACGTGGTTTTCTGGGTGGGCGTCTGCGATCCGAGTGCCTCGGGATGGCTGCGGGAGTACGTTGAGAAAGGCGGGTCGCTCGTCTGGATTCCAGCGGGGGCGAGCGGGCCGGGCGCCGAGTTGGCCGGCCTCATTGGCGCCGAGATCGGCGACGCGGAAGCGGCGGGCGACGGCGTCACCCTGGATCCCGGCGGGTACGCGTCGGACCTTCTGGGGGCGTTCGAGGGCGGGACGGCGGCGGACCTTGCGAAACCTGTGTTCCGGTCCCGGCTTGTCCTGGCGGCGCGTGAGGGCATCCCGGCGGTGCGGTTCACGGACGGTCGGCCGGCCATCGTGTTGCGAGCGTTCGGCAGCGGGCGGATGGTGGCCTTCGGGGTCGGTCCGGGCGAAGAATGGGGCGACTTAGGCGCGCGGCCCGAATTCGTCGTGCTGATGCACTCGCTGGTGGAGGCGTTTGCGCCGTCGGGGAGCCCGAGGCAGGCGAACCGCGTGATGGGGCGGTCGGGCGGGGCCGCCGAGGCGTCGCGGCCGGGGAATTTTTCGGCGTCGTCGCCGGACGGGGGGTGGAAAGGGCCTTTTTCGGTGAACGTGGCGGCGGAGGAAACGGCGGACCTGGGGCCGGATGCGGACCGACTGGCGTCGGCGTTCTCGGCGGAGGGGGCGAGGGTTTGCGACGCGTCGCAAGTCTTTATTTCGGACGGGTTTACATCAGGGTCCGCGTCCGACGCGGCGGCGTGGTTTATCTTGCCTCTTGCGGTGGTGGTCCTGGTGGAAACGCGGGTGGTTTCGGGCGGTCCTATTAGGTTGCAAGGCCGGTAGAACGGCTTCCAAGGGCCTTTTTCCGTTTGACAGGCTCCCCCGGGCGGGGTTAAAGTATGAACAAGGCGGGTGTTTCCGCCTGGCGGAAGGATTCTGGGCCCTTTGCGGAAGGAGCGCGGCATGGAGGCGTTTGACAGGCTGAAACAAGTGGTAGCAGACGTCGAAGCGGACCTCGCAAAGGTCGAGGGCGGCAACAAGGCGGCCGGAACCCGCCTCCGCAAGGCGATGCAGGACATCAAGAAGATCGCGCAGGAAGTCCGCGCGAAGATTCTGGAGATGCGCGGCTAGGCTGCGTGGTGCGACTGCCAGCGAGGCGTCGGGCCGGAGTCGGCCGGCCTCGACGGGAGTGCGTGCGGCCGAGACGGCCGTTCGCCGGTTGGCGTGTTGGAAAGGCGGCCCGCCTCCGTCCGGGGGGGCCGCTGTCTCGACCCTTTCGAGGAACCGGGTCAGGGGAAGGCCATGCCGCCGCTGTTGCTGGTTGACCTGGCGAAAATCGACCTCGGGCGGGTCCTGATGCCGATCGAGGAGATTCGCCGCTACAATCCGCACCGGTACGAGATGGAACAGTTGAACGGCGTGATTCACCTGGACCGGGAGGCGGGCCTGATTGTGGCGTTCAAGGACGTGCGCGACGACGAGTTCTGGGTGCGCGGGCACATTCCGGGCCGGCCGCTGATGCCTGGCGTTCTGATGGTGGAGGCGGCGGCGCAGATGTGCAGCCTGTATTACAAGGTGGCGACGGGCGATCCGCGTTTTCTGGGATTCGGGAGGGTGGATGCGGTCAAGTTCCGCGGCCAGGTGGTGCCGGGCGACCGGTTGATTCTGCTGGGGCGGGCGGTGGAGATCCGCAACCGCCGGGCGCGGTTTGACACGCAGGGCGTGGTGAACGGGAACCTGGTTTTCGAAGCCCACATTACGGGCATGCCAGTCTAGGAAAGGCGGGTGGAAACGATGGGCATTCCTGGACGCAAACTCTCGAAGCGCAAGCATCGGAAGCGACACGGTTTTCGCGCGCGGATGAAGACGCACGGCGGTCGGGCGATCCTGAAGCGTCGGAGACGGAGCAAGCGCCGGTTGCCGAGCGCCAAGCGCTGAGCCACACGCCTTCTGTTCCGTCGGCGCGACATGCCTGCGCCGGCTGTCGGGTTCTTTCTCGGCCTGGGGCCCCGATGCGGCCAATAGAGGGCTTTCCGCTCCGTCTAAGGTAAGCGGCGGGCGGTTGGCCTGGAGCGGCCGATGGACAGCGGGGGGCGAATTTTTGCTGAGGCGGCGGGGGGGAAAGGCGTATAAAGTGGTGGCGGAGCAAACGTCGTGCCGGGCCAGAGGAAACCGGTTGCCCACCGGAAAGGGGCGCACCATGCGCAGGGTTCTCGTTCTGGGTCTTGCCGTCGCCGTCTGCGTGGGCGGGGTTTCGCGCCCCGCTGGCGCCAAAGTGACCAGCGACCAGGTGAACCGCGCGATCCAGAAGGCCCGCGAGTTCCTCATCAACCAGCAGCAGCCGGACGGGTCCTGGGGCGGGCAGGCCGGTTACTCCGCCCTGGCCTTTATGACCCTGGCCTACATGGGCGAACATCCCAACCGCGAAGTGATGACCAAGGGGCTGAATCACCTGATGAGTCTGGATCCGGACCGGAACATGGACGGGGGGCCGGGTTCCCCCCGGTGTCGGGGCTATACGCTTCCCATCCGCGTCATGGGCCTCTCGTACATCCACAACAAGTTGCTGGGCGAGAAACGGGAACTCGTGCGCAAGCATATGCTGGCGGACCTCCTGCGGATTCGCGTGGGCCAGGCCGCCAACGGCGGTTGGCGCTACGGACTCGACGCCACCGACTGGGACTTCTCGGTCAGCCAGTGGCCGCTCCTCGCGATACGCGAGGCCAGTCTCGTGGGCATCGAGTTCCCGACGGATTGCCTCCTCAAGGCCCGCGACCTGTACTACTCGAAGCAGAAGCCGGACGGCGGATGGAACTACGGCGCCCAAGGCGAAGGCCAGGCGCCGTACGGGTCGATGACGGCGGCGGGCCTGGCGTCGGTGTACATCATCGCCGACGTCCTGGAGCCGGCCAGCGGGTGCCCGTGCAAGGGCGGACGGAGTTCCTCCGACACCTCCGAAAGCGACCGCCGGATTGACAAGGCTCTGGAGTGGCTCGGCAAGAACTTCGGCGCCGACAAGAACCCGCAGTCGGACGGCACGGCCGGCGGCGGGAAGGATCTATACTGGCTCTACTGCGTCGAGCGGGTCGGCATCGCCGCCGGGTACAAGTACTTCGGAACGCACGACTGGTTCCAGGAAGGGGCCGAGGTCCTGGTCGGCAGGCAGGGGGGCAACGGCAGTTGGGGCGACCTTCCCAATACCTGTTTCGCTACGCTTTTCCTCTTCAAGGGCCGGGCGCCGGTGCTCTTTCAGAAACTCGAGTTCCAGGGCGAGTGGAACATGCACCGGCGCGACCTGGCGAACCTGACGCACTACATCGAGCGGATCAAGGAGCAGATGTTCCAGTGGCAGATCGTGAGCCTGCGGGCGCCGGTCGAGGAATTGCATGATGCGCCGATCCTCTACATCACGGCCGAGAGCGTTCCCGAGTGGACCGACGGGAAAGGGAAGAAGCAGCGGGGGTTCTCGCCCGAGGAGACGCGCAAACTCCGCGCGTTCACCGACTCCGGCGGCACGGTCCTCGTGGAGGCCTCCTGCGGCAATGCGGCGGTGCGGCGATGGTTCCCCCAATTTGCCAAGCAGGTCTGGCCCGAGTGGACGCTCTCGGCCCTGAGTGCCGAACACGCCGTGTGGCAAAGTGTGTATCCGATGACTCAAAAGCCGGCCGCGATGGGGGTGGAGGACGGCGTGCGGACGTCCGTCTTTTTCGTGCCCGACGACATCTCCTGCCCCTGGCAGATGAAGGCGTACGCCCTGAGGAAGTACCTCTTTGATTGGGGGGTCAACCTTTATACGTACGCGATGGACGGGGCGCCCTTGCGGTGGAAACTCGCCGGCCGCGAACCGAAACCGTCAGAGAAGTACGCTGGGCCCATCAAGGCGGGCGGGCGAAAGACCCTGAAGATCGCCCGCGTGAAGCACGGCGGCGACTGGAGCGCGGGGGCGAACTACGCCGGCTTTAAGCGCCTGGCGGAGCATCTGAAGAAAAAGGCCGGCTTGACGATCGAGGTGGCGGAAGCGACTGCGCCGCCGTTTACGGAAGGCGGCGTCGCGGCGGCCGACCTGGCGAAGTACGACGTGGCATACCTGGCGGGGACGAAGGCGCTTGGGCTCTCCGCCGAGAATCGCGAGGCTCTTAAGTCGTTCGTCGCGGCCGGCGGTCTTCTCTGGTTTGAGGCGGTGACCGGTTCCGTGGACTTCGACCAGTCGGTGAAGCAGTTCGCGCAAGACATGGGGTGGGAGTTGAAGATGCTGCCGGCGACGCACGGCCTGATGACGGGCCGCATGGATCCGGCTGTCGGGTACAACCTGACGACGGAGGTTGAATTCCGGCGGGCGCTTCGGGTGAGCCGGCTCGGACGCCCCTATGCCGAGTTCATGGGGCTTTACAACGGCGAGCGGCTCGTTGGCCTCTACTCGCCGCTGGACGTCCTCTTCAGCCTCCAGCCCTACGAGGCGTGGTCCTGCAAGGGCTACCAGCCGGCCGACGCCGAGGCCGTCGCCACCAACATCGCGCTGTACGCGACAAGCCGCCAGGACACACGATAGCCTTCCAGGTGCCCCGCGCCTTTCCGTCGCATGGTCGGCGGCCCCGAAAAATCATCGCCCCCGCGGGCGTATGCCGCTCGCAGGGGCGTTCTCTTCCCGCACTGCCGGCCGTGCCCGAGGCGCCTAAGCGCGCGTCCGGCGATGGAATTCTTCGAGCAACCGCTTGGTGACCGGGCCCGGCTTGCCGTCGCCGATCGTGCGCTTGTCGATCCGCACGACGGGGACGACCTCGGCGGCGGTGCCCGTCAGGAAACACTCGTCGGCGACATACAGGTCGTGGCGCGTGAGGTTCTCCTCGCGGACCTTGATGCCGAAGTCCTCGGCGATGGTGATGATCTCGTCGCGCGTGATGCCCTCGAGAATCCCGGCCGCGATCGGCGGCGTGAAAAGCACGCCGTCGCGCACGATGAACAGGTTGTCCCCCGTGCATTCCGCCACGAAGCCCTGGTGGTTGAGCATGACGGCCTCGAGCGTGCCGGCGTCGATCGCCTCGATCTTCGCCAGGATGTTGTTCAGGTAGTTCAGGCTCTTCAGTCGCGGGTTGACGGCGTTCGGATGGGTCCGCATCGTCGCCGCCGTGATGATCTCCAGGCCGTTCTCGTACAGTTCCGGCGGGTAGAGTTCGATCCTGTCGGTGATGATGAAGACGGTCGGCGACTGGCACCGGTTCGGGTCCAGCCCGAGCGTCCCCACGCCGCGCGTCACCACGACGCGGATGTAGGCGTCCTTCAGGCCGTTCGCTTCGAGCGTCCCCGTGATGGCCTTGGCCACCTCGTCCGGCGTCATCGGGATCCCCAGGCGAATGCCCTTCGCCGAATCGAACAGGCGCCGGATATGCTCCTTCAGGCGAAAGACGCGGCCGCTATAGGACCGGATGCCCTCGAACACGCCGTCCCCGTACAGGAGGCCGTGATCGAAGACCGAGATCTTCGCCTCGTCGCGGTCCACGAGTTTGCCGTTCAGCCAGACGTTCGTTCCCATAGCGCATCGTCCTTCCCGAAAGGCAAGACACTGTAGCGAACCGTCAGGCGTGCTTCAAGAGTTTACCGTCCGCCAGATGCAGGACGCGGTCGGCCCGCTCGGCGATCGAGGCGTCGTGGGTCACCATGACGACGGTCAGTCCTTCCTGGCGATTGAGGCGCTCCAGCACCCGCATGATTTCCGCGCCCGTGGCGGAGTCGAGGTTTCCGGTCGGCTCGTCGGCGAAGAGGACGCGCGGCCGATGGACCAGCGCCCGCGCGATGGCCGCTCGCTGCCGCTCGCCGCCCGAGAGTTCCCTCGGCAGATGTTGCACCCGCTCCCCCAGCCCCACGTCCTTGAGCACCTCCATCGCCCTGGCCCGTTCGCCCCACCGGGCGAAAGGCCAGACGGCCAGGGACGTCCGGATCATCGCCGGCAAGAGGGCGTTCTCCACGACCGAGAGGTCCGGCATCAGGTAGTAGAACTGGAACACGAAGCCGATGGCCTCGTTCCGCATCCGGTCGCGCCATCGCTTGGCGCGCGAGAAGGCGTCCTCGCCTTCGAAGATCACCCGGCCCTCGGTCGGCCGGTCCAGGAGGCCCATGAGGTGCAGGAGCGTCGATTTACCGCTCCCCGACGGGCCGAGGATGCAGAGGAATTCCCCCCGCCGGACCGCCAGGTCCACCCTGCGAAGCACCCGGAGGCGGCGCGACCCCATCCAATAATCCTTGACCAGGCCCACGCCTTGAAGGATTGTATTCTCACTCATACCGCAGCGCCTCCACGGGCTGCTTCAGCGCCGCCAGCAGCCCCCCCGCCATACTCGCCAGCGTTGCCAGCCCCAGCACTGCCCCGCTCACGCCGACGCACCACCACGGCGACAAGTGGCGCGGAATGCGGTCGAAGTAGTACATCTCCCGCGGAAAAATGTCCACGTTCAGCGTCTGGTTCACCCAGATCTCGATCGGGTCGAGGTAATGGAGCATCAGAAGCGCCCCGATCATCCCCAGCGCGGTCCCCAAAAGGCCGATGAGAAAACCGTAGCCCAGGAAGAGGCTCCCCACGCCCGCGTCGCTGGCGCCGACGGCCTTCAGGATGCCGACGTCCCGGCTCTTGATATACGCCATGACGTAGGAAATCAGGGCGATGAGGACCGCGAAGCCGACGAACATCAGCCCGAGCATCAGCGTCGTAATGTTCCGCTGGATCTTGACGATCGTCAGGATCATCCGCTGCTGGGTCTCCCACGTGTTGACGGTCACGTGGGGGAGGTCCTCGTCCGGCCGCTCGGCCTGAAACGCCTCCCACGCCTTCTGGATGCGGCCCACGACCGTTCCGGCCGCGGCGGGGTCGCGGACCTTCACCTGGATCTGACTCGCCCGCGCCGGGACACCCTCGGCCGGCGAGCCTTCCATCCCCGCCATCTGCTGGGCCACCGCAAACTCGACGTACAGGTGCGACGAATCGGCCTCCCAGTACTTGCTCCGGAACACATCGACAAGGGCGAAGACTCGGCTCGAGACCTTCGGGATGCCGCCCGGCTCCATCTCGATCGCGCCGGACGGGCGGACCGGAATCGTCGAGACCACCAGGTCGTCGCCGCGCGCGAGCAGCGGGTAATCCACGACCTCCGGCCGGATCACCTGGCCCGGATGGACGGGCGCCGCGAGGGCGGCGACATAAAGGCCGACGGCCGAGAGACCCGCCAGGCCCATCGCCACGCGCCAGCCGACGCGGCCCGGCCGATGGACCGCCGCTCGCCAGATGAACAGAAACGCCGCCGTCGCCACCGCCGCCAGGAACCACGCCAGCACGCGCCGGCCCGCCCCGACCTGGACCGTCTCCGGGACGTAGTCGGTGACCGGGACGCCGATGACCGCTTTGCCTGCGATGACGCCGGGGCGCGGCGGCTGGCCCGCCCTCTGATACTCGGTTGGCACATCGAGGAGATGCTCCAATGCCTGCGGCGGCGCGTCGGGCGGGACCTTCCGGCCCAGGTAATTCAGGAACCGCCCCATTCTCGCCTTCTCCGCCGGACGGATGCCCAACAGCAGGCACGGGCGAACGATCGGCTTGACGAAGCGGTACTCGCCCGAGGGCTTCACGCGCACGACGACGTACGACTGAATGACGGGCGTCGCGGCCTCGACCCCCTCGATTCGCTCGATGCGGTCCGCGAACTCGTCGTAATACGGCATGCCGCCCAGGTGCGCGTCCACGATGATGTCCGCGAGCGTCCCGCGCGTCATCTCGCGCGTCTCGCTCACGAACCCGTCCATGATCGCAAAGACGAGGATCAGCAGGAACACGCCGAGCGCCGCCGGCAACGCCGAAACGATCGGGACGACCGCCTTCCACCCGCCGAAAAGATATTTCAGGCAGACGATGTGTTTATAGACGGGCGAGAAGAGCAGCAGCACCGCCAGGGCGAGAACCGCCGCCCCGCCGGAGGCGACCGCCGGCCAGAACCACGGCGACGTGAACCACTCGCCCATCCCCTGTCACCTCCGCCCGCCCGCACTTCGAGCCGGCGGCAGAAGCCGCCGGTCATGTTCTCCGCCATGGCATGTGCCACGGTCGCACGACGTAACCGGGTGCTCCCGCACCCGGCTCGAAAGGCGCGCGCCGTTTGATCCGCCGGCCTAAGTTGCCCGGGGCCTCAGTTGCGGAAACAGCACCACGTCCCGGATGCTCGGCGCCCCCACCAGGAGCATCACCAGCCGGTCCATCCCGATCCCGAGCCCGCCGGCCGGCGGCATCCCGTGCTTCAGCGCCGCCAGAAAATCCTCGTCCATCACCGCCATCGTCTCCTTCTGGCCCTCCAGTTGCGTCCGCAGCGCCGCTTCCTGCACGTCCGGGTCGTTGAGTTCCGTGTACGCGTTTCCGAGTTCCATGCCGGCGACCATCGGCTCGAACCGCTCGGCGATTGTCGGGTCGTCCGCTTTGCGCTTCGTCAGCGGGCAGAGCCGTGCGGGCCAGTCGCACACGTGAGTCGGCTGCACCAGATGCTCCTCAACCGTGCGCTCAAACAGGTCGTGTGTCACAATGTCGACGTGCTTGTTGGATTCCTCGACGCCGAGGGCGCGGGCCTTCGCGCGAATGGCCTCCTCGTCGCCCAGGCGCACCCCCGCGTGTTCCGCCAGGAGGTCCGCGTATTTCGCCCGCCGCCACGGCGCCTTGTACTCGATCTCCTGTTTGCCGAACGGGAGACACGTCTTGCCGCCCGACACCGTCCGCGCGAGGCTCTCCACCAGGCTCTCCGTCAGTTCCATCATGTCGGTGTAGTCGGCGTAGGCCTGGTAGGCCTCGAGCATGGTGAACTCGGGGTTGTGGCGCGTGGAGACGCCCTCGTTGCGGAAGACGCGCCCGATCTCGAAGACGCGTTCCATCCCGCCCACCAGCAGCCGCTTCAGGTACAGTTCCGGCGAAATCCTTAAGTACAGGTCCACGTCGAGCGTGTTGTGATGGGTGGTGAACGGCCTGGCCGCCGCCCCGCCGTAGATCGGCTGAAGAACCGGCGTCTCGACCTCGATGAAAGAGCGTTCCTTCAAAAATCGCCGCGTCTCCTCCAGGATGAGCGACCGCGCGAGAAAAAGGTCCCGCACCTCGGGGTTCGCAAAAAGGTCCACGTACCGCTGGCGGTACCGGGCCTCGACGTCCTGAAGGCCGTGCCATTTCTCCGGCGGCGGCAGGAGCGCCTTGGCGAGAATCTCGAGCGTCTCGACGGCGACCGTGACCTCGCCCGTCCGCGTCTTCGTGAGCCGCCCCTCGACGCCGACCCAGTCGCCGAGGTCCAACTGCTTGACCTTCTCCCAGACGGTCTCGGGCAGGGTCTTGCGGTTGAACGCCAGCTGGATCCGTCCCGTCCAGTCCACGAGGTCCGAAAAGACGAGTTTGCCGAACTCGCGGACGGCCATCAGCCGCCCCGCGACGCGCGCGGGGGCGCCTTCGCCGGCCGCCTCGAACCGCCGGCGGGCCTCGGCCGCCCCAATCGTCTCCGGATAGCGGTGGCCGAACGGGTCAAGGCCCGCCGCCCGAAGCGCATCGGCCTTCTTGCGCCGCTGCTGTTCGTACTCGTTTGCCATCGCGGGCCGCCCTGCATTTTCGGAACAAACGTTGGATAGAATGGTCCAATCATAGAACAGCAGGGCGCTTTCAGCAAGGAAAAGTCCTTCGCACGCCGCCCTGCGAAAAGGATAGCGGATCAAACCGCGCCGGCCTATAATGGCCGAGCGCCTAAGCCCGGAAAGGAAACCTGTTATGAAAAGGAATGCATGGCTCTTGCCGGCGCTGATTTTCGCGGCCATGCCGCTTTACGCCCAGACGGCTGAGCCGCCTGTCCCGCCCATTTTCGAGAGCGGAACCGGGATCCTCGCCTACGTGCCGCCCGACGCCGACCTGGCCGTCCTCGTCCGCATGGACACCCTGGCGCGGACCGACCTCTGGCGGCAGTTCCGCCGGCCACAGGACGGAATCTACCACGAGATCGTCAAGGAGTTCGACCTGGCCATCGACTTCGAGAAAGACGTCGTGGCCGCCGTCTTCTGCCTCCAGATCCTCTACGAGGAAGACGGAGATCCGGGCGACGCGGCCATGGGCATGGCCCTCGCGCTCAATCGTGACGTCCAGCCGCAGACGCTCTTTAAGAACGTCGGCGATTCCCGGCCGATCGAGTTCCCCGGCGTCTCGATTCCCGTGTATAAGATCGCCCCGGGAATGCTGGTGGCCCTACCCAACTCCCGGACCGTCGTGATCGCGACGCCGGAGTACCTGGCGCCGATGCTGGCCGCGCCGGCTGTTGCGGGGGCGGTGCCGATTCGCGCAGCGCTCAGCGTGCCCGGCGAGATCACCTTCGCCGGCCGCATGCCCGAGAAACTCAAAGCCGCCATCCGCACCGAGTTCGAAAAGGAACGCCGCCGACTGATCAAGCCGCACGCAAGGCTGGATCGCGTCCTGGAGTTTGTTCTCCTCTATAATCTCGTCGCCCTCGTGCTGGATGCGGACTCGGCGGCGGGCTCGGTGAACCTCGCCGACCCGGAGGCCGCGCTGCGGGCCACGCTCGCGTTCGGCGAAGGCCGCCTCGCACCCGCCACCGCCGCCGTGGCCCAGGCCATGGCCGACCCGTTGGCCATCGCGCTGCCCGCTCTCTTCGGCGGCGCGCCGCTGGACAAGCCGCCCGAGACGCCCCTCTACCTCGTCCGGGCCGACGACGAGGCTATCCACCTCGCCATGAGCCGCGAGAATCTCGAGCAACTCGTCGCCCAGATGTCGGCAGGCGCCGAGGGTGCAAAGGAACGCGTCCGCAGCGCGAGCAACCTCCGTCAGATCGGCCTGGCCGTCCAGGCGTACCTCATGGACCAGGGCGCCTATCCGCCGAGCCTCATGGCCCTCGTTCCGAATTACCTGCCCGACCGAAAGGTCCTCGAGAACCCGGCCCGGGCGGTGCACCTTCCGGAGGGCGATTACGCCCTGGTGCCCCTCACGAAAGAGGTCGCCTCCAAGCAGCCGTGGGCCAAGGTTCTCGCCTACGAGATTCTCTCCCGCGGCGAAGCGCCCCAGCAGAACCTGAACGTCCTCTTCGCCGACGGCCGCGTCGAGTACGTCACCGTCGAGGCGTTCCGGCGCCTCTACCAGGAAACCCTCAAAGACCTCGGACGTTAGGAGATTCGATGCCGAGAACCTACATCGAGCAACTCACGACGCCCGGTCAGATCGTCGAGGACGTCTATCAGGTGGCCTCGAAGGATCTTCGGACCACCAAGAAGGGGGCGTACTTCATCTCAGCCCGCCTGCGGGACCGCACCGGCGAACTTCGCGCCATCATGTGGGACGCCACCGAGGCCCTCTTCGCCGCCATCCCCCAGGAAGGCTACGCGCTCGTGAAAGGACACATCGGCGAATACGGCGGCGCACTCCAGGTTGTCATCGAGGCCATGCGACCCGCCAGGGAAAACGAAGTCACCGCCGCCGACTTCCTCCCCGTCGGGCCCGGAGACCCCGAGCAGGACCTGGCGCGCCTCAAGGCCATCCTCGACGAAATCGAGCGCCCGGCGCTGAAGGCCCTCGTCGAAGCCGTCTGGGCCGACAAGACGCTCATTGAGAACTTCAAGCGTGCCCCGGCCGGAGAAAAGTTGCACCACGCTTACCTCGGCGGCCTCGTGGAACACACCCTCAGCGTGGCCGAGGCCGCCGTCCTTCTCTGCCGGCACTACCCCAAACTCGACCGCGACATCCTCCTGGTGGGCGTCCTCTGGCACGACATGGGAAAAACCACCGAACTGGCGTACGAGAAAGCGCTCGGCTACACGGACTCCGGGCGCCTCGTCGGCCATCTCGTCCAGGGGGTCCGGATGCTCGACGAGAAAATCGCGGCCGTCCGCGACGCCGGCGCCGACTTCCCGGAGAATTTGGCCGATGTTCTGCGGCACATGATCCTCGCGCATCACGGGGAGTACGCATTTGGGAGTCCGAGGCGACCCGTGACTGCCGAGGCTTTTGTTCTAAACCATATAGACAACATTGACGCGAAACTCCAGGCGTTCTTCCGCGATGTCGGCGCCGACGCCGACCCGGCTCGCCGATGGACCTCCTGGAACCGCATGTTCGAGGAACGGCTCTACAAGGGCTTCGAAGAAGTGGAACCGGACGAAACGGCCGACGCCTGAGCCGCGCCGGCGATTATTCCTCCGCGTCTTCGCCCGGCGTTTCGAGTTGGCTGTAAATTGCGTCGTTCATCTTTTTCATCAGTTCCGCGTAGTCCGCCTGCGCCTGCATGAACGCCTTGATCGCCTCGTTCGCCACCACCGCGCCACGCAGCCGCTCCACCGCCCGCTTCTCCTCGGCCTCGATCGGCTGGCGCTTCTGTTCCTTCTCGGCGATCTTCATGACGGCGCCATTATAGGTCTTCAGCGCCTCGGCGGCCGACGCGTCGCCGCGCACGCGCGCGTCCGCCTCCATCAGCCGCTTGTACCGCACGTGCTCGCGGATCGCCCGGCCCAGTTCTTCCGCTCGGCGGAGGATTTCTTCCATGAAAGGCTCCTTGCAGGAAAAGGTTCCGGCCAGCGTACCGCCTTGCCCGCGCGAACGCAAGGGCGGGGCCGAGCATTGATAATCCGCCCGCCCGTTTCTATACTGGTTCTCCGTCCGTTGTCCGGCTTGTCCGCCGCAGCGCGAAACGCGAAGGCGGAACGGGAGATTCCAGCGCGATGCGCGATAAGATTCTGGCCCACCTCCGGTCGCACCACTATCGGCCCCTGCGCTTGCGCCGCCTGGCCCACTTTTTCGACGTGGCCGAGGAGGATTACGCCGAGTTTCACTCTCTCGTCAAGAACCTCATCCGCGAGGGTGAGGTGGCCGTCGGCGCCCGCGGTAAACTCGTGCCGGCCGAACGCCCCGCCCCGACCAAGCGCCCGCGCGAACGCACCGTTCAGGGACGGTTCAGCCTGTCGGCCCGAGGGTTCGGGTTCGTCGAACCCGACTCGCCCGAGGGACCGACGCGCGGCGAGGACGTCTACGTCGGCCCCGGCGACGCCGCCGGCGCCGTCACCAACGACACGGTCCTCGCCCAGGTCACCCGCAAGACGCCGCGCGGCTACGCCGGGAAAATCGTCGAAATTCTCCAGCGCGGACAGACGCGATTCGTCGGGACGTACCTGGTGGCGGACGGCCGGCCCATCGTCCGGCCGGACGGCGGCATCCTCCTCCAGGACTTTCCCGTCCCCGACGCCTCCAGCGCCGGCGCCCGACCCAAGGACAAAGTCGTCTTCGAGGTCCTCAAGTACGCCCTCCCCGGAGAGCCGGGCGAGGCCGTCATCGTCGAAGTCCTCGGCCGCCGCGGCGACCCCGGCGTCGACACCCTCGCCGTCATCCGCCAGTTCGACCTCGCGGACGAGTTCTCCGATGGCGCGCTCGCCGAGGCTCGCCGCGCCGCCGAACGCATCAACCAGGAAACCCTCCGCGGCCGCAGGGACCTCACCGGCCAAACCGTCATCACAATCGACCCCGAGGACGCACGCGATTACGACGACGCCATCAGCCTCCTCGAGAACCGCGACGGGACCGTGACGCTCGGCGTCCACATTGCCGACGTCTCGCATTTCGTCCAGGAAGGGTCGCCCCTGGATGCCGAGGCGCGCGAGCGCGGCACGAGCGTTTATCTGCCGACGACCGTCATCCCGATGCTTCCCGAGACGCTCTCCAACGGCGCGTGCAGCCTCCAGGAAGGCCGGACGCGCCTGACGAAAAGCGCCTTCATCACCTTCAACCGCGAGGCCGAGCCCGTCCGCGCCGAGTTCGCCAATTCCTTCATCCGAAGCGCGAAGCGCCTCACGTACCTCCAGGCCCAGGCTGCCCTCGAGGGCAATCCCGGCGCGCCGGGACTCGAACCCGCCGTCATGGACCTCCTGAGGGCGATGGACCGCCTCGCCCGCAGCCTCCTGGAGCGCCGCCGGCGCGACGGATACCTCGAACTCGACCTCCCGCAGGTTGATCTGGAGTTCGACGACCTGGGCCGCGTCGTCGCCGCCCACCCGGAGGACGCGAGTTTCACCCACCGCATCATCGAGATGTTCATGGTCGAGGCCAACGAAGCCGTCGCGCGCGAACTGGCGCACCGAGGCATCCCCTTCATCCGCCGCATCCACCCCGACCCGGACGCGGAGGCGGCCGAAGAATTGAAACACTTTGCCCGCAGCGTCGGCCAAGAGTTGCGCGACCCCTCCGACCGCAAGGAACTCCAGGGGCTCCTCAACCGCGTTCGCGGCCGGCCGGAGGCCTACGGCATCCACCTGGCGGTCCTCAAGAGCCTTCGCCGCGCCGAATACAGCACCAAGCCCGAGGGCCACTTCGCCCTCGCCTCCGACGCCTACTGCCATTTCACCTCCCCCATTCGCCGCTACCCGGACCTCGTGGTCCACCGGGCGCTGGATCGGGTTCTTCGCGGCGAGGTGAAAAAGCCTCGCGGCGGCGGGCGAAAGGCCGAAAAGCCCGCCGGTGATGGCGACCTCGACGCCCTCGCCGTCCACTCCAGCCAGACCGAACGCCGCGCCGAGGCCGCCGAACGCGAACTGACGAAGATCAAACTCCTCGAGTTCCTCGAGGCGAAGGTCGGCGAAGTTTACGCTGGCGTCATCACCGGCGTCCAGGCGTTCGGGCTGTTCGTCGAGATCCCCCACCTCCTGATCGACGGTCTGGTCCACATCTCCAGCCTTAAGGATGACCAGTACGCGTTCGACCGGAAGCGGTGGGCCCTCGTGGGCCGGCGCAAGGGCCGGGTCCTTCGCGTCGGCTCCGGCCTGGAGATCCGCATCGTCCGCGTGGACATCCCGCGCCGACAACTCGACCTGGAGCCGGTCGAAACCAAGGCCGCCGAACAGCCGCCCAAGGCCACACCTCCCCGACAAGGCGCCAAACGCTCCGCCAAGCGGCCGAGCAAGCGCGACAGGAGAGGAAAGCGAAAAGGGCGATGAATTCTCGGGCCGTTCCCACGGATTCGCTGCGCACCGCCATCTTATACGCACACCTTTTCAAGCAGCACGACACCGGCCCGAGCCATCCCGAATCCCCCGCACGCTGCGATGCCGTCATGCGCGGTCTTGAGCGCGCGGGGCTTAAGGAGCGGCTCCTGGCCCTTGCGCCTCGCGCGGCCGGCGACGAGGAAATCCTCGCCTGTCACACGGAAAGTTACCTGCGGACCGTGCGGCACGACGTCGCCTCCGGCGCGGGGAATTTGAGCACCGGCGACACGGCCATCGGCGAAGGGTCCCTGACGGTTGCCCTCCAGGCCGCCGGCGGCATCCTCGGCGCGGTTGACGCCGTCGTCGCTCGCCGCGCCAAGAACGCCTTCTGCGTCGTCCGTCCGCCGGGCCATCACGCGACGCCCGACCGCGGCATGGGGTTCTGCATCTTCAACAACGTCGCCCTGGCCGCCCGGCACGCCCAACGCAAGCACGGCATCGAGAAGGTCCTCATCGTCGATTGGGACGTCCACCACGGCAACGGAACCCAGGAAATCTTCTACGCGGACCCGTCCGTCTTTTACTTCAGCACCCACCAGTGGCCGTGGTATCCCGGCACGGGGTCGCCGAAGGAAATCGGCGAGGGGAAGGGGGCGGGGACGACGCTCAACTGTCCGTTCCCCGCGGGCGCGGGGCGCGAGGAAATCGTCGAAGAGGCGTTCCGCGGCCGGCTCCTGCCCGCCGCCGAACGGTTCAAACCGGACTTGGTTCTCATCTCGGCGGGTTTCGATTCGCGTGCCGGCGACCCGCTCGGCGGCTTTCGCCTGGCGGACGAGGATTTCGCCGACCTGACGCGCCTGGTGCTCGAGATCGCCCGCTCGCATGCCGGCGGCCGGCTCGTCAGCGTCCTCGAAGGCGGCTATGCGCTCGACGGCCTCGCCTCCGCCTCCGCCGCCCACGTCCAGGCTCTGAGCGAGGCGTAAGCGGCCGTCACTTTTCCGCGCGCTGCAGGTCCGCCGACTTCTCCCCCGCCAGGTCCGCCTTGTAAAACCCGCCGCCTTTCGGCAGCGCGACGTAGATGGCGAACGTGTAGTCGATCGCGAAACGCACCTTGTCCGTGACGAGTTCCAGGACGTGTCCGCCCCCCGTCCGGTCGGCCGTCAGAAAATGCAGGTGCCAGCCCGGGAAGTTCAGCCCCTTCGCATACTCCGGGCACCGGAACCCCACGAGCGTCCCGCGCACGTTCTCGAACTCGAACGTCGGCTGCTTGGCTGTCACCTCCGCCAGGCGAGGATACGGCTTGGTCTGCCTCGGAACGCTGCGCGTCTTCAGCCGGGTGAACGTCCCTTCGATCCGCACCGCATAGGGGATGTTCTTCGTCGGCAGCACCTTGTCCAACATTTCTTCCACGCGCGCCAGGTCGAAGGGTCCCTCGAGCGACCCGGTGTGGTCCGCCTCGAAGAATGTGACCGTGGCGAAGGGCGTCGTCTCCTCGTCGCCGACGGGCTCGGCCTTACCGTCCGCGCGGACGCGGTACACGCGCCCGTCGAGCATCACCATCTCGCCGTCCAGCGCGTCGAACGTCCCGACGCCGAAGTCGCCGCGCTTCTTCAGTTCCCCGACCGCCAGGTTTCCGTCGTACACGCCTTCCACCAGCGCGCCGAGCGTCGAGACCTGGTACAGGCACTCGCGCTCAGCGCTCGGGGCGCACCCGGCCGCAAGGGCCGCTGCGACTAGGAGTAGTTTCAAAACCGTCACGCACCGTTTGCAAGCAAACGGTGGCACCCGTTCTTGTGAAGGGATGCCCTCATTCCGGGTGCCACGGATTGCTCGCAATCCGTGCCCCCAGGGTCTTGAAACTACTTCTACGAGGGCCGAAAGTGACCATCGGCGGCCCATCATGTTTCTTCCTCCGCCTCGAACGGTTCTTCCACCAGGTCGCCGCCGGCCGTCTCCGAGAGTTTCGCGATGCGTTTCTCGGCCTCCGCCAGGGTGGCCCGGCAGGCCTTGATGAGTTCCGCGCCCTCGGCATAGAGCCTCAGCGATTCGTCCAGCCCCGCCTCGCCCGACTCAAGTCGCTCGACGATTTCCTCGATCCGCTCGAGCCTCGCCTCGAACGTCGCCCCTTCCTTTTTCGCAGCCTTTTTCTTCGCCATGATTTCTTCTCCACCTTTCTCGCTTCGCCTGCTGCTCGCTGGCGCTCGCGGCTCGGCCTGTCACTCGAACAGGGTGCGTTGTGGCACGTGAGGGGTGTTCTTGCTCGCCCGCGTGGCTCCCCTGGCCGTTTCGCCTTTTCCTTCGTCCTTCGCCATTCCTTGTTCGACATTCGACATTCGCTGTTTGCCCGCCTCTTCAACCCGGCTCGCCAGTTCCCCTTGCGCCAGATGCGTCCGCAGGCGGTCGCCCGGCCGCGCGTCGGCCGCCCGCAGGAGCGTCGCCCCGGTGCGCTCGAGCACCGTGCGGCTATAGCCGCGAGCGAGCACCCGGTCCGGGTCGAGGTCCACGAGACGCTGCGCGAAGCCGTCCACCCGCGCCCGCCAGCGGTGGACGAGCAGGGTCCGCCCGGCCGCCCGGAGGCGGAAGGCGGCCATCCCGAGG
>JBAUDW010000027.1:0-5859 GCA_049678285.1 Phycisphaerae bacterium
GGAGGCGGGGCTGGCGGTGCGGCGGCGGAGGCGTAAGCGGGTCTCACGGCCGCGGGGCGAGGGGCTCCGGGCGCCGGGCGGGGCGAATGGGCGGTGGTCGATGGACTTCATGGCGGACACGTTGGCCTCAGGGCGGACGCTGCGGACGCTGAACGTGGTGGACGACTTCACGCGGGAGTGCCTGGCGATCGAGGTGGACACGTCGCTCTCGGGCCGTCGGGTGACGCGGGTCTTGGAGCGCTTGGTGCGGGAGCGGGGGATGCCGGGCTGCGTCCTGGCGGATAACGGGCCGGAGTTCACGGGCCGGGCAGTGGACCAGTGGGCGTACGACCGGGGCCTTCGGCTGGCGTTCATCGAGCCGGGACGTCCGACGCAGAACGCCTACGTCGAGAGTTTCAACGGGAAGTTCCGGGACGAGTGCCTGAACGAGCACTGGTTCGTGAGCGTGGCGGACGCGCGGGCGATCATCGAGCAGTGGCGCGAGATGTACAACCGCCACCGGCCGCACAGCGCGTTGGGGTACGCGACGCCGGCACCGGTCGGAGCTGGACTTGCAAGGGACGGACTCTCATAATCCCTGGACCAAAGAATAGGGGCAGGTCAGTGGCCTGACGGCAAGCCGTGCCGCCGGCCACGGCACGGCTACGTCCCCAGCGTCTGCTGCTCCGCGATGATGCGGTCGAAGAGCGCGTGCCTCGCGGCATCCGGCTTGTAGGTGGTCAGCCGCTTCTTAAAGTGTTCCGCCGCCCCGGCCATGCCCTCGTCCAGACTTACTTTGCATTCGAACTTTCCGGCGACGGCCATGACCTTCGAGTTGTCGAACATGACGGACCAGCACTTGTCGCCCAGGAGCGACGCGACCCAATCGCGGTTGTAGCGGACGAGCGTATCCGTGGCGACGTGGACGATCTTCGCCTCGACGCCGAGCGCCCGGCACATGGCCGTGTAGATCGCGTCCCACGTGTACGCCTCCAGGTGGCGGGTGATGTGGAACGCCTCGCCCAGCGCCCGCTCATTCCCCAGGAGGCGCGCGAAGGGCCCGGCGAAATCGTCGCTGTGCGTCAGCGTCCAGATGCCGGTCCCGTCGCCCCAGACGATGAAGGGCTTGCCGTTGACGGCCCGCCAGGCCGCGTCGTCGCCCGTCCCGACGCCTCCCGGAAACCGCCGACGGTGCGTGTTGCTGGGGCGGACGATCGTCACCGGCAGCCTTCCCTCCCCGTGCCAGTCCAGGAGCGCCGCCTCGACGTCGGCTTTCTTCTGGGCGTACGAGGAATACGGATTCCCCAGGGGAACGTCTTCGTTGATGACGATCCCTGTCATCGGCTTCTTGTACGCCGCGGCCGACGAGATGAACACGTACTGCCCGCACCGCCCGCCGAAGACCCTGAGGTCCCGCCGGGCGTCCTCAACCTCATAGGCCAGGAACTGGCAGACGATGTCCCACCGCTCCTCGCCCAACTTGCGATAGGCGGCCTCGTCGTTCAAGTCGCCGGTGATCTGGCGGACGCCTTCCGGCAGCGGCTCCTCACACCGGCCTCGGTTGAACACCGCCACCTCCTGCCCGAGCCGGACGCTCTCCAGAACGCACACGTACGAGATCTCGCCTGTGCCCCCGATGTAAAGCACCTTCATCGCCTTCTCCCGCCTGGATTCCTGTCCAAGACGATCCGGAACAGTCCCACATTATGGCCGCCGGCCACCCTCGCCGCAAGGCGAATTGCCGGTCCATCAGCCGCGGCGCCATAACCCTCCGACAAACGGCCCCGCTCACTCGTAGAAGAGAACACGGGAGGAAAATCCATCAAACTCGCAAGAACCGCGCCCGCCGTCCGGTGGCTCGGTGCGATCTTCGCCGCCGCCGGCCTCGTCGCCATCCTGCACCCGGCAGCGTTCGGCGCGGCGGTCCCGGGCGGACGCGGCGGCGGCAAGGTCTTCGGCGAACTCAAAAAGTGGCACAAGGTCACCATCGCCTTCGAGGGACCGGATGCCACCGAAACCGCCAACCCCAATCCGTTCACCGACTACCGCCTCAACGTGACCTTCAAGAACGGCGACACGACTTACCTTGTACCGGGCTACTACGCCGCCGACGGGAATGCGGCCGAGACGAGCGCCGACTCCGGGAACGTCTGGCTTGTCCATTTCTGCCCGGACCAGACCGGCACATGGACCTACGCATCTTCCTTCCGGAAAGGGCCGAACGTGGCCGTGAGCGCCGACCCCCAGGCGGGCGCGAGCGCCGGCTTCTGCGACGGCGCGAGCGGCTCCTTCGAGGTCGGACCGACCGACAAGACCGGCCGCGACCACCGCGCCAAAGGTCGGCTTCAGTACGTCGGCAAGCACCACCTGCGATTCGCCGAGACCGGCGAGTACTTCGTCAAGGGCGGCGCCGACGCCCCCGAAAACTTCCTCGCCTACGACGGGTTCGACAACACGCCGGACAACGACAAGCGGCGAAAATCCTGGGGCCCCCACGTCAAGGACTGGCGGAGCGGCGACCCGCAGTGGCAGAACGGCAAGGGCAAGGGCATCCTCGGCGCCATCAACTACCTTGCCGGCAAAGGAATGAACGCGTTCTCGTTCCTCACCATGAACATCGGCGGCGACGACAAGAACGTTTTCCCCTACATCGACGACCGCTCGACGCCGCGCACACGCTTCGACTGCTCGAAACTCGCCCAGTGGGAGATCGTCTTCGAGCAGGCCGACCGGCTGGGCCTTTACCTCCACTTCAAGACCCAGGAGACCGAGAACGACCAGTTGCTGGACGGCGGCGAACTCGGCCTCGAGCGGAAACTCTATTACCGCGAACTGATTGCCCGCTTCAGCCATCACCTGGCGCTGAATTGGAACATCGGCGAGGAGAACACCAACACCGACGCCCAACGCAAGGCCTTCGCTCAGTACTTCTACGACCACGACCCCTACCGGAGCAACGTCATCCTGCACACGTATCCCGGCAAGCAGGAGAGCGTGTACCGTCCGCTGCTGGGAACCGCCTCGAAGTACACCGGTGCTTCGATTCAGATCGGCTGGGATGAGGTGTACGCCCAGACCAAGCAGTGGGTCGACGAGTCCGCCGCCGCCGGCCGACCGTGGGTCGTCGCCAACGACGAGCAGAATCCCGCCAGCGACGGCGTCATCACCGACCAGGAAGACTTCGGGCACGACGGCATCCGCAAGGAAACCCTCTGGGGCAACCTCCTGGCCGGCGGCGCCGGCGTCGAGTACTATTTCGGCTACAAGCACCCCGAGTCGGACCTCTCGTGCCAGGACTGGCGGAGCCGCGACCATCTCTGGGACCTGACGCGCTACGCCCTCGATTTCTTCCAGAAATACCTTCCGTTCTGGGAGATGAAGAGCGACGATGAACGAATCTCGGCCCGCGACGCCTTTTGCCTCTCAAAGCCCGGCGAAGTCTATGCCGTGTATCTTAAGGACGGCGGGACGACGGACCTGGACCTCTCGAACGCCGTTGGAACGTTCGAGGTGAAATGGTACGATCCGCGCAGCGGCGGCGACCTGCAGGACGGCTCCGTGAAGACAGTCAGCGGCGGCGGCCGGCGCGCCCTCGGCGCCGCGCCTGCCGAGCCCGGCAAGGACTGGGCGGTCCTCGTCCGCAAGGTCGGCGCTGCCGGCAAGTAAACGTCGGCTTGCGGCCGGCGCCGCGAGCGCCGCCGACCCCGCCCCCACGCACTTGATGAACGATCGCCGCGTCACCCTTTCAGATCCGCTCACGGTTCTCCCCCTCGTTCGCCTCATTCCCAATCATCCGTTCTAAAGGGCGAGGCGGGCAACCCTTCCTTATTGTAAAGGTTACAGCCTTCGGGGTTGCCGGAAAAGGCATACCGCACCGCCACAGGGTTCGGCACATCGGGGCTGGAGACGACGACCGTGTCCTTCTCGATGACGGCATCGGCCCAGACCCATTTCTTATCGGCCCCGGCGACAGCGAAGCGCTTCAGTTGGACGTCCTTCACTTCCTCGGTCGGTCGTTGGCCTTCCTTCTTGCCGACCATCAGGCCGCTGCCGACGTGGTCGAACGAGAGGCGGACCTTGTTGCCCTTGACCTTCATGCCCTTGTAGAGAGGCCCGCTGTAGACGAGGCCCTTCTTGCCGTAGTCTTTGGCCACCGCCCACCGCGCAAGGCGTTCGCCCACGTCGAACTTGTTCTTCGGATGGATGTCTTTCGGATCGCCGACGTCAATCGTAATGATGACACCGGTGTTGGGAATCGCGAGGGCCTTCAACTGGGCCTCGCGGATCTTGGCCCACCCGTCGCCGCCGGCCGGATTGTCATTGGCCTGCTGAAAATTGGGAAGTTGCACGACATACAGGGGGAAATCGCCCTGGCCCCACAATTTCCGCCAGCCGCCGATGAGGACCCGCAACTTGTGGAGGTAACTTGCGCCCTCGTTGCCGTTGCTTTCGCCCTGGTACCACAGCATGCCGCGCAAAGCATACGGGACGAGCGGCAGCGTCTTGGCGATAAACAGGCTGCTTTTGCCCCCTTCGAGCGCGGGCCGATGTTCGGTCGCCGAAGCCACACTGGCAGGGTCGACCCACGGCTCGATGCGCGATCCGCCCACGGCATTGTTGACCAAGCCGATCGGAACGCCGGTCTCCCGCTGAACCGCCCGCGCAAAGTAGAAGCCGACGGCTTGAAAACCGGATGCCGACTGCGGACTGCACACAACCCAGTTTCCGCCTGGCCTCGTTTGCCGGATCTTCGGCAAATCGGCCTTCGGAATGTCGTCGCCGGTGTCGCTACCCGTCATGCCCCACTCCATGTTCGACTGGCCCGCGCAGAGCCACACGTCGCCCACGAGAACGTCCTGAATCGTCACCGCCTGGGGCCCGGAAATCTTCAGCGTGTGCGGCCCGCCCGCCTTGAAGGGACCCAGTCGGACTTCCCATCGGCCGTCCTTATCGGCGGCGACCGTGCCGCTCTTCCCCGCCATCTCGACGGTCACCTTCTCGCCCGGCTTGGCCCAGCCCCAGATGGGCGCCTTCATGTCGCGCTGAAGGACCATGTGGTCGCCGAACAAGGAATGGACGAACGGTTTCGCCTCCTGGCCGAGAGTCTCGGCTGGACCCACGAGCAGCCCCAGGCACAACAGTCCGACCAGTCTGACATGCCTCATGTGTGATTCCTTTCTCTCAAGCCCCCCTGGGCAACAATTCAGGAAGCGAAGTATTATACTCTCCGGCCGGCGGATGCGAAATGTTTCTCCGCAGCCGGCGCCGAGCGCTCCCACTTACGAACGCCGGCGATTGTGGATAACTTTTTGGAGGAGGTTTTGGGGGGTATTTTTGGGCGGTTTTGGGGAACCCATAGGCCCTGGCGCTAGCGCCAGGGGGGTTTTTCTCCTAAAGGACCCCGAATGTTAA
Source organism: Phycisphaerae bacterium (assembly GCA_049678285.1). GTDB lineage: Bacteria > Planctomycetota > Phycisphaerae > FEN-1346 > FEN-1346 > JAPLMM01. The sequence continues at coordinate 5,392 of JBAUDW010000027.1, forward strand.
GATGGGCTAGCGCGGATTTTGCGTTTTTTCGACTTTTTTCGCGTTTTTTGGTCGGTTTTTACCGGTTTTTAGGCCCTATTTCGCACTTTTTCCATCCATGTCATGTGCATACCTTTATGTGCATAACTTCCCGCGGACGCACGTAAGTCGTTTTGGGCGGGAAAATCTCGCATTTGACAAAGAAACAGCATTTGACGGCCAGGGATCCCGAGGGGTCGGGACGGGGGAGGGAGGAAAAAAGGGGCTGCCTGACGGGGGGACATCAGACAGCCCACTGTTGCCCAAGCCGGGACAATCCCGGCCGGGCATGTAATATGATAGGCGTATCGACAATGAAGTCAAGGGGTGAGCGTGTCCCCAAAAGCTGGGCGCGGGTTTAAGGTGGAATCGTCTCCGGGTAGAATAGGGCGGCACGAGCAGCCGAGGAGACGATCGGATGGCAGGGAAACGCAGACGGTTTTCGGCGGA
>JBAUDW010000028.1:0-3510 GCA_049678285.1 Phycisphaerae bacterium
GGCGAAGGCCGGCGAGACGAAGACGGGCACGTTCACCGTCGGCGATGACGCGCCGAAGGAAGACCTCCGCGACAAAGAGGCCGAGATCGCGATCCAGGTCAAAGAAATCAGCCGGCCCACGCCGGCCGCGGCCATGGACGTTCAACTGCCGTATCTGAAAGCCGTCCTGGGGTTCATCGGCATCGAGAAAGTTAGCGTGATTCTCGTCGAGCCGACCGCCGCGGAAGGTCCCGACGCGGCTGAGAAGGTGCTTGCCGCCGCGGTGGCTGAGGCGCGCCGGAAAGCGGCGGCGTTCTAGCGGCTGGGCGGAGCGCGCCAAGAGGGGCTTCCCCGCCACCGGGCGATGTGGTAGAATGGTATTATGATTCGCAAGACCGTTTGCAAGCGCGACCTGTGTGACCCGCGGGCAGCCAAGCGCGACCTGGAGTATTGGCTCAGCCAGCCGCCCGCCGAACGCGTTGCCGCCGTCGAGGTCCTCAGAAAGCAGCGGTATGGAAACCCAGGACGACTCGAGAGAGTTGCTCGCGTTGTTAAACAAGCACGGCGTTGAATACCTCGTCGTGGGAGACTATGCGCTGGCCTTTCACGTCGCCCCCGCCCGCCGACGGGCCGCCGATTTCTAAAACCCTCTAATCCGGCGATTCGGTCGGCAGGCACCAATCACGGGACTGGTGCGGCGTAAAAGAGCAGGCGCACGGATTTCGGGGCCAGCGGGTCGCCCGCCTCGAAGGTCACCACGAATCTGCCGATGAGGCCGGCGGGGTTGGGCGCCGCGCTGGCGTTCTCGGCGGCAATGGCCAGGACGTTCGCGCCGGGTTTCAGGAACTTGGCCACGTCGAAGGTCTGCGGCCGGCTCCAGGAATCGCCGCCGCCGTCGTCCTTGCCGGCCTCCTTGCCGTTCACGTAGAGGATAAAACTGTTGTCCGCGGCGAGTACGACCCGGGCCTGTTTGACCTTGCGGTCGCCGAGGGAGACCTCGCGGCGGAAGCACCGCGTTTCAGGCGGGGCGGCAGTCCGGGCCGCCTCGCCCGGGAACCAGACCCAGGGGCATCCTTCGAGGACGAACGGGCTGCCGGACGCTTCCGCCCCGGGTTCCGGCGGCTGCGGGCCTGCGAGCGGTTCGCGGACCACGTCGATCGCCGGCCGCAGGGGTTTCAGGGCCTCGATGCGCGGCGGGCGGACCTTCCCGCCGTCGGTAAACACGACCAGGGCGCTTTCGTTGGGTTCCATCACGAGTTCGAACTCGACGCTCTCGCCCGTCCGCTTGTGCGGCAGCGCGGAGATCTCGTTGCGCATCGGGTCCCAGTGCTCCGGCGCGCCGGCGGCCGCGGCGCGGAACCTGAGGCGCCGGGCCTGGCCCTCGTGGTTCTGGTTGCAGATGAGGAACACATCCCGGCCGGCCTTGACGCGGTGCAGGACGTGGACCCAATCGTTCGTCTCGCCCTCGATCACCTCGAGCGCGGGATGGACGCCGGCGTCCCCGGTGAGGACCTTCCGGAGGTCCTCCGGCGTGGGCTTCTCGGGCAGCAGATACGATCGCCCGCCGGCCGGACTCGTCTTGCGGACCGCCAAGCCCGGCTCAGCGTCGGCGCCCCAGACGGCATCACGCAACGCGGCGATGTCCTGCGAGGTTTTCCCGAGCGTGGCTGACTTCGACGGCAGGAAGCCGTAGCCCACGACGATGCCGCCCGCGTCGAACAGCGCCTTGGCCTTCGCGAGCGCCCCGTACGGGATGACCTCGACCGGCGGGACGACGAGGACGCGGTACCGTTCCTGGTGCAGGCTGATCTCCTTGCCGGCGAGTTTCGCGTCGTTCTCGAAGACGTCGTAGGGCATCCAGTCGGAGTCGAAGAGCGCGTCGTCGAGGCTCGTGGTGATCTGCTCGGGCGGCACGGCCTTGCCCACATGGCGCGAGTTCCCAAGGAACAGGATCGCCACCGGCGCCACGTGGCGGCCGCCCACGCCCCACAGAATGCCGAACAGGTAACACAGCACCAGGTTCTTCGGGGGGGCCGACCGCAACACATTCACCAGGTCCGGGCACAGCAGCAGCCCCACGACCCACGGGGCGATGATCCAACTGAAGAACCCCCCACGAGCCAGTAACTCTCCCAGGCCCAGCCCTTCACCTTCTTGAAGGGGATGTAGAAACTGCCCGCCGCGAAGCCGCCGAGAGCTTGCAGGATGACGCCCAACAGGGGGTTTGCATCCATCGCAGTCCTTTCTCCATGCCGGTCCCCCAACGGACGGACCGCTACCGCCGGGCGGCCGATTCCTAGCCCTTGGCCTCAGGGCGATTGGGTTCGGCGCGTCCGGCCAGGGCCTTGGCCACGTCGCCCTCGAAATACACGGTCCGCGTCGGGAAAGCGATGGAGAGCCCCAGTTGCTCCACCGCCCGCATGATCGCCAGATTCACCCGTTCCTTCATCGCCAAGTGGTCGGCGTAGGCGATGGCCTTTGTAAAGTAGTAGACGGTGATGTCCAGACTCGACGCGCCGAAGTCGCTGAAACGCACGACGATGAACTCCTGGTCCACGCCCTCGTCGCTTTCGAGGATCCGGCGGATGGCGGCGACGGCCTGTTGCATCTGGTCGGCCGTCGTCTCGTACGTGACGCCGACCGTCTGGAACACGCGCCGCTTGGGCATCTTCGACCAGTTATCGACGACGGACTCGGCCGCGGTCTTGTTGGGAATCGAAACCAGCGTGGCCGGCCACGTGCGAATCCGCGTCGAGCGGAAACCGATCTGCTCGACCGTCCCGGTCACGTCGCCGATCTTGACCGTATCGCCGACGGCGAACGGGCGGTCGAGGAAAATGAACACCGACCCGAAAAAGTTCGCGAGCGAGTCCTGAAGCGCAAGGGCCACCGCCAGCCCGCCGATCCCCAGCCCCGCCAGCAGGCTCGACACGCTGTAGCCCAACAACTGCACCACCCACACGCCGCATACCACCCCGATCGTCACCTTCAGGGCCTTGCGCACCAGCGGCACGAGTTGATCGTCGAGTTTCGATTGGGTGCGCTGGGCCATCCGCCCAAGGTATTCGACCGCGACGTCCACGACGCGGAAAAGGAACCAGACCACGTCGGCCGCGAAAAATACCTTCAGGGCGCCGTAAGCAAAACCGCGGATGTTCGGCTCGGTCGGCAGGCGAAGCGACGCCACGGCCAAGCCCAAACCGCCCAGCAGCAACAGGCAGCCGATCGGCTTCGAGGCCGCCTCCGCCAGCAGATGGTCGAACTCCAGCCGCGTCCGCCGAAGGAGCGGGATCACCTTGCGGTCCATCACGAAGTCGGAGACCTTCTTGGCGACCAGCCCCAGGAAGATGAAGAGGAACGCGGCGAGGAATTGCCACACCGCCACGCCGACCACCTCTTTGGCAGCCCAGGCGCCCAGGTGCTCCTCGAAGAACCGGGCAATGCCCTGTTCGAGTTGCTGCTCGGCGTCGGAAGGCTCTTCGCCGGGCGCGGCTGCGCCTTCGCCCGTCGTCGCCGCGGGCGGCTCGGCCG